>CAJCIT010000148.1 GCA_903970405.1 Acidobacteriaceae bacterium | reverse complement strand
CTCAAAACGGGCAGCAAAGTTTGCGTTCCGGATCGGCCTCCGCGCCAAGGGTTCTCAGTTAATCCGAACCCATTAGCACGGTCGAACGGAGTCTTAATCCACCTGGCTTAAGGCCGCTATAATTGCGGTGACATGCGGCTGATCGCGGTCCTGAGCGGCCTCAGTTTCCCCCTTTTTCTCCTCGGATGGTCAGCCGCGTTCAGCGTGCACTTCAGCGATATCGCCGCGCCCGCCGGAATCTCGGGGCAGAACGTCTACGGAGGGTTGGCTCGGAAGGACTACATTCTTGAGACAACCGGCAATGGCGTCGCGATTTTCGACTTCGATGGCGACGGACGCAACGATATTTTCATCGCCAACGGGACGCGTCTCTCGCCGAGCGCCGAAGACAACCAAGCGCACGCGTTCCTGTATCACAACGAAGGGAACGGTAAATTTCGCGAGGTCTCACGCGAAGCCGGCATCGCCTTGCATGGATGGGCCCAAGGCGTCTGTGCCGGCGATTACGACAATGACGGCCATCCGGACCTGCTCATCACTTACTACGGCCACAACGTGTTGATGCGCAATAAGGGCGATGCCACATTTGAGGACGCTACCGAAAAGGCTAAGCTGCCAGTGACCGGCACTCGTTATGGTTCCGGATGCACCTTTATCGATTATGATCGCGATGGCAACCTTGACTTGTTTGTCTCTAACTATGTGGATCTCGATCTTGAGAAGACGCCGAAGCCCGGACAGAACGGCTTCTGTGAATGGAAAGGGATCCCGGTGATGTGCGGTCCGCGCGGCCTTCCGTTGGGGCACAACGTGCTCTATCGGAACAACGGCGACGGCAGCTTTACCGACGTGACGGAAGCGGCGGGCATCGGCAAACCGGGCGGCCGTTATGCACTGGGTGTGGTGACAGCCGATTTCGATAACGACGGCTGGCCCGATCTTTATGTTGCCTGCGACATGACGCCAAGTCTTCTCTTCCACAATCTGCACAACGGCAAGTTTGAGGAGCGAGGCGTGGAGTCGGGTGTTGCCTACAATTTCGACGGTTCGTTGCAAGCCGGCATGGGCGTAGCCGTGGGCGATTTCGATGGCGATGGGCGGCTGGATATTGCGAAGACGAACTTTTCGGGCGATCTTACTTCCCTGTTCCACAACGACGACGGCAAGTTCTTCACGGATGTGTCTCGCGAAGCCGGTCTCGGCGCGCGTCAACTGCTGGGCTGGGGCGCCGCTTTCGTCGACGTGGACGACGATGGCTGGCCCGATCTGGTGGTCGCGAATGGCCACGTCTATCCGGAAGTCGAAGGCAAACATCTGGGCGATGAGTATCTGCAGCCGACGATTCTGTATCGGAATCTCGGGAACGGCAAGTTTCGAGACGTCACAGCGGAAGCAGGTCCGGCGTTCCAGACTCCGCGACCGGCTCGCGGTTTGGCGGTGGGCGATTTGGATGGTGACGGCCGCCCTGAGATCGTGATCGTCAACATGAATGCCGCGCCCTCCGTGCTCAAGAACACGACCCCCGGCGGCCATTATCTGAATGTTGCTCTGGCGCCCACCGAATCGAACCGCAGCGGTATCGGCGCCCGTGTCACGGTGAACGCCGGTGGACGCAAACGCATCGATGAAGTGATGGGCGGCACCAGTTTCTATTCGCAGAATTCCTCGACGCTACACTTCGGGTTGGGAACGCTGACGAAGGTCGATGCCATCGAGATCCGGTGGCCAAACGGGAAGACGCAGAACGTCCCTTCCGTTGAGGCCGACCGGACGCTTCATGTGAAAGAGCAACGTTCCGGTGACCCTCGCGGGACGTATTGGAGCGTCACCCAACCGTAGTGGAACGTAACCCTTCAGAGCCGCGACCGTTAGGGAGCGACCGGTTGCCCTGGCAAGACTTGCTTCCGCGGTCGCTCCCTGACGGTCGCGGCTCGGTTGGGGCGAATCGACGCGAGTTTCTTCGCGCGGCCGTTGCCGCGCCGGTTGTAGCTGGATTGGCGGCCTTGACGCGGCCTTCACCGCTTGACGCCGCGCCACAGATGGCGGAGGCCACCGGCGGCTTCCATCGAGCGCCCTATGAAGCGCTCACGCAATTCATTCTGCCCGGGCACGATGAGTTCGCGGGCGAGCAGACGGCCATGGAAATCGGCCGGGCGCTGCGTGAAAGCCTAACGTCGGGAACTCTGCCGCTCAGCGCGACAGCGAAGGGCTCGTCTCCGGCTGCGTCGAGTCATCGCTCAGTGGCCGACGATCTGGCCGAGTCGATCTTCGACGTGAACGATCATGACATCGCCTCGGGCTGGCGGCGCTGGATCGCATCGTTGGGTGAGATCCGGCGGGCCCAGTTCTCGGTCTTGCCGCAGAACCTGATTCGGTTCGAAGCCGCGGGCCGGGCCAACGGCAAGCTCTACCACCGAGTTGGCCACTGGCGGCAGGTTTGGGTGGATGGAAGGATTACCGGATTCACGCCGCTCGATGAACAGATCGCCGCATCCGCGGAGCCCTGGTTCCGCGACGTGACCGGCGGCGTTTTTTCCGGTTGCCGGTCCTTTGAGCATCAACTGGCGAGGGGCATTCCCTATTGGCGGTCGCGGCTCGATCCGGCCTGCGGCATCGATATCTATGGCAACAACGGCGTCTCCGCCGGTGACATCGATGGCGACGGCGTGGATGAAGTCTACGTCTGCCAACCCGGCGGCCTGCCGAACAGGCTGTACAAATTCCAGCCAAATGGAGCGCTGCGGGATATCACGGAAGAGTGGCGTGTCGGGATAGAGGACGATTCATCCTGCGCGTTGTTTATAGACCTGCGGAACTCAGGCAAGCAAGATCTTGTCGTGCTGCGCGCCGCGGGACCGCTTCTGCTGCTGAATCGGGATGACCATTTCGAACTGCGCACCGATGCCTTCGACTTTGCCAATCCTCCGGCCGGCGGATTCACTGGCATGGCTGCGGCTGACTACGACAGAGACGGCAAGCTGGATCTCTATCTCTGCACCTACGTCTATTTTCAGAGCGAAGCGCAATATACCTATGCTTCGCCGTACCACGATGCGCAAAACGGACCGCCAAATTTCCTGTTTCGCAACCGTCTCAATGCCGATGGCACGGGACGCTTCGAAGACGTCACCGCCTCGACCGGCATGAATGAGAACAACAACCGCTTCAGTTTCGCGCCCGCCTGGTGCGACTACAATGGCGACGGCTGGCCCGATCTTTACGTCGCAAACGACTTCGGGCGCAAGAATCTTTATCGCAATCATGAGGGCCAGTTTCGCGATGTGGCCGCCGATGCGGGCGTGGAGGACATCGGCCCCGGCATGAGCGCCAGTTGGTTTGACTACGATGGCGACGGGCGTCCCGATTTGTATGTCGCCAACATGTGGAGCGATGTGGGTCAGCGAGTCATTCACGATGCTGCGTTCAAGCCGGCGCAGGGCGTGAACGAAGCGGCCTACCAGCGGCACACAAAAGGTAACTCTCTTTTCAAGAACAGCGGCGACGGCACATTCATTGAGACCACGGCCTCGGAACACGCCGACTTTGGCCGCTGGGCCTGGGCTTCCGGTGGACACGATTTCAACAACGATGGACAGCCTGAAATCTTGGTCACTTGCGGCATGTTGACGAACGCGTCGGACGAGGATCTGATGGGCTTCTTCTGGCGTCAAGTGGTGGCGCGTTCGCCAACGACGGCCAAGCCCTCCGCGGCCTACGAAGGCGGTTGGAACGCCATCAACCAGTTCGCGCGGGAGGAGTACAGTTGGAGCGGGCACGAAACGAATGTTGTCCACGCGCGGCGCGGCAATCGCTTCTATGACTTTTCGGGCGTGAGCGGTCTCGACTTCGCCGAAGATGGAAGGGCGTTTGCCGTGACTGACTTCGACGGCGACGGGCGCCCGGATGTTTTCTTGAAGAGCCGCTTGGGGCCGCAGGTGCGTGTGCTTCAAAACAACTGCGCCGAAGGCCGGCATTCCATCGGCTTCCGGCTTGTGGGCAGCACGTCGAATCGCGACGCCATTGGCGCGCGTGTCGAGGTTGACGGGCAAGTGAAGTGGCTGGAGGCAGGGTCGGGCTATCTCTCGCAGCACACCAAGACGCTACTGTTTGGGCTGGGAACGAGGGAGACAGTGAGGCGGGTTCAAATCCTGTGGCCCTCGGGCGCGAGGTCAGAACTCGCGAACCTATCCGCCGGGGCCGTTCACACCGTGCATGAGGACAAACCGGGAAGTGTGGCGGCGCCGATGCGGCCGCACCGGCCACTGACCGTGAGTGCTGTGGAGGTGGATAACAGCCTTGCCCTGGAAGACACCGTGTTTGTGGAGCCGATTCCACTTCCGGAACAACTCTCGGGCCCGTCGTTGCTGATTGTGACGAGCGGGGAAAGCGTTCCCGATTTGAAAGTGGCGACGCATGTCATCAAGCTCGGCGATGGCGACACTGATCGCCGCAGGCAGTGGACCATTTTCCGCAGGTACCTGTTCGACTGGCGCGCGCCGCTGCAAACGCCATTTTGTCTGCTGTTGAATGGCGCGGGCCAAGCAGTCAAGGTGTACAGCCGGTTGCCCAGCGTGAAGACGGCCGGTGAGGATGTAGGTTGCCAGGCGCAGGCTTGCGTTCAAGTGAGTGCGAGCGTCGATTCGATTCAGTCCGGCATTCGCATCCGCCCGTGGAAGCGCGACTTTTATAAGTTGGGCGCGGCGTTCCTGCTCTCCGGTTACGCCGATCAGGCGCTTCCTTATTTGGAGGAGACGCTGCGGCGCACGCCTGACAACCCCAGGGTGCTGTTGTTGGTGGGCCAGATTCATGCGCGCGGCGGGCGGCCCGACCAGGCGGAGGGACCGCTGCGGCGGGCGCTTGAACTGAATCCCAGTTTGGCCGAAGCGCATACGGAACTGGGGACTGTGGCCGAAAGCCATAACAATTGGAATGAAGCGCTGGCGGAGTATGATCGGGCGTTGGCGCTGAAGCCCGATCTGGTGGATGCGCTGGTCAGTGCGGCTGCGGTTTGCGACAAGCTGAATGACGGTTCGCGCGGCGAGTCCTATTTGAAGCGGGCGCTGGCCATCGATCCAAACTCAGCCGAAGCCGAGAACGCGATGGGACTGGTGGAAGCCAAGCGCGATCGTCCCGAGGAGGCGCGCGAACATTTCCAGAAAGCGATTGCCTTGCGACGCGACTACGCCGCGGCGATCAACAACCTGGGCGTGCTCTACACCAAGACCGGGAAGCCGGACGACGCCGTAGCCGCTCTTCAATACGGCATTCGAGTGGCGCCGGACGAGGATATACTCTACTTGAATTTGGCGCGGCTTTACGTGCAACGGGGACAGATGGATCGGGCGCGGGCCCTGATGCAATCGCTTCTCGACAGAAAACCGTCGAGCGAGACGGCGCAGAATGCGTTGCGCGAGCTAGAGCGCCGGAACTGAATATGCCGTTGATGTTGTTGATCGCTCTCTTCGCCGCTACCAAAATCAGTCCCCAAACGGAGCCACAGCCCAGTGACTTTGCAGATATTGAGGCTTCGGGACGCGCGCTTCTAGTTGCCTCACCGGACGCTCGCGTTGCTCCGCCACCGCATCTCACGCCCGGCCCGCCGCCGCTCCTGAGTTTCCGGTTTTACGAAGGAAAGCAACATCACCGGTTCGGTGACGTTGACATCATGCTGGACGATGCGGGTCACTAAAGGGTTGGTTCTAACGCTCGCATGTGGGGCCCTCTGCTCGGGTCAGACCAGCGCCACGGATGGGATCGATGCGTATCGCGCCGGACATTATTCAGTGGCTCGCGAAAAGCTGCAAAGCGCCGTCTCGGCGAATCCGTCCGACGCCTCAGCCCGCGGATTTCTGGCGCTGACCGAGGCCGCTCAGCACGATTGTCCGGCCGCACTGCCGGGTCTCCAGTCCACAATGGAATCCGGACCGGGTGCCGATCTGATGACCATGGCGGGGCTCGCGTTGAGCCAGTGCCAGCTTCAATCCGGCTTGACGGCGGAAGCCCTTGAGACGCTGGATAAGCTGCTAAAGCGATTCCCTCAGAATGCCGATGTTCTGTATTCACGCGCCAACCTCCACATGCGAGCCTTCAACGATGCGACGTTTGCGATGTTTCAGCAGACGCCGTCATCCTATCGAGTGCATCAGCTTTCGGCCGAAGTTTTCGAAGTGGAGAACCGGTATCCGGAAGCCGCCGCGGAGTATCGCAAAGCCATTGCGCTGAATCCGAAAGCAGTGGACCTGCATTATCGGTTGGGACGCGCACTGCTGCTGGAATCGCATGGGGAAAGCAATTTAGAGGCGGCCGGTCTAGAGTTTGCCGCCGAGCTGGCTGTGAATCCTGAAGACGCCGCCTCGGAGTTTCAGTTGGGCCAGATTGCGCAGGCACAAGGGAAATCGGCGGAGGCTCGCGCGCACCTCCAAGCCGCGCTAGAGTGGTCGCCTCAGTTTGCAGAGGCGCTGGTAGCACTGGGCAAATTAGACGCGCTGGCGAGGAGATACGCGGAAGCTATCGGGCATCTGGAGCAAGCCGTCAAGCTGCAGCCGGCTAATGAAAATGCCCATTACGCCTTGATGATGGCGTATCGGGATTCGGGCGATATGGCCAAGGCGAAACAGGAGAAGGCTACGCTCGACAGGCTGCAGAAGCCGCCGGAGGGCGAGTTCACTGACTTCTTGAAGAAGCTTGGCGAGAAACCGCCGCAGTGAAAACAGCGTTCATCGCGGCATTGCTTGCTGGCGGCGCCGCCATTCTCGCCGTGGCCGGGCGTCCCGCGACAGCGCCCTACCGGCCGGACTTCCATAACATCGCGGCTGCGGCGGGCCTGACGCAGGTCTTCCCGAATGGCGGTAGTGAAACGAAGCAGTTCATTGTGGAGACCACGGGCAGCGGCGTCGCGTTCCTGGACTACGACAACGATGGGCTGCCTGACGTGTTTGTCGTTTCCGGCAACGGGGCCAGCAACCGGCTTTATCACAACGAGGGACAGGGCCGGTTTCGGGATGTGACGGAAGCCATGGGCCTGCTCTCCTCCGGGTGGGGCCAGGGAGTCTGTGCGGGCGACTACGATAACGACGGCTTCACCGACTTGTTCGTCACCTATTGGGGCGCCAATCACCTGTACCGGAACATCGGCGGCAAACGCTTCGAGGATGTCACGCTCAAGGCCCACCTGACCCAGGACCGCACTCGTTATAACACCGGTTGCGCTTTTGTGGACATCGATAATGACGGCAAGCTGGATCTCTTTGTCGCGAACTATTTGAAGTTCGATCCCGCCACGACGCCGAAGCCGGGCGCGAACCCCTACTGCTTTTACCGGGGCATTCCCGTGGCATGCGGACCGCGCGGGCTGCCGTTCGATCGCAACATTCTTTATCGCAACAACGGCGATGGGACGTTCACTGACATATCCGCCTCCTCCGGCATCGCCGAGCCGGAAGGCCATTACGCGCTCAGCGTGCTGACGGGCGACTTCAATGAAGACGGCAAGCCGGACATCTATGTCGCGTGCGACCAGACGCCTTCGCTGCTCTACATCAACCAAGGCAACGGCAAATTTGAAGAGGAAGGCGTCCTGCGCGGTGTGGCCCTGGATCAGAACGGCAAGGCTCTTTCAGGCATGGGCGTCGATGCGGGCGACTACTTAGCCGACGGCCACCAGGGCATCTTCCGCACGAACTTCTCCGACGAGTTCGAGACACTGTACCGCAATCGCGGGGATGGAAATTTCGACGATGTGACGTTGGGCGCGGGCCTTGGCCGGAACACGCGTTATGTGGGTTGGGGCGCGGGTTTCTTCGATTTCGATAACGATGGGTGGAAGGATTTGCTGCTGGTGAACGGCCACGTCTTTCCGGAAGTGGAGAAGCTGAAGATCGATATCCACTTTAAGGACCGCGCGATTCTATATCGCAATCTCGGCAACGGGAGCTTCGCCGATATTTCCGATGAGGCCGGGCCGGGCATCCTGGAGAAGCATTCGTCGCGGGGCGCGGCATTCGCGGATTTTGAGAACGATGGCTCTATCGGGATCCTGATTAACAACCAGAACGAAGCGCCGTCGCTGTTGAAGCAATCCCAGCGGGCGCCCGGACACTGGATCGAGTTTCAACTGGAAGGGACGAAGTCGAACCGCAGTGCGATCGGCGCGCGCGTCTCAGTGACGGCCGCCGGGCACCAGCAGGTAAGCGAGGTGCGGAGCGGCGGCAGTTACCTCTCGCAAAACGATTTCCGATTGCACTTTGGACTCGGTATGTCAAGGGAGGCGGAAAAAGTTGAGGTTGTCTGGCCGAGCGGCCGGCGGCAGAGCTTCGCCGGGTTGAAGGCCGACCGATTGCACCGGATCAAGGAATGATAACGCCAGCGCTCTTCGCTGCGCGGCTGTAAGCCGGCGCTGGTGTTGATGGCCCTCCCGCTCACTGCACATCGTGTAACGGCTCCGCTGGATCACGGTCCGCTGGGCGGGTCTACTTCCTGGACGGCGGCCAACAGATGAATACGCTGGTCGGAGGCGGAACAACCCCCGTCAATTCGGCCGGCGGCTGGATGCGGAACTCCGGGATATTCCTCAAACTCCCGCTCGGAATCGCCACCGACTCCTTTCTGGACTTGTATGTCGCGGAGCCCGGCCACAACACCGTGGATATAGCTAACCAGTTTCTAACCCGGGCGCTCATTGGCGGGGGAACCGGAAGTCCGGAAGGGTGCACTGCCTCCGCTGCGCCTCCCTCCTGTAACTTCACAGCGCCGCAAACGCCGCGAGGAAACCGGCGAGGCGTTTAAGAAGCTGGCAGCGCAGAAAACCAAACGCCGCCGCATAGCGCCGCCGCCGCGCAATTATGAGGCGTTGCACTGGCTGGAAACTACCCTTGATTGGCTCAATCAGTGGACGGAGGCCGACGACACAAACGAGATGCAGCCCGACCGACCGGGGCTCGACGCCGGCAGCGTTGCTGGCATGGACATTGAAGGCCCCGGCTAAGGCGTGGTAATTGCGAAGGGCAACCCAAACCGGAGGCAACACCATGAGCGAAAAAAAGCTACCCTCGCATGAGGTTTACTACGTCAAAGGCGAGAAGACCGAAGATGAAAAGGCCGAATGGCTCAAGCTAGGCGCAGCTTGGCCGCATGCAGACGGCGAAGGGCTAGATATCGTTTTGAGGGTGTTGCCGGCCGGTGGATTCAACGGACGGCTCAAGGTTCGCAAGATCAAGCCCAAAGGGGAGCAGCGACACGCAGGAAGCGGAACAACAACCCCGCGATTAGGCCATTACGTTTGCCGCCGAAGCGTGATAAAAGCTACGATGGAAGGAGGGTAAGAAATGGCAAGTCTTGATTGGTCCGAATGTCCCGATGTTGAAAGCATTCCCGGCAAGGTGAGTGGTGCATGGGTTTTGAAAGGAACCCGTATGCCGGTATCCGCGATTTTCGAAAACCTTGAAGCCGGAGCCAACATAGACGACATCATGGAATGGTTTGACGGGCTTAACCGTGAACAGGTCAAAGCCGTGATTGAATTTGCTGCCCGTAGTCTCGACAGAACCCCGCAATACGCGCCGGTCCCTTAAGTGCGGGTTTTGTTTGCCGGTAAGATTCAAGCGGTTGTGGTGTGGAAGCTCGACCGGCTTGCGCGAAATCTCAAGGAAGGCGTTAACGTGCTGGCCGACTGGTGCAATCGAGGCGTTAGGGTTGTCGCCATCACGCAGCAGATCGACCTAAGCGGCCCCGTTGGAAATCTCATAGCCAGCATTCTATTCGGCATAGCTGAAATTGAATTGCAGCACTCGAAAGAACGGCAAGCCATCGGCATTACACTTGCCAAGAAGCGAGGCACCTACAAAGGCCGGGAAGTCAGGCACGACCTGCCAGTTGTGTGGATGGGATTGGAGCAGATTGTCGTGAAATAGCGAATACCTGGTAATTACGGGACGGATCTGGCCCCCGGTACGCGTGGCGCGGGCTTTCAGCGAGCTGCCAGCCAAGGCTGCCAGCTCGCCCGACAAAGGGGAACCGTGATCTACTGAAACCATGATTGCGGTCTCCCGGCGCGCGGCGGTGACATTCGCTTTTGCCGCCGGATTCTTTATACAGGCCAGGCTGCTCGCGTCGGCCAGGCCCGTCAGAGTGTGGGAGGACACGCTCAACATTCCCACGTACCAGGAGGGGCTGCCCATTGAGGAGCCGCGGATGGCCGTCTTCTCTCCGGACGACGCCGTGTACCCGTACACGATGCGCACGCGGCTACTGAATCGCGAACACCTGGAAACCTGGAGAGTGGTGCACTTGGAAAATCAGTACCTGGCCTGCTCCGTGCTGCCCGACCTGGGCGGACATCTGTACCGCTGCATCGACAAAGCAGACGGCCACGACATTTTTCATCCAGCGTTGTGCATTAAGAAGCAGCTCATTGCGCCGCGCGGCGCCTGGATTAGTACAGGCATTGAATTCAATTTTCCGGTGGGCCACAGCCTGGTGACCATCTCACCGGTGGATTACCGGTGGGCGCAAGGCGCGGATGGAAGCGCATCGGTCTGGGTGGGCGATCGGGATCGCGTGGAAGACCTGGACTGGCGCGTTCGGATTAGCTTGCGGCCGGGAAGCCGAGTCATTGAGCAGGAGGTGACGCTGTACAACCCGGGAGTGCAGCAACGCCGGTACTACTGGTGGGCGAACGCCGCGGTGAGCCCGGGTTCCCGAACGGGGCTAGCGCATTGGGCGAAATACGAGGATGTTCCCGGCAAGAAGCTCTGGCTCCTGAAACCGAGCGATTTGGCCGTTTCCGATATGCGGGCAGATGGACGGCGCGCGGCGAACGGCAAGCGGGACACGCCGCCTGGTTCGAACGGCGAAGCGGCCGGACAATCGCCCGACGATCTGGCGAAGATCGCTTTCAGCCGGATGGGCGCGGGCGATTTGGAGGGCGCCGCGTCCATTTTGTCACTGCCGCAACTCGCCACCGTCAGCGCCAATGAGAATCTGCGGACCGCGTTCTATGAGCTGCGCTTGCAGCAAGCCATCAGCACGGCGCGCTCGCGAAACTGCACGGCGGTGAGCGACCAACTCGCAACGCTCACCACAGCCGACCCCCAGGCCCCCTACACGCATCCGGGTGGCGTCGACTTCGTGGAGAATCCGCGAACGCTTTTCCTCATCGGCCGAACCTACGGCTTGTGCTCCAATTCCAAAGCGGCGCTTTCATATTGGAAGCGGGCGGCCGCGAAGAAAGTGGATGCGGAGTCGGCTGAAGCAGTGTTCCGGGCGCTGGCGCGCATACAACTGGCAGCGTACGACGGTAAGCCGCCGATCCCGCTGCTGCAAGAGGCGTTGCAGGAGGCTCGAGAGCGTTTGGCAGCGGCCGCGCCGGAGCAGAAGGCCGCCGCGCAGTATCGGATGGGTATCCTGCTGCAGGCGCTGGGCAGGTTGAGCGATTCGGACGACCGCCTGGAACAGGCGGAGCAGGGCACTGGAACCGTGAACTATTGGGCGGCTGTCGGGCTTCGGGATAACGATCTGGCGCGGCAGGGCGTTAAGTAGGCAACGCGGCCGCACTGCGAATGAGGTTCGGGGTTGCCGCCTATGAGGCCTTCTGAAAGAACTGTTTCCAACGCCACTTTTTGTCCTGGCATTCGGGCCATGGCGAGAATCCGAGCGTCTTTCCCCCACGATCGATCCAAAGAGGCATTGCATCGCTCCCACCACCGATCGTCACTATGACTCCGGTGGGGCAACCGTCCACATCCGTGATCTTCCACCCGGACTTCGATTTGTTCGGACCCCAGTCTTCAAGAAACCGCGCATAGTTGTAATCGCGGCAGGGATGCGCGTCCGTGCAGCCCCAGGTTCGATAGGCATCGTCGAACTGCTTTGCATTGAGCTGCGCGACGAAATGCTTGGCCAGGCTCTTCTCAGAATAGTCCCGCAGGAAGAAATACCCGACGAGGCCGAGCACCGCCACTGCCGCAAGAGCCAGCAGGATGCGCCGGATCATGCGTCCGCGCCGCTCGTCGCCGGCGCCGTACCCCTCCAGGTAGTCACTCATTGCTTATTCCTCATGAAACGGAGGTACCGATGACGCTTTCGGGACAGAAACGCCGGCCCGCAAAGCCCTACTTAGCCGGGTAGGCCTTGTTATACGCTGCGGTTGCATCCGCCGTGATCTCCAGCGCCGGCTTGAAGTAGATGGTGTTTGTGACGTCAATGATGACGTCAAGACCCTTCTCTTCCGCGATCTTTTTCACAACCTCCTGCATCTGCCGGCCGGTCTTGCCGAGGATCTCCTGCCGTTCCCGATCGAAATCGGCCTGTAGATCCTCGCCGAGCCTCTGAAGTTCTTTTTGCTTCCGCGTGCCGTCAATCTGCAGGTTAGCCTCTTTATCGGGCGTCAGATTGGGAGCGCGCAGTTGTTGCTGAATGCCCTGCAGTTCTCGCTGCAGACTCTCAATGGCGTCCTGGCGAGGCTTGAACTTCGCCTCCAGGACCTTCTGCGCAGCCTGAATTTCCTGGGTATCGGCCACCGACTTCTGGGCATTGATAATCGCCACTTTGATTTGCGCCTGCGCAGTAGCGGCGGCTGCCAGCGAGATGGCGGCTACTAAGATCGCACCACGAACCTTCTGAAACATTTGTTTAATGAACTCCCGGTGAACCTTGACCTGTGGCGAGTCCCGCTTGCCGAACGCGACTCTCCGGTCAGGCGGTTTGAAGAACGCGCCATCCCAAATTTAGCACGCGCGCCGAGCCCCCAAAAGCGCTCGGCGCGCCAATCTGGCGCATCAGCGGTTCCGGGGACGCTAATTGTTGTTGGAAGCCGGACCCTGTTCCTTCGCCAGACGCACACGGGCGCCTTCGAGTTTCTTCTGAACCTTCGCTATTTCTTCCGGTTCACGGTCGGCGGGCGAGTTGGTGTTCCACTCGTTCAGCGACGACTGCCATTGGGCGATTGCATCCTTGATCCGGCCTTCCTTAAAGTAAACGTCTCCCAGATGGTCATGAATGGTGGGATCGCGCGTAAGCATCTGGATGGAGCGGTTCAGTTGCTCTTCGGCGTCCTTCAGCTTGTTCTGGCGGTAGTAAACCCATCCCAAACTATCCAGGAAGGCCCCGTTGTTGGGCTCCGAGTCAACAGCCTTCAGAATTAACTGCTGCGCTTCGTCCAACCGCATGTTCTGGTCAGCCAGCATATAGCCGAGGTAGTTCAGAGCGGATGCATTGGACGGGTCAAGCTTAAGCACTTCACGAAACTGTTTTTCCGCCAAATCGAATTTCTTCTGCCGCTCATAGAGTGTGCCGCGAAGGAAGTATGTCGTGACCTGCTCATCCTTCGACTGTGACAGCTTCTCCACCTGGTCGATGGCCTTTGCCATCTCAGTGAAGTTCTTGCCTCGCTCATAGATTTGAGCCAGGGACACGTAAATTTCACGGTCGTCTTTTCCCCCAAGGGACTTTTTCAACTCCGCCGCCGCTTCGTCGACGTGGCCGTTATCGGCCAGGAGTTCCGCGTGAACACCGATCAGCATCCGGTCATTGGGGTATTTCTTCAGAGCGGCCTCGGCCAATTGCTGGGCCTTCGTAAAATCCTTCGCCTGGCGGTACGTATCCACTACCTGAGCCTCGGCGCGGGCCGCCCGATCGGGATCCAGAACTGCCGACTGACGGAAGGTGTCGGCGGCCTCGTCGAATTGTTCGAGGTTCAGGTACATCCGCGCCAGCCGCTCGGTCAGACCAGCCCGATAGGTGCGCTCACCGGGGCTATAATTCTTCTTCGAAGTGGCGTCGAGCACTTGCTTGAGGCTGACAATCGCCTCCGACAGCTTTCCTTCTTCCTCCTGCAGGAACGCTTCATCCAACTTGACCTCGAGATTGTCGGGGTCAATTTCGCGCGCTTTGTCGATAGTTTGACGGGCAAGGTCAAACTTCCTCTCCTGCCGGTAAACCTGCGCCATCCGCAGCAGCGCGGTGGCATCGCGAGGATTGGCGTCGGCCAACTCCTGATAGACCTTCAAAGCCTCGTCATATTGCTCGACCATCGTCAGGTCTTGTGCCAAATCGAGCTTGTAATCGGAATTCGAGGGATCCAGGGCCAGCGCGCGGCGATAGGTGCTAATCGCCAGCGGGTAATCGCGAAGTTGCTCGTAGGAGTACGCGAGGGCGGCGAAGGCTCGCGGAGACGGATTCTTCGCCGTCAGCTTTTCCAGCAGTTCGGCCGACCGTTTCGTATCGCCCTGGTCAGAATAGACCATCGCCAGACTGGTCATGGCGTCCTCGTTGTCAGGACTTATTTCGAGGGCCTTCTTGAACGCCGCTTCCGAAGCCGCGGAGTCGTTCGAAGCCTTATACAGACGGCCCAGCATGTTGAAGCTGTCAAAATCCTTGGGGTCTTTTTCGCTGATGATCTTGTACTGCTCAATGGCGCGTTTGACCATCGACTCGTCAATCCGCGTTCCTTGCGCGTCAGAGATTTGCCCAGCGTAGATGCGCGCCAAGACGCGCCGCGCATTCAAATCGTTCGGATTGTCCTTGATCGCCTGCTCGGCTTCTAGAACCGCTTCGCGGGTGCGGCCGGACGCGCGATATAGATCGGCGATCTCCTCCACCAGAAACGAAGCCGATGGATCCTCTTTAAAGGCCAACTTATAGTTATCGATGGCCTTGTTCAGGTACTCGCCCTTGTTGTTGGCGGCTTCCGCCATCTCCTCGTACATGTGACCGAGCGAGAAATGATAGTAGGCGCTGGCCTTTGGAGACGGCCCCTGTTTCATCACCGTCTTGTCGGGCTGGCCTGTAGCCGCTTGGAAAGCCGGTAGAGAGTTCGCCGCGGCAAGGAATGCAGCAGCAAGGAGGGTAGTACGCACTGGGGCAAGATAAGGATGAGGCATTCGAACCGCTTCGCGTTGAGTGGCGTTTACAGCACCGTAGTTTGCTGCTTATTGCCAGTATATCGCCGTACGTGCGATGCGGGCGGACCGCTTTGCGTTTCTTCAACTTCTGCCGGTATACCTGATGAGAGAAAAGCCACTGGTGGTGATAGCCGGGCCAACTGGCTCCGGCAAGAGCGAGTTGGCGCTGTTGCTGGCCGTCGCCTTTGAGGGCGAACTCGTCAACTGCGATTCCGTACAGGTCTACCGCGGGATGGAGATTGGCGCGGCCAAGACCCCGCCGGACCGGCGCTTGAATATTCCGCATCACCTCTTCGACGTGGCAGGTCCGGAAGCCGAAGTGACGGCGGGTGACTACTCGCGGCTGGGACGCGCGGCAATTGCCGAGATTTCCGATCGCCACCCGCCCCGGCTCCCCATCGTGGTTGGCGGAACCGGCTTCTACCTGCGTGCGCTTCTGGAGGGACTCTCGGACGCGCCCACCCGGGACGAAGCGCTCCGGTTGCGGCTGACCCGGATCGCCAAAAAGCGGCCCGCCACATTGCATCGCTGGTTGCAACGCGCCGATGAGACCGCCGCCTCGCGCATCCATGAGAACGACCGGCAAAAGTTGATCCGCGCGGTGGAAATGATACTTCTGGACGGACAGCCCTTGCGCGAGATTCATAGCCGTCCGAAACAGCCCCTCGCCGGATACCGGACGCTCAAGCTCGGGCTTTTGCCGCCGCGCAACGAACTCTACGCGCGCATCG
This sequence comes from Acidobacteriaceae bacterium, assembly GCA_903970405.1. Lineage (GTDB taxonomy): Bacteria > Acidobacteriota > Terriglobia > Bryobacterales > Bryobacteraceae > CAJCIT01. Next base: position 6,862 of record CAJCIT010000148.1, on the reverse strand, counting down.
AAGCCCGGAGCGAAGGCATGTTTGAGCGCGGGCTGGTCGACGAGACCGAACGCTTACTCGCAATGGGCTACCGCCGGAACTCGAAACCGCTCTTAAGCCTCGGCTACAAGCAGGCTGTCGACGTGCTGTACGGACACAAGACCCGATCCGAAGCCGTTGCCGAGCTCAACGTAAGGACTCGACAATATGCCAAACGGCAACTGACCTGGTTCCGGGCCGATCGATCGATGATCTGGCTTCCAGGCTTTGGCGATGACGAGGCGGTCCGCGAGCGAGCGCTCCAACTGGTCGAGGAGCACATAGCCGAAGGTTGAACGTCGAGACAAACGGACGCACCCGCGCCTACCGAGCGGCGACCGTCAGAGATCGACCGGTTGACTCAGTTCCCATAGTTGCTGTTACCCCGCTTGCTCACTCGCGCGGTTCAGCAGGCGCGAGTCGCAGCGCCACCGCGCACTGGGCCAAACAACCGGCCGCTCCCTGACGGCCGCGGCTCAAACGGCGCCGGTGAGGACATCCGCTGTCACCCGCTTGGCGACGCGCGCGGTTCAGAAGCGGGCGCAAATGGGACGAACACCGTTCGAATTCGAACACCTTTCTTTTCAACACTTTTAAATCGATTTTTTTTGAAATCTTCTTCGGAACCTTTGCCGAGTTAGTTCGTAGAACACTTCGGAAGCAGTCGCGAGATACAGAGACGTTATTCGCGAATGCTGACGAGTACCACCGGTCTTAATAGGCTGGGCAAGTTGAGGAAAGAATTATTATGTTGAAGAAGCTCGTTTTCTGTTTCACGGCGGCCGTTCTGGCGGCAAACGCCGCATCGTACCGCCTAACACTTTTCCAGAATGCAAAAGTCAACGGCAAGAGTCTAAAGCCGGGTGATTATCGTGTGGAGATTAAGGACAACGCCGTTCTCATAAAGGGCGATCGCGACGTCATCGAGGCTCCAGCCCGAACCGAAACAGCCGATAAAAAGTTCGCTAACACCACAGTTCGCTACAACTCAAACTCGGAAGTAACGGAGATTCAGCTTGGCGGCACGAACAAGCACATTGTCGTGCTCCAGGACAAAGCAAACGGCGGCAACTAGAGTTCATCGCGCAGCACGATGAAGGGCTGGCCGGGTCGGGCTTACCTTCCTGAGCGGACCCGGCCTCTTCCCATCGCATACCGTTAGAGCCGATCGGCTTAAAGGCTGATGGCTCCGCCCCGGTAGTTGCAATCGATATTCGTGGAGAGCGTGTTACATCACCGATTGGTCCGCCCTCTCCACAACCATTCCCCTGTTACGATGGGAGGCGTGCAGTCTTCGCGCCTCCCTCTTTTTTGCCTGCTCGTGCTTGCTTTTACAAGCATGGTGGCTGCAAGACCCGTCAAAGCAGAAACCCTGGTTGTGCTGTCCCTGAAGAATAACTCCGCTTATTCGGACGTCAATTGGGTGGGCGACAGCATCGCGGAGACGCTGCGCGATGAGCTGAACTCCTCCGGGCAGATTGTTGTCAGCCGGGAACAATTGGAAGAAGGTTTGAAACGGCTTGGTTTGCGGCCGGGCGCGCCGTACACCAAAGCGACTTTGATCAAACTCGGTCAAACCCTCGGGGCCGACAGCATTATTTATGGCGGCTACGATCTCCACTTACCGGCCGGCGAAACTCAGCTTAAGAAGGGCGTCATTGAGATTAATTCGCACAGCATTGACTTACGAAAGTCCCGTGATGGCCATGAGATTACCGAGAGCGGCAACCTGACTGAGTTATCGCGTCTCGAAGAGCATCTCTCCTATCAATACGCGTCAGCGCTTCAGCCCGGCGGATGGACCGCCGAACAATTCGTTACCCCCGCGAAATTGATTCGTGTCGACGCGAAGGAGAGCTACATACGCGGGCTGCTCTCCGCCGGCCCGGAGCAGAGGCTCAAGTGGCTGCAGCAGGCGGTGGCGCTTGAGCCCGGTTATGGCAGCGCCCAATTCGAGCTGGGGAGACTGTACCTTTCCCGAAACGAGTTCAAACTGGCGAAGCAGTGCCTGGAGAAGGTTCCGCCCGCCAGCCCGGACTACTCGGCAGCCCGGTTCCGCATGGGTCTGGCCAGCTTTGAGGCGGCGGATTACAACGCAGCAGCAACCTACTTTCGGGAAGTTTCGGCGAAGGTGCCTTTGTCGGAGGTGTTCAACAATCTCGGGGTGGCTGAAAGCAGGTTAAGCCAGCCGCGCGCCGTCGAGGATCTGAAGAAAGCGGTGGAGGGCGATCCCAATGACCCGTTGTATTCCTACAATCTGGGGCTGGTCCTTTACAAAGCCGGCCGATTCGATGAGGCCGCCGGGGCTCTCAAAGCGTCGCCGCCCGTCGCCCCAGACGATCATGAGGGCATAGTACTCCGGGAGAGAGTTCAGGAGAAAACACCCTACACTTCCGCTACTGGCCGTGGCCTTGGACCCGAACGGCTGAAAGAAAATTTTGACGAGACGGCTTTTAGAATTTTGCGGGCGGTGCTGGATTCATCAAGACCCTAAAGACCGCGTGAACGAATTGGAGCCGGACTGCCGGCTTTCGTAAGACTTGGGCCGCCTCGCTCATCCCAGTTGTCCTGACTTCTCAATCTTCTCCGCTCCGACGTACGGTTGCAGAACCTTGGGAATCACCACCGTCCCATCGGCTTGCTGGAAGTTTTCGATAATGGCCACCCAAGTCCGTCCCACCGCCAGCCCGCTTCCGTTCAGCGTGTGAACGAAGTCCGATTTGCCTTTGCCCGGCTTGCTGCGTATCTGCGCGCGCCGCGCCTGGAACGCCTCGAAGTTTGAGCAGGACGAGATCTCTTTATAACCATCCTGGCCCGGCAGCCAAACTTCAATGTCGTAAGTCTTGGCGGCGCTAAAGCCGGTGTCGCCCGTGCAGAGCGCCATGGTCCGGTAGGGCAACTCCAGCTTCTCCAGGATCGTTTCCGCATGGCGAGTCAGCTTCTCATGCTCGTCATAACTTGTCTCGGGACTCGTAAACTTCACCAGTTCCACCTTCTGAAACTGATGCTGCCGGATGATGCCTCGAACGTCCCGGCCATAAGAGCCCGCTTCGCTGCGGAAGCACGGCGTATAGGCGCAAAGCGAAATCGGCAAGTGCGCGGCCTCTAAGTGTTCATTCCGGAAAAGATTGGTCACCGGCACTTCGGCGGTGGGCGTCAGCCACAAATCGTGCCCTTCGCAGCGAAACAAATCCTCCGCGAACTTAGGTAGTTGTCCGGTTCCAAAAAGGCTCGCCGAATTGACCAGGAAAGGCGGCAGGACCTCTTTATATCCGTGCTCCTTCGTGTGAACGTCCAGCATGAAGTTCACCAGCGCCCGCTCCAATCGCGCGCCCAAGCCGCTGTACACGGCGAACCTCGCTCCGGCGACTTTGGCGGCGCGCTCCAGATCCAGAATCCCTAACTCAGGGCCGAGATCCCAGTGTGGCTTGGGCGTGAAACCGAAGCTTCGCGGAGTCCCCCACCGGCGGAGTTCCACATTGTCCTTTTCGCTCCGGCCAATGGGAACACTCTCGTGCGGGAGATTCGGGATACCGGCTAGAAGGCTCCTGAACTGCTCATCCAGTTGCTTCACCTGCTCATCGAATCCTGCGCCCAGCTCATCCAGTTGTCGCACCCGGGCCTGACGTTCGGAAGTGTCCGCTCCCTCGCGCCGCAGCTTGCCGATCTCGACGGTGGCAACGTTCCGCTGAGCCTTCAGTTGTTCGCTCTCCGTCATGGTCTGGCGCCGGCGGCGGTCGAGGTCTTGAAAGGCCTCCACATCCAGGTGGTACCCCCTGCTCTCCAGGCGGGCGCGCACTTGTTCCAGATTTGATCGAAAGTAATTTAGATCATGCATTCAATTTGAGTAGGCTGGCGGCGCCGGCAGTCAGGAGTTAGAGTCATGGGAGCGCGTCGGGCGAATCCGGGAACGTCGGGATCAGCCCACTTCAGAGCCGCGACCGTCAGGGAGCGACCGCAACGGACTTCTCTCCAACCGGTCGCTCCCTGACGGGTCGCGGCTCTGAAGCGCAAGCTATTAAGTCAGACGCCGATTTTTTCACGGCTTCTTACGCTCGCGACTCGATGGGAATCCAGGGTTGGCCGTCGGGCTCTCCGGTATAGTCGGCGCGAGGCCGGATTAAGCGGTTGTTCCGGTATTGCTCAAGGATATGCGCGGTCCAGCCCGACATCCGGCTCACCGCGAAGATCGGTGTGAACAGGTCGACGGGAATTCCCAGCGAATAGTAAGTTGAGGCAGAGTAGAAGTCCACGTTGGCATTCAGGTCTTTCTCTCTTTTAATAACTTCCTCCACCCGCGCTGACTTTTCGTAGAGGTCCAAATGGCCCGTGCCGCGTCCCAGTTCTTCACTGAGTTTGCGCAGGTGAACGGCTCTAGGGTCGAGGACGCGATAGACACGGTGGCCAAAGCCGGGTATTTTCACCTTGTTGGCAAGATCGCTTCTGACCTTCTCCACCGCATCGTCGGGCGAACCGGTTGCCAGCAGCATTCGAATGACGTCCTCATTGGCGCCGCCGTGCAGCGGGCCCTTCAATGCCCCGATTGCCGAGGTGACGGCCGAGTGAATATCGGAAAGCGTCGCCGCCGTCACGCGGGCTGCGAAGGTGGAGGCATTCAACTCGTGGTCGGCATGCAGAATCAGGGCAATGTCGAACACGCGTTCCATCAGGGCGTTCGGTTTCTTCCCTGACAGGGTGTAGAGGAAGTTCGCCGCGTAGCTTAAGCTGGGATCGCCTTGCACCGGTTCCTGCCCTTTGCGGAGACGGTCAAAGCTGGTCACCAGCGTCGACACTTGCGACATCAGCTTGCTGGCCTTCTTCGTGCTCGCGGCAATTGAGTTGTCACGGGCCAGGGGATCGTACAGGCTGAGCATGGAGACGGCCGTGCGCAAGACATCCATCGGCGAGCCTTGGGGAACGCTCTTAAGGAAGGCGGCGACTTCGGAGGGGATGGCCCGTTCGCTCGCCAGCGACAATTTGAGCTCAATCAGTTGCGGGGCGGTAGGGAGCTTGCCATGCCATAGAAGATAAATGACTTCCTCGAACGTGGCGTTCTCGGCCAGCGTGTGGATGTTGTAGCCGTTATAGCTGAGTACGCCGGCCTCGCCGTCGATATAACAGATGCTCGACGTAGTCGCTACTACGCCCTCAAGTCCAGCCCCTGCGATTGGCATGAATTTAGTTGAACGCTCCGTTCACGATTCTATAACCTGGACGTCGGGCGGTAGTGTCGCCGTTGCCGTGCAGACTGCGCTTGAAGCGGGTTCTTGGCCTGCAAGAAACGCCGCCCGGCGCACATCCTCACTTTTTTCTTGCTTGGAATGGGACGGGGAAAGCGGGATAATGACAACTTGGTAACTCCGCTTACATCTCACTTGGTTCTTGGAGAAGCCTTGCCGGGACTCCCTCGCGAACTTGGTCCCGATAAGCTTCTTCACGCGTACCGGCTCATGTACCTCTCTCGTGCGCTTGACGACCGGGAGATTCTGCTCAAGAGGCAGAACAAGATCTTTTTTCAGGTGAGCGGCGCCGGTCATGAAGCGGTCCAGATTGCCGCCGGCATGGTGTTGCGGCCGGGCTTCGACTGGGCCTTCCCTTACTATCGTGACCGCGCACTGGCGCTGACGCTTGGCATCACGCCCGAGGAGATGCTGCTGCAATCCGTCGGCGCCGCCGCGGATCCGGCTTCGGGCGGCCGCCAGATGCCGTCCCACTGGGGCTCGCCATCCCTGAATATTTTCACCGGTTCTTCGCCGACGGGGACTCAGTTCCTTCAGGCGCTGGGCGCGGCCAACGCCAAGCGGTATGTGAGACCCGGCACCGATGAAATCACCCTGGTCACCACCGGCGAAGGTGCAACCAGCGAAGGCGAGTTCTGGGAATGCATGAATATTGCCTGCCTGGAGCGGCTCCCGCTGCTGATTCTGGTGGAAGACAACGGCTACGCGATTTCTGTTCCCGTGGAGCATCAGACGGCAGGCGGAAATATCGCGCGGTTGCTGGCCGGCTTCCCCCATTTGCTCCGCCTCGAAGTGGAAGGCACAAGTTTCGTGGAATCGTATAAGACCCTGGCTGAGGCGGCCGAGCACTGCCGCCGGGGTCACGGTCCGGCTCTGGTTCTGGCGTCGGTGGTGCGGCTTTACTCCCACTCGCTGTCAGATGACGAGCGGCACTACAAGACGTCCGCCGAACGGCGCATGGAAGCGGCGCGCGACCCGCTGATCCTGTTCCCCGAATTCCTCATCCGCGAACGCATCGCGGACCGGGAAAGTCTCAACCGCATTGACGCTCAAGTGGACGCGGAGTTAAGCGCGCTTGTTGATCGCGCCCTGAAGGCAGAGCCGCCCGCCCGCGGATCGGCCCTCACGTTCCTTTATTCCCCCGACGTCGACCCCACATCGCCGGCTTTCGAAGCGGAGCCGCATTTCGTCGGCGAGCCGCGGACGATGGTGGATTCCATCAATCGCACGCTGGCTGAAGAGATGCGCCGCGACTCCCGCGTGCTGGTTTTCGGCGAGGATGTGGCTGACTGCAGCCGTGAGCAAAGTCTTGGCGAAGTGAAAGGCAAGGGCGGCGTTTTCAAGGCCACCGCCGGCCTGCAAATTGAGTTTGGATCGGCGCGCTGCTTCAACACGCCCATCGCCGAAGCGGCAATCATTGGGCGCGCCATTGGACTCGCGGCCCGCGGCCTGAAACCTGTTCCGGAGATTCAATTCTTCGACTACATCTGGCCGGCTGTACACCAGATGCGCAATGAGTTGAGCGTGATGCGGTGGAGATCGAACGGGACGTTCGATTGCCCGCTGGTGATGCGTGTGCCCATAGGAGGCTATCTTACTGGAGG
>CAJCIT010000147.1 GCA_903970405.1 Acidobacteriaceae bacterium | reverse complement strand
CCGGCTTTGATTGGGATACCCTTGGAAGCCATGAGGCCTTGCGCTTCTCGAAGAGTTCCTCCAGTCTTGATACTTCGCGGCTGAGGATGTCATCGACGTCCATTACCGGCGGCTCTCGGCAAGCAGGAAGCTGCGCAACAGCAGGTGCTCATCGGCGCGGGCGTCGGCTCCGGACCAGCTTAATGTGCGCTCCTTCAGTGTTGCGAAGGCCTTGCGCGTCGTCTGATATGTTTCAGGTGGCACCACCAGCAGCATCAAATCCACCGCCTGATCTCCATCCGCTGTGAAGATTGAAATTTCATAGAGTCCAGGGCCCGGAATTGGTACGGGTTTCCAGACCCCGTCAGAGGTCAGGACGCCGCTGTGCTCGATGGCTGTAGACTGATCGCCCGCCTGTGCGATCGAGATGGTGTATGACCCGGCGAGCATGTCCGCCGAAGCGGGCGGCAGCACTAATCCCTGGGCTGGAATCAGTGCCGCTACATCCTCCAACTCTCTTACCGTCGCTTTTCCGCGCGTCAGCGTGATGGCATAGTGGCTGGCTATAGCCGGAGGCTTGTCCAGCAAGACCATCAGGGCGGCCTGGACCATGGCTCTCAATGGGCTCGTACTGCGGGCTGAATCGGCGGAAATGGCTGGCAAGACTATCGGCTTATGGCATGGGTTGGTAGCCGAGCCGTCGCAGAGAATGCGCTGGCGCGACAGATCGTCATCCTTGACAATGGTAATGAAATCGCCAGGTCTGTTCGATCCGGCCGTGATCTTTGCCCCGGCGGCAAGGGCATTTCCCGGGGCCAAATGCCCCGCTTTCGCTTCTAGATTCCATTCGCCGTTGAGATCCAGCACATGCGCAACCTCCGGTTGCTGCCCGTTTGAGCGAACCGGCGTTGCAGTGAGACACGCGCATAGGCACGCCGTTAGGAAGGTGTTACTCCTCACGTGGCGCAAATAGTGATTCATCTCTGAGAGTATCAGTCGGCCTTTCCTCCGGAGAGGTGTTGTAGATCCTGTACTGCATTGCCGCACGTTCGGCAATGCCAACTCTAAAATGTATCTTTCCGTCTCGGGCCAGTAAGGCAAACGCCTTCACGAGTCGATGTAGGCAAGATCGGCAATTCGCGTTGCGCCGCAAAAGGGCCAATCAGGAGATTGGCGGTCCCAGGCGGACCGTGGTCCGAGTTCATGCGAATCCTGGTGAATTCGTTTTTACGAGCGGCCACGCGCGCTCTGGTAATGGATGAGGCTCTAGCCAGCTTTAAGAACGCGTTTTTTTGAGACGAAGAGACCTCGCCCGCTAGCGTTCTACGGCCAAATAGGTATTAGGCACGTTCCGAAACGGTGGCTTTCTGCCGTAACGCTTTAGAGAGAGATAGTCGATATTACTGTAGATATCCTCCTCGCGCCGATGAAACTGACGATAAAGTCCGCACTGAGCGTAGGAGGTGATTGAATTGAACTCCGCACAGATGTGCAGAGCCGATACTCCACGGCAGGACGTGAAAGCGCACAAGAGACTCAGTTTTCGCCGTAGGCCGTCGCTCGATGTGGCGAGGAGCGCCCGGAGTCCGGCGTCATCGTCAAGGAGGAATGGTTTGCAGCAGCGGATCGCCAACGGTAGCGCCCGCATCTGGGTTGTCGCGTCGTCACCTCCATCGTGCGCTGAATGCCTCTCTCGCCCGCCTGGGCGTTGAGACCATAGACCTATATCAGCTTCATGCTTCCGACATGCACACGCCGGTGGAGGAGACGCTTTCGTTTCTCGATGCGGCGGTGACCGCCGGGAAAATTCATTATGTCGGCCTGTCAAACTTCACGGGGTGGCAGCTTCAACTTATTATCTCAACGGCCAAGGCAATGGGCGTACAGGTCCCCGTGACGCTTCAACCGCAGTACAGTCTGTTATGCCGCGAAATCGAGTGGGAGATTGTGCCAGCCGCGCTTCACAATGGGATTGGCCTCCTCCCGTGGTCGCCGCTCGCGGGCGGCTTCCTTACCGGCAAATATCAACGCGGGGCGGCTGCGCCAGCGGACTCCCGCGCGGGTTCCGAGAAGCCGCTGTATCAATTCGTTTCGGAGGAGTATGCCGATTCCGATCGTAATTGGTCGACAATCGATACCGTTGTCCGCATCGCCAAGGAGATTGGCGCGACGCCCGCGCAAGTCGCGCTAAGTTGGATTGCGGACCGGTCCGGCGTCATCGCGCCGATTGTCGGCGCGCGCACGGTGGAGCATCTTCGCAGCAACCTCCGGGCAGCCGAACTGACGCTGGACAATGAGGCAACCGCCGCTCTTGAAAAAGTCAGTGCGCCGCAATCCAATGGTTATCCATATGGCGCCTTTGGCGCAGGCCAGCGTTCGCGCTGGTTGAAGGATGGGAAGCCGGCTCCCGCGCAGCCTTACGCCGCTGGTTCCAAACATCCTACCGGGCGTTCTTGAGACTTCGGGTGGAGTACCGTGGGTCAAAGCACCGTGGGTCGGCCCGGTTCAGGGCTCTTTGCAGATTTCGATGACGTTTCCTTCCGGGTCGCGAACTTCGAAGAACTGCGTGCCATGCCCATGTTGGATTGGGCCAGCCGGGGCGATTCCGGCCCGGAAATGCTCGTGAGCCTTTTTCAAGTTTGCGCAAAATATCAAGAGGTGGTCGTTTTGGCGGTCGTACCCGGCCCGCTCGATTTCCGTTTTGTCGGATAGCAGGATAGTGGGTTCGTCAGCTCCCGGCAATTTCAATGCAACATCCGAAGGAAGAGGGCAATCCCAACCCATGGGCGCCTTTGTTTCCTTGCAGCCAAAAGCTGCGATCCACCACTGCTTTTCAGCCTGAACATTCGAGCAAGCTAACGACAGCAATTCTGTGTAGAACAACGCCATTCGGTCTCGTCCTCCGTCTGTTTATATCAAGGCTGCCTCTGTCACCTTTCGGTGTTGCAGGACGGGTCTCGCGATTGTCTCGAAATCGATAGGCTCAGTAACGCTACTCATCCGCACCCTACCGCATTGAGCTTTCCACTTCTTCGAGCCAGTCCGGGCGCTTGAGGACCTCGCGTGGACGGCTGCCGTCCGGCGGACCGATAATTCCGTCGCGCTGCATGATGTCCAGAATGCGCGCGGCGCGGCCATAGCCCAGCCGCAGACGGCGCTGCAGCGTGGAGGTGGAGGCCTTGCCCAGCTCCACTACGATGCGTACCGCTTCCTGGTACATCGGGTCGTCGCCGCCGGTGAACGCCTCGGCATCCGGATCGTCGTCGTCCAGATCCTCGGAGGGCGGCGTCAGCAGAAAGCTCTGATCGTATTCCGGAGTAGCCTGCTCCTTCCAGAAATCGACGACGCGGTTGGTCTCGGCTTCGGTGACGAAGGCGCCGTGGACGCGCGTCAACCGCGATGAGCCCGGAGGAAGAAACAGCATGTCGCCCCGGCCCAGAAGGTGCTCTGCGCCCATGGAGTCAAGCACCGTGCGCGAGTCTACCCGCGTCGCCACGCGAAAACTGATACGCGAAGGGAAGTTGGCTTTGATCAGGCCGGTGATGACGTCGACGCTGGGCCGCTGCGTGGCCAGCACCAGATGCATGCCCACGGCGCGGGCCATCTGCGCCAGCCGCGTGATGCACTCTTCCACATTCTGCCGTTCCAGCATCATCAGGTCAGCCAGCTCGTCAATCAAAATGAGAATGTACGGCAAAGGCTTGAGGTCTTCATCCTCCTGGTTTTCGTCGAACAGGCTCATCGGCTTCTGCCGAAGCTGCTCCACTTTCTTGTTGAATTGATCGATATTGCGGACACCCTGCGAGGCCAGCAGTTTCAGGCGGCGCTCCATTTCAAGCACGGCGTTGCGCAGGGCATTGGTGGCTTTCTTGGGCTCGGTGATCACCGGAGTCAACAGGTGAGGAATGCCTTCATAGATCCCCAGCTCGACCCGCTTGGGATCCACCATGATCATCTTCACCTCGTCCGGCGTTGCTTTGTAGAGGAACGACATGATCATGGCGTTCAGCATCACGCTCTTGCCCGATCCGGTGGAACCGGCGATGAGTAAGTGGGGCATCGCCTCAAGCGGCGATACTTTAATGCGGCCGTTAATGTCTTTGCCAAGCGCCATGGTCATCCTGGACGGGGCATCCAGAAATTCACTGGATTCCAGAATTTCGCGCAGGCTAATGACTTCGCGCCGCGTGTTCGGAACTTCGATGCCGACGGTGGGCTTGCCCGGAAGCCGCTCAATCAGGATGGATTCGGCTTGCAACCCAAGGCAGAGATCCTCGCTGAGCGTAGTAATGCGGCTATACTTCACGCCGGCTTCGGGCTTATATTCGAACGTCGTAACCACCGGGCCGGGGTTGATCTGCGTAACTGAACCTCGGACATTGAACTCTTCCAGCTTCGATTTGATGCGGCTGGCCACTTCCTTCAGTTCCTGGCTGTCATACCCGTTGCGGGCGGGGATTTCGTTCAACAGATCGCTGGAAGGAAGCCGGTAAATGCGCTTGCGTTTGGCGGGTTTCGCCAGTGTGGCCGGGGTATCGAAGGGCGGCAGATCGTCGTCGTCTTCTTCCTGAATCACGGCCTTCGGCACGATCACGGGCCCGGGGACGGCGGGGGCAATCTCAAGCGGCCGGATGGGAATCTCTTCTTCGATCTCGCTAGTCACGCCGCTTGGGCGAATGGGGACGTCCCGATCATCCGCAAAGCCTTCGTCCGGAATGAGGCGATTGGTGCTTCCGCGGCGCGGGCGGGCCGACTCGGCGGGATCGAAGCCGCCTTTCTGGGCGCTTCTCTCCTGAGCTTGGCGGCGGCGTTCGTTCCGGGCAGCGGCTTTCTCCTGCGCGCGCACCAGCGCCTTTTCACGGCGAACTTCGCGCCAAGCGCGGAACCGGGCGCCGGCGCTTCGCAACCAGGAGACAGGCCCGGAGAAGAGCCTGGAGAGCATCGAGATCTGAAATGTGGTGAATAGATAAAGCGCCACCACCCCGGCAGCGCAGGTGAAGATCACGGCCCCGGCGAAGTTGAATTGCGCTACCAGACAGTCCGCCAGAAGACGGCCAACCAGTCCGCCGGCGGGGACCGCGCCCCCAATGGGACGCCAGCCGGGGGCCAGCCCGAAGGCGCTTGAAACCGTAAGCCAGAGAGCCAGAGCTCCTACGACGCGCACACCAATGCCTTGAATGGGCTTTGACTGTATCCACTTCCAGCCCATCAGCCAGATGAAAAGAGGAAGCAGGTAGGTGGCGAGGCCGAACGCCTGCAACAGAAGGTCGGCAACTGCCGCTCCGGTATGGCCAAGCAGGTTCTGCGTGTGGGTAACGTGCGTGGCGGTATTGCCGGACGGATCGAGTGGACTGTAGGAACCCAGGCACAGGGCGGCGCCAAGGCCAGCGAGGAACAGCAGAATACCAACGGCTTCATTGAGCCGGGAGGGTCGAGCTGGGGAAATGATATTCATCCGCTTAAAGCGGAATGCCAGAGCTTTCATCATTATGCCAGAAATTCGGTGGATGCACACGAAATCGCCGGGTCTGCCGCGATGGATGGGTCTAGCCGGTCCCTCTTGCAGACAAGCGGCATAATGGTTGTGGAGCCGATGGGCACGCCTTAGCGCATGCGCACAACCAAAATCGTCGCCACGCTAGGCCCCTCCACGGACAAGCCCGGAATTCTGCGGAAGCTATTTGAAGCGGGCGTTGACGTCTTCCGGTTGAATGCCTCGCACGGCACGCAGGACGATCACGAACGGCGGGTGCGCAGCGTCCGTGAGCTGGAAACGGAACTTGGACGGCAGGCCGGCGTTCTTTTCGATCTGCAAGGCCCGAAAATCCGCCTTGGCACGTTCAAAACCGGTTGCGTCATGCTCGAAGACGGCCGGCGCTTTTCCATTAGCACGCGGCCGGTGGAAGGCACGGAAGAGATTGCCGCCACCTCCTATGCGGATTTGGCTCGCGACGTCAAGCCCGGCGACCCCATTCTGCTGGCCGATGGCAGCGTTGAATTGCGGGTCCTGAGCACCGACGGAATTACGGCCAAGTGCGAGATTGTGCATGGCGGCCCGGTCAGCGACCGCAAAGGCATCAATCTGCCGGGCGTCACCATCAGTACGCCTTCGCTTTCAAAGAAAGACATCAGCGACGCGCACTTCGGCGTTTCGAAGGGCGTGGACTTCTTTGCACTCTCGTTCGTGCGGCAAGGTAAAGATGTGTTGCGCCTCCGGCATCTGCTCGAGGAAGTGGACGCCACTCAGCCGATCGTCGCGAAGATTGAGAAGCCGGAGGGGTACAGCAATCTGGACGCCATTTTGGATGAATCGGATGGCGTGATGGTAGCTCGCGGCGATTTGGGCGTGGAAATGGCGCTTGAGAAGGTGCCGGCGATTCAGAAGGACATTATCCACCGCGCCCGGCGCCGCGGCCGGTTCGTCATCACCGCCACCCAGATGCTGGAGTCGATGATTGAAAGCCCGGTGCCAACGCGCGCCGAAGTCAGCGATATTGCGAATGCTATCTATGACGGCACCAGCGCCGTCATGCTCTCCGCGGAGACGTCGGCCGGCAAATATCCCATCGAGTCAGTCCGGATGATGGCGCGTATCGCACACGAAACCGATTGCGCAATCCGGACCGGCGGCTTTACCGAAATCGCGCTGCCCGCGGGGTGTACGACGCCTGAGATCATCGCTGACGCTGCTTACCGGGCCGCTCGTTCGGCCGGTGTCAGCGCCCTGGCGGTGGGCACAACGTCCGGCGAAACGGCGCGTCTTGTCGCGCGCTACCGGCCACCCGTGCCAATTTTCGCCTTTACGTCGAATGTGAGCGTGGTTCGCCAGCTCTCAGCGATTTACGGCGTCATTCCAATTCTTGCTCCTGCTTACGCAAGCACTGACGACATGCTTCATAACATGGAACGGACATTGGTGGAATCGGGACGCGTGCAGCCGGGCGACCAGGTCATCTTCGTGGCCGGTCAGCCCGTGAATCAGCGCGGATCCACGAATATGTTGAAGCTGCACCGGGTGAGTTTGGTTTAGATCGGGTCGGCCACGCCCCAGCCATGGTTCAGGCAAAGCAAGGGACGGGCAGGGGACGGAGAGGGTGGCGCATCACGTCACCCAACGCGGCATCGATCACCAGCGCGTCTTCTTTACAGGTCCCGGCTCCAGCCGTACTCTGAGCAGGCCCCCTCCGTATTCTCTCGTGTTCGATGACCAACCACCTTCGTTTGGTTGTCATCCTCGCGCTACGCTACGCCGAACGGAACCCCGTTCGTGCCGGTCTGGTCGAACGCCGCGGAGGATTGTGCATGTTTGCACCCGCGCTGTCGGTTGCAATCGCCAATCAGGAGATTGGCGTTCCCAGGCGCGCCGACGCCAATCAGGATAATTTGGAAGGCTTGGTGAGCGCGGTAGGAATCGAACCTACAACCTAGTGATTAAGAGTCACTTGCTCTGCCAGTTGAGCTACGCGCCCGATTCGGGTGGAAAAAGCGCGTCTAGACAAGCCCGACGCGCCTTCATCAGGATACCATCGCTGCGCCACAGTAACAACACTCACTCAGAGCGACCAATGGCCTGTTCCGCCGCGGATGGCCGCCGCGACAATCTGCGCCACGTCCAGCAACTTCGGCGGCGTCAACGAAACGCCCTTCAATGCATCGCGGAACATGCTGCCGCAGAACGGGCAGGCCGTGCCCACTGTGTCCGCACCCGTTGCGGCCAGTTCCGTGGCCCGCGCCTCGTTCACCCTCGTCCCGTGTTCTTCGCCCAGGAACGCCAGTCCGCCGCCCGCCCCGCAACAGAATGACCGCTCGCGCGATCGCGGCGCTTCCACCACACGCGCTGAACGCCCGATCAACTCCCGCGGCTCATCGAATACGCCGCGATACCGGCCCAGATAACACGGATCGTGATAGACCACCGTTTCCCGGCTCTTCTCCGCCGGCAACCGCGCAACGTGCCGGGCCATGAACTCCGTGTGGTGCTCAATCTCCACCTCCGCGCCAAACTCCCGCCAGTCCTCGGCGATGGTGCGCACGCAGTGCGGGCAGACGCTGACCAGTTTCTTGACGCCGGATTTCTTCAACACTTCGAGGTTCGCCTCCGCCAGTTGCTGGAACACCAGATCGTTTCCCAACCGCCGCGCTGGATCGCCCGTACACCGCTCCTTCTTCAGCACGCCGAAACTGGTTCCCAGATGACGCATCACTTCGGCGAAGGCCGACACAATCTCACGCCCATTCGGGTCATACCCGCCCATGCATCCCAGCCACAGGCAGTACTCCTGGCTGCCGTCGAACACCGGCAGTTGTTGCTTTGCGATGAACCTCTCCCGCTCACTCTGCGCGAAGCCCATGGCATTGCCGTTCTTTTCCAAATGCAAGAACAGTTTCGTGCCGTAGCCGTCATCCCACCGGCCCGTATTGACCTCGCCACGCCGCAACCCGATGATGATTGGCAAATGCTCAATCCCCACCGGACACTGATACTCACAGGCCCCGCAGGTGGTGCATTGAAAGATAGCCTGCTGTGAGATTGTGGCCCCCACGATGGGCGTGTCGTTTGCCGGCCCATACTCATTGAGGTAGTCCCGCATTCCCAGAGCAATTAATTTCGGGTTCAGTTCCTTGCCGGTGTTATTCGCCGGACAATGCTCGGTGCAGCGTCCGCACTCCACGCATGAATATGCCTGCAAGGCTGTCAATTGCGTGATGTCTTTTCCTGTTGCCAGTCCGAAGTCTTCATCGCCTACCAGCGGCGGAATCTTACTGAACCCGCCCCGCGATAGAAAAACGGCCGCAGGACTTAGTACCAGATGTAAGTGCTTGGTCCGCGGAATCAAGGGAAGAAAGATGAACAAGCTGAGCGTGTGCAGCCACCAGTTCACCTGACCCGCGAACGATTTTTCGGAAAGCCAGAGCGTCGCGATATATGTCGCCATCAGCAGGAAAATCAGCAGCGCAATGAAGCCCGATTCAATGGAGAGGGGCTCCAGCCACTTCGGCCTGATCACAAAGCGCCGAAAGGCAAGGCCGGCGATGGAAATGGCGACCATCACCGCCCACACGAGTGCAAACCAATAGTAGAAAGCGCCGAACCCCCTGTTTGTATCCAAGAATCGGAGGCCAAAACCGCTTGCCAGATGGTTCAACGTCACGACACCAAAGGCGCAAAACCCCCAGAAGACTAAAGCGTGAGCGAGGCCCGGAAGGGGACGCTGGCGAATCACTTTCCCTTGCAGGATGACTTCCCATAAGAAACTCCAGGCCCTAGGCGCCAGGGGATAGAGGCTGAAATCAGCATCCTTCTTAGCGCTGAGTACTACTGAAACAATCCTCGTAAACCTACGCAGAAAGAGGGTTAGTGAAAAACCTATGACTATGGCAAGTAGTGCTTCCGAGTACCAAGTGGGCGTCGATAGATAGAACATATGAATGGGACCGATTAATTGTTTGAAGCGCAGCCCATGAGAGCTATAATAGGGGTCTGTGGGGGGCCCGCAAAGGACCGCGCAGATTTCCGGGGAATAGGAGAACCGTGCGTTACGTCATATCTGGAGCAGCGGGTTTCATCGGCTCTCATCTTTGTGAGCGGTTGATCGCGGAAGGCCACGACGTGGTCTGCGTCGACAATCTGATCACGGGCCACCGCGAGAATGTCGAACATCTACTGCATAACCCCCGTTTCGAATTCATTGAGCATGATATCTGCAAGCCTTTCGACCTTCCGGGTCAGGTCCATCGGGTTCTTCATCTCGCTTCGCTCGCGAGTCCAGTTGACTATCTGAACCATCCCATTGAAACGCTGGATTCCGGTTCCATCGGCACCAAACATATGCTGGAACTGGCGCTACGCCGCAACGCGCGTTTTCTGCTGACATCCACCTCCGAGTGCTATGGCGATCCGTTGGAGCATCCGCAATCGGAAACCTATTGGGGCAACGTGAACCCGGTGGGCATCCGGTCGTGCTACGACGAAAGCAAACGCTACGCGGAAGCCCTTACCATGGCTTATCATCGCAAGCATGCCATGAAGACCTCCATTGCGCGGATTTTCAACACGTATGGCCCGCGCATGGCCCTCAACGACGGGCGCGTGGTTCCAGCGTTCATCGATCAGGCGCTTCGCGGCCGGAATCTCTCCGTCTTTGGCGATGGCAGCCAGACCCGCAGCTTTTGCTACGTCTCCGATCTGGTGGATGGTCTGCTGCGGTTGCTGGAATCGGGTGAGCCGTCTCCGGTGAACCTAGGCAATCCTCGCGAAATGACGATCCTTGAATTCGCCAACATCATTCGGGAGCGCTTCGGCAACACGGTCAGCATCTCCTTTCACCCGCTCCCCATAGACGACCCCAAGCTCCGCCAGCCGGATATCGATAAGGCGCGCCGCATTCTCCGCTGGGAGCCGAAGGTTCCGCTGGAAGAGGGTCTCGGCATCACCATCGATTTCTTCCGCGACAAGATCGAAGGTGGAAGCTCGGCTAGCGTCGATGCCCGCGCTCGCGTGATGAATCGCCCAGATCAGGTTCAACCGGCGTTGTAGGCGCGGCGCTGGAGCTGAGACGAGTGAGGCGCGGCCCGTTTATCCGCGAGTCAGATCGCCACAGCATCCGGGAACAAAGCCGAGGTCACTTCCAGAGAACGTAGGGAAAATTCGAGCCAGACAGACGCGGTTCACAAGGGGTTTGCGAAGGGCCTTTACTCCCCGTCCGGTATTTCGCGGATCCACAGATTCCGAAACCGTACCGGATGATTGTGGTCCTGCAATTCTAACGGCTGCTTCGGCGGGTGCGGCTTGTAGGGCGGCCGGCTCTCCCAGTTCGTCGGGCCGGTAAGCGAGACATGATCTTGCACCAGCACGCCGTTGTGAAACACGGTCGCCGTCGCCAGCCGCGTCAGAGTGCCATCGCCCGCAAAACGCGGCCCGTGGAACACAATCTCATAGGTCTGCCAAACACCCGGCGGCAGGCTGGCATTCACCAGCGGCGGGTACTGCGCGTAGACGGCGGCCGCTCCGCCATCGGCATAGGTCTTGTTGTTATAGGAATCCAGCACCTGAATTTCATACCGTTTCATCAGGTATACGCCGCTGTTCCCGCGGTCCTGATCTTCGCCGTGCGGCGGGTTCGGCGTGGCGAACTCCACGTGAAGCTGGCAATCGCCATACGAATCCTTGGTAACGATATCCCCGCCGCCCTGCGCCGTCTCGAAGTAACCCGCTCCCACCTTCCAGGTCGGCGGTCCGCCTTTCGCGCTTTCCCAATTGGAGAGGTCGTGTCCATTGAAGAGGATGGTGGCGTCCGAGGGCGGTTTGCCGGGCGACTCCTGCGTCGACGGCGTTCCTGGCGTGATCACCGCGGGGACCGGCCGGCTGCGGTCATTGGGCTTCCACGGAATCTTGGGGATGGTGACGGAAGCGATTGCCGCCGAGGCCACAAACAGCGGGAAAATCCATTTCTTCATGCGGCGCAATTCTATCAGAGGGGAACTTTCTCTCGCGTCGCGCGTACTACCATGTGGTGATTTGCAGGAGCCGATTCAAATGCTGACCTTCGTGCTGTGGTGTCTTCTCTTTATCGTGTCCTGGCCGCTGGCGCTGGTTGCGCTGATTCTGTATCCATTCGTGTGGCTGATTCTGCTGCCATTCCGAATTCTTGGAATCGCCGTGCACGGTGTTCTAAATCTGGTGAAGGAAGTGCTATTGCTTCCGGTGCGGCTGATTCGAGCCGTGTGAGCGCATCATGACAAAGGCGGAGAGCCGAAAAGGATCTCCGGACTATCGCCAGCCACTCACCGTTGGCGGCTGCCCAAACCGTATTGGTGGAAGCCCAAATGGTCTTCCACCAGGATGGTTCGGCGGTTGCCCGGTGCTTCTTGGCGCGGGCTTGTTCCCCGAGCCGGCGCGGCTGGACGTTTTCGAAGAAATCGACCGCCGCCACTCCCACTCCGGCGTCGCATTCTAACCTTTCACTTAAGTACCACTTGTGCTCCAGAATCTCTGGCAGGTGACGTCGAATGTCCGCCACGCTGACATAGACTGAGGACGCGGTACACTCTATATATCTTGCTTACCGGCGTCCGGGAGGCTATCGCGATCGCACCGACGGCTTCGATCGCTTGGTCTATGGCCGCTCGGGAGAGCTTTGTGTGACTTGTGGCACTACCATTCAGCGCATCTCCCAAGGCGGGCGTTCCACGTATTTTTGCAAACGCTGCCGGCGCTGAAGCGGTACCGCAAAACGCCTGGACTCTTGTTAGAACTTTCGCCGGATACCGGCAAATGAGGAGCACCGCTTTATGACAACGGCCGAACCCCGGACCCTTTCCCGCGCGGCTGAATTTCGACTGAAGATGCAATCGGGCATCGTGGTGGGCGATGGAGCAATGGGCACCATGCTCTACGGCAAGGGCGTCTTCATCAACCGCTGCTTCGATGAGTTGAATCTCTCCGCGCCGCAGATGGTGAAGGAAGTCCATCAGGAGTACGTCAAAGCGGGCGCGGAGGTGATTGAAACGAACACGTTCGGCAGCACTCGCTTGCGCCTGGCCGCATTCGGGTTCGCGGAAAAACTGCGCGCCATCAATGAGGCCGGCGTGCGGATAGCGCGTGAGGCGGCGGGGGACAAAGCCTTTGTCGCGGGCGCCATCGGGCCGCTGGGCGCCCAGATTGAACCGCTGGGTCCGCTCTCGTTTGCCGAGGCTCGCGAAATCTATACGGAGCAGATCAGGATCCTGGTGGAGGCGGGCGTCGACCTGCTTATCCTCGAGACCTTTTATGAGCTTCCCGAGTTGCGCGAAGCCATCTTCGCGGCGCGCGAAGCGGCCGGTCCGGAGATGGTTATCGTGGCCCATGTCACGGTGGACGATGACGGCAATCTGCGCGATGGCACCACGCCTGAAACGTACACGGCGCGCCTCAATGAATGGCCCGTGGATGTCATCGGGGTGAACTGCTCGGCGGGACCGAAGGTGGTTCTAGACACCATCGAAAAGATGATCCCCCATGCGGCCAAGCCGCTGAGCGCCATGCCCAATGCCGGGCTGCCCACCACCGTGGAGGGCCGCAACATTTATCTGTGCTCGCCTGAGTACCTGGCCCAATACTGTCGCCGTTTCATTATGGCCGGCGTGCGCTTTGTTGGGGGCTGCTGTGGCACGACGCCGCCTCATATTAAGGAAATCCGCAGCGAAGCGCGGTCACTGCAGCCGACGGTGGCGAAGGTTTTATCGGATGCCGCCGCAAAAATGGCTGCCGGTTCCGCGGCCGTCGTCGAAGAAACGAAGCCTGAAAGTAAGCGGCTGCCGAAGGTCCCCGTCGGCCAGAAATCGAAGCTGGGGGCCAAACTCGCCGCCCGGGAGTTCGTCTCATTCGTTGAGATTCTTCCGCCGCGCGGCATCGATGCATCCAGGGAGATTGCCGGCGCCCGTCTCTGCCGCGATCATGGCATTGACTGCATTAATGTGCCGGACGGACCGCGGGCCAGTGCGCGGCTCAGCGCGCAGGTGACCTGCCAACTGATTCAGCAACAGGCCGAGATTGAGGCGGTTTTGCACTTCTGCTGCCGTGACCGGAACATCCTCAGCATCCAGTCTGAATTGCTGGCGGCGCATACCACCGGCGTTCGCAACCTGATCTGCATCACCGGCGATCCGCCGCGGATGGGCGCCTATCCCAACGCCACAGCCGTCTTCGACGTGGATTCCATCGGACTGACGAACATCGCGAACAATTTGAACGCGGGCCTGGATATCGGCGGCAACCCGATGGGGTCGCAAACGGCTTTACTTATCGGCGTGGGCGCTAATCCGGGCGCCTTGAACTTAGATGAGGAGGTCCGGCGCTTCAACTGGAAGGTGGAGGCAGGCGCTGAATACGTGGTGACGCAGCCGGTTTTCGATCTGAACCTGCTGGAGGAATTCCTCAAGCGGATCGCGGAATTCAATTTACCTGTCATTTGCGGTATCTGGCCACTGACCAGCTACCGCAATGCAGAGTTCATGGTGAATGAACTGCGAGTGCCCGTGCCCGACGAGTATATGGTGCGTATGCAGCTTGCCGATACCGCGGAGAAGGCCCGGCAGGAGGGCATCGCCATCGCTCGCGAGATGGTCACCCGGGTCCAGAAGATGGTGGACGGCGTCCAGTTGAGCGCACCGTTTGGCCGGTACGAGATGGCAATTCAGGTTGCTGAGGCCATTGGGGGGCGATAAACTGGCCCGAGACGCCGTTGTCCAACGGCTCCCCCCAAAACATCGTGGCCACAGACCTTATTCAAGTTGACCCTGCCAATCCCGATCCGGCTGCGATTGAGCGGGCAGCACAGGCGATTCTTCGCGGGAAGCTGATCGGCGCGCCGACCGACGCGCTCTATACCTTGCTGGCAGACCCATTTAATCTGCAGGCTGTGGCCCGCGTCTTCGACGCGAAAGGGCGCGAGAATGTGCGCGCACTCCCAGTTGTGGTGTCTGACGTGTTGATGGCGGAAGAATTGTGCAGCGAGCTGTCACAGCGCTTCTACATCCTCGCCCGTCACTTCTGGCCTGGCCCGCTCACCATGATTGTGCCCGCATCCGGCAAAATCCCGCTCAAGGTCACCGGGAACACAGGCCGGTTGGCGATCAGGCAACTCAGGTCTAAGCTCATCGCCGCGCTTATTGAGCGGGTAGGCCAGCCTCTGATCTCAACCAGCGCGAATATGTCCGGCCAGCCCACGCTAAGCAATGGCATTGAGTTGTTTGCGGCAATGGACGGCCGTCTGGATCTGGTTCTGGATGGCGGCTCCTGTGTGGGCCCAGGCTCCACGACCATCGATATCACCGACCACTATTGGAGAGTGATTAAGGAGGGCGCCATTTCCGAGCGGGAAATTGCGGACCGCCTCAAGGCTTACTAGAGGCAAATGTTCAGGAACTTGAAAGAACCCCGGTGGGTACTCGGAGGAAGATACCCACCAGGACGACGCGTCGTCAGGACACTTCGCAAGAAGCGGTCTGTGCGCGTCGAGAGCAAACTGCTGCGCTCCACGCGCTAGATTGAACCGCTCTGTTATAAGAGACGTAACCAATGACAAGTGGGTTGCAAATCAGGTCGAAAGCCGGCAAGTTGGGCGGAATCGAGTCAACTTAGTAAGAATGTCTAGTTGGTTCGTAGTAGTCGCGAGTTTGCAGGACAGTCGATGTGGCCGTAGGCTGGAGCCGCAACCAGAAGCTGTGGGAGATTGGCGCCGCTGCTGTCCCTCCAAAGCCAACCGAGCCGCGACCCGCCAGGGAGCGACCGGTTGGTCCTGGTTCCGACCTTCGCAGTTCGCTCCCCCCCTTCTGAACCGCAGCGCGTGAGCAAGCGGACAAATGCCCAGTACCTCGCCACCCTGCCTGAGGGCTTCTGCTGATTTCGCGATTTGCGCGTTGTCTCTGAGAAGGCGGGTGTAAGAGAGAATAAAAGAGCGCCCACACTTCCATGGATAATCCACTTCTCGATCAGCAGTTTCCGATCCCATTCGACAAGGTCAGGGCCGAACACGCTGAACCTGCCATCGGCGAATTGCTGACCGGCCTGAAGCAACGCGTGGAGCAACTGGGGAAGACTCCCGAACGCACCTACGACTCCATCTTCGCCGCGCTGGACCGCCTCACTGACCCGCTGGACTATGCAATGGGAGTGGTGGGGCACCTGGAGGCCGTCGCCACATACCCGGAACTTCGCGCCGCCTACAACGCCGTACAAGGGCCGGTTAGCGCCTTCTACACTTCCATCCCTTTGAACGCCGATCTATGGCAGGCGATCAAGGACGCGGATGCCCGTCAAGATCGTGCCGCTCTTTCGCCGGTCGAAGTGCGTTATGTCGACAAAACTGTCCGCGAATTCCGGCGCGCGGGCGCCGATCTGGATGCCGCCGCCAAGGCGAAGCTTGAAGCGCTGGATGTCGAGCTGACCGAGGTCACCACGAAGTTCTCTGAGAATGTCCTGGATTCGACGAACGCCTTTGAGCTTCTCATCGGGGACGAGGCAAAGCTCGCCGGGCTTCCTGAATCTGCCCGCGCCGCCGCCAAAGCCAGCGCCGAGTCGAAGAAAAAGGACGGTTGGCGGCTCACTCTGCAAGCGCCGAGTTTGGTGGCTGCCATGACCTATCTCGACGATCGGAGCATCCGCCGGGAACTTTGGGAAGCATCCAACAGCCGCTCCACCAAGGAGCCCTACGATAATCGATCTCTTATCTCCAAAATTCTTCGCCTGCGCCGCGAGAAAGCCCGGTTGCTTGGCTTTGAGGACTTCGCCGATCTTGTTCTGGAAGAGCGCATGGCGCACACCGGCGCCCGCGCTCAGGCCTTCCTCGAAGACTTGCAGTCAAAGACTGAGCCCTTCTTTGCCCGCGAGAATGAGAGTCTGCGGGCGCTGGGCCGCCAACTTGGTTACCAGACCATGGAACCCTGGGATGTCGGCTATCTGGCGGAAAAGCAGCGGCTGGCGCTGTACGAATTTGACGAGGAAGAATTGCGCCCGTATTTTCAACTTGACCAGGTTGTTCAGGGCATGTTTGAGATCTTTAGCCGCATTCTTTCTATTAGGGTGATCTCCGAAAGCGGCGTGCCCGGCTGGGACCCGGAGGTGAAGTATTACCGCATCGAGGATGCGTCAACCGGGCGGTTCCTGGGTGCCTTCTACGCCGACTGGTTCCCGCGTGAGAACAAACGCGGCGGCGCATGGATGGACGCTTTCATTACCGGCAACCCGCTGGCCGGCGATCCGCACCTCGGCCTGATCTGCGGAAATCTCACCCCGCCCGTCGGTGAGACGCCTTCCCTCCTCACTCACCGCGAAGTGGAAACCATATTCCACGAGTTCGGCCACCTGCTTCACCACACCTTGAGCCTGGTTCCGGTGCGCACCCTCGCCGGCACCAACGTGCCCTGGGACTTTGTGGAGCTTCCCTCACAAATCATGGAGAACTGGTGCATGGAGCGTGAAGCGGTGGATCTGTTCGCGCGCCATTGGAAGACCGGTGAGCGCATTCCCGGCGATCTCTTCGAGAAGATGAAGCGCGCCCGGAACTTCCGCACCGCGAACGCCCAAATGCGCCAGATTGGCTTCGGCCTGGTTGATCTGAAACTGCATCGGGAGTTCGATGAGAACCGCGATGGCGACGCGATGGCTTACGCCCGCCGGATTCTGGCGCCCTTTGCTCCCGCGCCTCTGCCGGATGACTATGGCATGATCGCCAGCTTCTCTCACCTTTTCTCGAGTCCCGTGGGTTACGGCGCCGGTTACTATTCCTATAAGTGGGCCGAAGTTCTGGACGCCGACGCGTTCACTCGCTTTCGCCGGGAAGGCATATTCAATGCGGCCACCGGCGCCGATTACAGACGCAATATCCTCGAGCGCGGCAATGGCGACGATCCCGCCGAACTCTACCGAAGCTTCATGGGCCGCGACCCGGATTCGAACGCGCTGCTTGAACGCGAGGGCCTGGTGGGGGCGGCTTGAGGCCTCCGGCAGCCGTTAGAGAGGTTCCATGGCTCCGTCCAGTTCGTCTCCTAAGACAAGAAACGGTCCCTCCCCGAAGGCACGGCGTTCCACGCTGAAAGCCGAGTTGGCGCGCCTCGCTCTAGAGTGCGATCGCTTGCGGCTCGAAAAAGAAAATGGAGAGCGGCTCCTGATCGAAGCCCAGCATCTGGCCGCGCAGCGCGAAGAAACGCTGCGTTCGGTGATTGAAGAGTTCCAGCAGTTTGCCTATGCGGCGAGCCATGACCTCCAGGAACCGCTTCGTCTCATCAACAGCTACGCGCAGCTCCTTGAGCGCTCCTTCAACGGAGAGAATCGACCCGGCGCCGGCGCCGAAAGCGCTGAGTTTCTCGGCTATATCCAGAGCGGCGTCTCGCGAATGACCGTCCTCATGAGGGACCTGCTTGCTTACAGCCACGTTCCGCAGCACCCTCGCCGGTTCGCGGTGAATCTTGAAGGGGTCATCGAGGGTGTGCGTCTGAAACTGTACAAAGAGCTTTCCGAATCCCAAGCCGAGCTGACTCGCGACGCGCTTCCGGAAGTAATCGGCGACGAGGCGCTGCTGGCTCAGTTGCTCGCTCACCTGGTTTCGAACAGCATCAAATTCCGGGCCGCCGATGCGCCCCGCATTCATATCGCGGCGGCGGAACATGACGAGGAAACAGTGGTTTCTGTCCGGGACAACGGTCAGGGAATTGCCGCCAAATTTCAGGCGCAGGTCTTCGGTGTTTTCAAGCGGTTGCACGGCCGCGAAGTTCCGGGTACCGGCATCGGCCTTGCCATGTGCCAAAAAATTGTCCGTTGCCACGGCGGCCGCATCTGGGTTGAGAGTGACGGGAAAACCGGCTCGACATTCTTCTTCTCACTTCCACGCTAGCTTGCTCCCGCTTCTCTGACTCAGGCTGGCTCGCGTGAGTTGGTGATAAGTTGGTTTCCAACCATGCCGACCAGCCGCCGCACCTTCCTCCAAAGTGGCCTCCAAAGCGGCCTTTCCGCCGCCGGCCTAACCGCCTTCGCCGCCACCCGCGCCTGGGGCGCGAACGACCGTATCAATGTCGCCGTCGTCGGAGTGGGCGGCCGCGGACGTGACCATGTCACTGAGTACGCCAAGATCTCCGGCGCTCGCGTGTATGCGCTGTGCGACGTGGATCAGGCCAACCTCGAACGCGCCACAGCCCTCGCCAAGAAACTGACCGGCGAAGAGCCGAAGGCCTACCGCGACATGCAGGATGTCTTTGCCGACAAAGAGGTACATGCGGTCTCCATGCCGCTGCCCAACCACTGGCACGCACTTGCCACCATCCGAGCCTGCCAGGCCGGCAAAGACGTCTACATTGAGAAGCCCGCTTGTCACGATCCCTTTGAGGGCCGTCAGATGGTTGCCGCCGCGCGCCGGTACGGGCGCATTGTTCAAGTGGGATCGCAAGGCCGCAGCGTCACGCACAAAATTCGCGCCATCCAAATGCTTCACGACGGCGTCATCGGCAACGTCTACCTTGCCAAAGGGCTTTGTTTCAAGCGCCGCAAATCCATTGGCCACACTCCCGTTGAGCCAGTCCCCGCAGGCGTCGATTGGGATAAGTTCCTCGGGCCGGCGCCACTGATCCCATTCTCAAAGAATCGCTTCCTCTATAACTGGCATTGGTTTTGGGACACCGGGAATGGCGACATCGGCAATCAAGGCGTTCACGAAATGGATATCGCGCGCTGGGGACTGGGCGTCGACTTCCCGACATCGGTTGTCGCCTCCGGTGGTAAGTACGGCTACGACGACGATCAGGAAACTCCGAACACCCTGCTTGCCCGCTTCGACTACGGTGGCCGCGAGATCGTCTTTGAAGTCCGCGGACTTCAAACCGGCGGCGAAGGCGACCTTCCTCTCTCTCGCGAAGGCTGCATTGGCAATCTCTTTTACGGTACGGAAGGCTGGATGTCGCTCGACGGCGGAGGTTACCGGATTTATAAGGGCGACCCAGCCACACTCGTCGATTCGGCAAAGCTCGAAGACGCTGATCGCGATCCCACGAAGCCGCACATGGAGAACTTCCTTGCTGCCGTTCGCAGCCGGAAACCACAGGATCTGCACGCCGGCATCGACATCGGCCGCATCTCAGCCGATCTCTGCCACCTGGCAAATATCAGCTATCGTCTGGGAGGGGAGAAGTTAGCGTTCGATCCAAAACTTGAACGATTCGCGGACCAGCGCGCTACTGAGCTGGCCCACCCAGCTCATCGCGAGCCCTATCCTATTCCCGCCCTAGTCTCATAGGAGGCGCGGGCGTAGAGGCTTTCCTGTCCCTGCTTCCTAAGTTGGCGAACCGAAAAGGTTTGTATGGCACGGACCGCTGGCGCTCCCGACTGCGAGCCACTCTCGATAGCCCTGACTCTTTCCAAAGCGTCGAGGCCTGCCGATCGATCCGGCTGGGGCCGCTCCGCTTTTATTTTTGCAAGTGCCGGCATACTTGTCGCGATGGCGCTCCTCAACGCCGCCCGGTACCGCTTTAACTGGCTTCCTGGTTTGTTCGCTGGCGTGGGCCGCCCTCCGGACGCCGGAATCTCCGCGGGCGCCGAACTGGCGATGCAGTACAACTTGTCCGCCTGTGTCATGGCTCTCGGCCTGGGCCTCGCCTTTCATGGAAAGCGCTGGCGTATCGCTACGATGTTCAGCGGTCTGGTTGCTGTCGCCGTCGCTTCCATCGTCGTCCTGCAACACTTCGGACACGGCGCTGGCCCGATCTACCATTGGCTTGCGCCCAACGCAGCCGCGCGTCTTCAGCGCGGAGGCGCGGGCGAGGGCGTGTGTCTTATCGCGTTGGGCGTGTCCGTGGTCCTGCTCTGGCTGGGCCGCGTCGCGGTGCGCATCGCCGCCATCCTGTCCGCGTCGGTCTTCACCGTTGCGCTGGCTGCCCTGGTCTCCAGCGCCTTGGGCGCCGAGCACCTCTATCACGGCGGCTTCCTGGCCCGTCTCCCCATCCAAAGCGCCGTTTGTCTGGCGATTCTTTGCGCCGGCGTTCTGGCGGCTGAAGGAGATTTCAAGTTCATCGTCACTTTAACTCCCCGCGGTTCCATCCCCGCTCTGCTGGGCTTTGCCGGTTTTGCCGCCACCATGGTCTGTTGGCACGCACACCTGCTTGACGATCACCTTGCTGCCCAGGGTCAAGCTCAGGTGGTGGCCGCTCAGTGCGCCTCGCGCATTGAAACGCTCGGCGAACAGACGGAGCGAACCCTTGCACGCATGGCGGACCGCTGGCCGTCTCAACGCGCCGCCGGCGATCCCGCCGCCAGTGACAGCCTGTGGCGCTCGGATGCCGGCCCGCTCTTTCGCGACTTCAAAGGCCTCCTCGGTATTGAATGGGTGGATCAATACGGCGAACCCCGCCGTGAGCGGGCCATGGCGCCTGCCCTGTTCGACAAAAACGTTCCGCTTCAGAAAGCCATCAGGGACACTGCCAAACAAGCAATATCGAGCGGGAAACAGGCCACTAGCCAGATCCTGCCTCTGGCCGCGGCCGGACCGGCGCGGGCCGATTTGAATCCGGCCGGTTTGATCGATGGCGATTGGGTGGTAACGATCGCCGTTCCAGTCAGGAACAGCGTTCTTCCCTACGCCTTGGTCTTCACCATCGAGCTGCACTCCATGCTTGAACAACTGCTGCGAGGTCACGAAGCCGACAATTACTACATTCACGTCACGTCCGGCGGACATCTGCTCCACGAGCGCGATCGCGCCGCGGACGCCGACGCCCACGTCAGCGCCGCCTCCACCGCCCGCGCCCTCGGCTTACGGTGGAATATCGAAGCCGCACCGGAGGCCTCGCTTGCGGCCGAAAACGTTTCGCTCCTCGGAGACGCCGTCATTCTTGCGGGCCTACTCATGACCGGTCTCCTCGTACTCGCTTCGAATGTCTGGTTGCTCGCCCGCGATCAGAATCAACAATTGAAAAAGGTGAACGCCGAACTGGTCCTCGAAAACGAAATGCGCGGCCGGACGGAGCGCGCCCTCAAAGTCGCCAAAGAAGCCGCCGACGAAGCCAGCCACGCCAAGAGCATGTTCCTGGCAGCGATGAGCCACGAGATCCGCACCCCGATGAACGCCATCCTGGGGATGGCCGATCTTCTTTGGGACACCACCCTCACTCGCGCCCAACGCGATTATGTTCGGGTCTTCCGTTCGTCCGGAGCTAGTCTCCTGGCTCTCCTGAATGACATTCTTGACTTCTCGAAGATTGAAGCCGGACGCTTCGATCTGGCCAATTTCGATTTCGAGCTCCAGGAAGTGGTGTCCTCCACGTCGCGGGTCATGGAGCCCCGCCTGGCCGAAAAGAAGCTCTGGTTCACCGTCGATCTCGCGAGGGATGTTCCCGCCTGGTTGAACGGCGATGCCGACCGCCTCCAGCAGGTTCTCATCAACCTGCTCTCGAATGCGAGCAAGTTCACTCAAACTGGCGGCGTCATGCTCCGCGTCACCTGCCCGGTCCGATCCGCCGGACGCTGCACACTCCGCTTCGAAGTCATCGACACCGGAATCGGAATCCCCGAAGATAAACGGAAGCTCATCTTCGAGTCCTTCCAGCAGGGCGACAACAGTATTTCCCGCCGGTTCGGCGGAACGGGCCTCGGCCTGGCCATTTCGCGCGGTTTGGTAGAACGCATGGGCGGTCAACTGACTGTGGAAAGCGAAATCGGCAAGGGCAGCAACTTCAGCTTCACCGCCGAGCTACCCATTGCCGCTCCCCATAAACTGGAGGGCCTCAGCGAGCTCCGGGAGGCGGTTTCCGTCCCGGTCATCCCCGCCGCGGCCGGCGACGCCTTCTCCATCCTGGTGGTCGACGATGTGCCAGAGAATCAGTTTGTCATCCAGAGCTACCTCGAGGGCTTCCCGTACAAGATCGATTGTTGCGATGACGGGTTATCGGCCGTGGAGAAATTCAAACAGACCCACTACGATCTCATCTTGATGGACATTCGGATGCCCATTCTGGACGGCCTCGGCGCCACCCGCCAGATCCGCGCCTGGGAACTCGCGCAGAATTGGCCGCCCACGCCCATCATCGCTCTCTCCGCCGACGGTCTGCCTGCACACAAGCAGGAAAGTTTGGATGTTGGGTGCACGGAGCACCTGCTGAAGCCGATTTCGAAGAAAGCCCTGCTTGGCGCGGTCGTTCGTTATTCGGCATTGAAGGACAGCGGCAATCTGGACACGCGGCTTGCCGGGCAACTCGAACTGACCGCGCCCGGGACAGCGGCTTGTGGGGCGGGCGTTGCCCGACTTAATCGCTCACGCTACCGAGCCGCGCCCGTTAGGGAACCGCCGTGCTGACATAGTCCCGTCAACCGGTCGCTCCCTGAACGGTCGCGGCTCTGAAGGCGTCGGCGCGTCCGTTTGTCTGCCTTGCTGCCGCTCAACCCATCCGGGCAATCAGCAGCGTCATATCGTCGTGCTGGGGCGCTTCGGCAATCCACATCTTCAACTCTTCCATCAACGCCTCGGCCAGTTCTTGAGGCGCCAGATGCGCTCTTGTGAATACCGCTTCCCGCAGCCGGTCTTCCCCGAACTCCTCCCCAGCCGGATTCAGCGCTTCGCTGACGCCGTCCGTGAAAGCCACCAGCACATCGCCGGGCGCCATCTCGACCTCAGCTTGTTCGTACTTGGCCATACCGAACAGGCCAATCACTAATCCGCCCGTGGTCAATTCCTCACACGTCGCCGCTTCCACCACGGCCGTGCTCGCGCCGCCAATCCCAATCGCCATCCGCGCCTGCTTCTCCGCCACAAGCGGCGCCGCGAGCCGCCGGAATAACATCGGAGGATTATGCCCTGCATTCACATAATGCAGCCGGCGGCCCGCTTCGTCGATTTCGGCATAGAAGAAAGTGGCGTAGCTGCTGTTGGACGTCGATCGCAAGACGAGTTGGTTCATCTTCGCCGCGATCTCCGCCAGCGAGTACCGTGAATCCGTCGTCAAACTTCGCAACGACGCCTGCACCACGGACATGATCAGCGCGGCCGCAATCCCTTTGCCCGCCACGTCGGCCAGCGCCACACCTGTGCGCGCCGCACCCAGATCGAAGAAGTCGTAGTAGTCGCCTCCCACGCCGCGCGCTGGAATGCACGCGCCCGCCAGCGTCAGCGACTGGCGTTCGGGTGCGCACTCAGGAAACAGCCGCCGCTGCACTTCGGACGCAACCGATAACTCCCGCCGGAGTTTCTCATCCTCCACCGCCCGCCGCGCCAGATGGGAGTTCTCCAGTATCAGCGCCAGTTGCAATGACAAGCCGCGCAGCAGCTCGCGGTCCTGCGCTGAAAAATCGGTCATCGGATCGCCGGGCGCCAGCAGCACCAGTCCAATGACTTCGTCGCGGAGCGCAATCTTCGCCGCCAAAGTTACGCCCAAGCGCTCAATTAGCCGCCACTCCTCGATTCCGGCAATGCCGCTCTGTTCGTAGTAACGAATGCTCGCATCCAGACCGGATGCCGTAATGGGCAGCGGCGCTCCATACGTTTTCAGCCGCTGAACGAACTTCGAATTCGCGGAAAACGCCACCTCCGGCGCGGGCAGTTTTTCTTCGCCCGACGCCGGGCTGACAGCAGCGGCCACACATCGTAGCGCTCCCGTGTCGCGGCTCCGTGCCAGCAGCCAGATTCCGCGGGCGGCAAACGTACGCCGCAGCACTTCCACGGTTGTATCGAGTTGCGCGTCCAGCGTCTCTGATTGCCGGTTGGCTTCCGCCAGTTCCGTAATCACGCTGGTCTCAGTGGCGTCCTCCTCGCTTCGCGGCGAAGAGAGCGCCGGCAGCCGGAACATTCTTTGTCGGGATTGCCGCC
Source organism: Acidobacteriaceae bacterium (assembly GCA_903970405.1). Lineage (GTDB taxonomy): Bacteria > Acidobacteriota > Terriglobia > Bryobacterales > Bryobacteraceae > CAJCIT01. Next base: position 10,931 of record CAJCIT010000147.1, on the reverse strand, counting down.
AGACGCTGCGCAAATCGTTGCGCACCGCTACCATCGGGTCAACCAGCGTCGCGCGATACGCCGGTATCAGACACGTCAAGACTGTGGTAATCGCCACCGCCAGGGCCGCCACAACGTAGGTCCACCACGGGCCTGACGCGAAGCCCGGCACAGTGGAACGCAGAATCGCACTGAAAGCGATAACCAGCGCCCCGCCCGTCACTAGGCCCGCCGCCGCCATCTTCAGCGCCTCTCTCAAAATCAGCGTCACCACTTGGTTCGCGCCCGCGCCCAGCGCCATGCGCGTGCCAATCTCCGGCACCCGCTCCGCCACCGAATACGCCACCACGCTGTAAATGCCCAGCATCGCGAGCAAGACCGCTACTGACGAAAACAACCCCACCATCGTTGCCGCCAAACGCTCCTGCGTGAGGGATCGATCGATGATTTCGCGCATGGTGAGTGTCGCAAACATCGGCTGTTCGGCATCAACGCCGTGGACAGCCAGTCGCAGCGTCGCCGCCAGCGCAGCCGGGGGCAGGGAAGAAGAACGCACCGCCAGCGCCACGCGGTTGTCCGCTCTCTGCCCATAGAAGAGGTCGATCTCCGGCCGGGGAAGCATGTTTACCTGGGCATTGCGAATGTCCCCAATCACACCCACGATTTCGATCCGGTCCTTACTCGCCGCATCGCCCTCCCTTACGAACGTCCCGACGGGTGAGCGCCCTTGCCAGTACAAGCGCGCGGTCTCTTCGTTGATGATGCCCACCAGCGCGCTCCGCTGCCCATCGGCCGCCGTAAAGAATCGGCCTGCCTTCAGCGGGATGCCCATCACGGTGTAGTAGTCCTCGCTGACCAGCCGGGTTTCCACCGACTCCAACTCGATGGAAGGCTTTGACGGCAGGCCCTCCACGAACAGAACAGTGTTGTTGCCCCAAAAGCGAATCGGAAGCATGTTGATGCTCCCCGCCTTCTCGACGCCCGGCGCCGCCGCCACCGCTTCCAGAATGCGTCGTTGCTGCCGCGCAATGGCCGCATCATCGCCGTACTTACCGGGTGACAGAAAAAGCTGCGTAGTCAGGACATGCGAAGCGTCGAACCCAAGCGGTGTATGGAGAAGGGCGTTGAGCTTGGCAAAAAGGACCAGCGCCGTAGTGAGCAGCAGGAATGCCAGCGCTACCTCGCCCGCCACCAGCACTCGCAGCGTGCGCCGCCCGCGATAGGCCGTCGATGAGCGCGCGCCATCGTTCAGAACCTGGTTCGGCGCCAGCCGTTGTGCGTGCCGCAGCGGCACCAGGCTGCACAAAAGCCCGGCCACCGCGGCTATGGCAATGGAAAAGAACACGACAACGCCATCGATCCTGATTTCTTCTCCGCGCGGGATATCATCGGGCGCCAGAACGAAAAAAAGCTTGATGATGGCCAAGCTCAAAGCCACGCCAAACACGGCGGAGATCATGGACAAGATCAGCCCTTCGGCGATGAACTGGGACGCCAGTTGCACCCGATTCGCGCCCAGCGCCACGCGGATGCCGGTTTCCCTGGTCCGCACCACTGCTCGGGCCAACAATAAGCTGGCGACGTTGAAACAAGCAATCAGCAGAACCGCCGCCACCGCAGCCAGCAGAATCCAGACTGTCTCCTGAACCGGCCGCGTAATCTCCTCAAGAGCCGTCGAAACAGAGGCCGTGCGATCGGCGTTGTTGTCCGGGTACTCGCGCTCCAGGCCTGCTGCGACGCGAATCAGGTCTGCCTGCGCCTGCTCAAGGGTGACGCCCGGTTTCATTTTCCCGACGGCCAGGAGATCGTTCTGCCCTCGCTCCTTTGCTTCCGCGGTTGTTCCGTCTAACGGCAAAATGACCTGGACTCGTTCTGCCCCCTGAATCGGCAGGCGAAACCACTCCGGCAGCACCCCGGCCACTGTGAACGGTTTGCCGTTGAGCGAAATCGTGGTTCCCACAATATTCGGATTCGCGCCCAGCCTCTTCCAGAGACCCCACGCGAGCATCGCCGAGCCGGTGTTCCCTGTCGGTGTCGCATCCGGCGTAAACCATTGCCCGAGAGCCGGTGTGACGCCAAACGCCTTCGGCAGGTCCGAGGTGATTTCGGCCGCCACCACTCGCTCTGGCGAGCCCACCGTCAGGTTCAAGCCTCCGAAGGTCATTCCGCCCAGCGTTTCCAGCGTCGAATTGCGCTGAGCCATGTCCCGGAGGTTCAGGTAAGAATAGGACGATTTCCAGGTCGGCTTTGAACGGAACGTGCCCCATACCTCCACATACCGGTCGCTATGCGGCAAGTTCAGCGGCCGCAGCAGGACGCCCTCCAGCACCGTGAACACGGCCACGTTGGCGGCGATCCCCAGCGTCAACGCGGCAATGGCAACCAGCGAAGTCGCGCGGCTCCTCGCCAGCATCCGCCATCCGAACCGCAATGCCCGCAACAATCCCGTCACTCGCTCGCCTGCTTTCGCCCGTTCTCTCGCTCCCGCTCAAACATGGATCTCACAGGATACCGGACAACTGCTAAGCCAAGGATGCGGATTGCCGCGCCGAGCGGCCTGGACTACCGAGTTTCCGATCCTGAGAACGTAGGAAATTGGAGCCCAGACAGACGCGCCCTCTTGCACGCCGCCCTGGGCGCCTTTCTTAGCGCTGCGCGTGAGATGCCAGACCACCGGACCTTTCGATTTTGTGGATGAGGCGGCGAGCGAAGGGGCGATTAACGCAATGTTTGCCCTGACTCGCTGGATACGGCGCGGCTGGCGTCCTTAAGCCGGTTCGTACCGTTCATTTTGGCGCCGGAAAGCTGTTGACGGTCTCGATCGCCTTCGCATCGATCAAGTTACCAATGGCCTTAATAAGGTCGAGGCTGCGAATCGGCTTTGAGATGAATGTATCCATGCCGGCGGCCAGAGATTTTTCGCGATCTCCGGCCATTGCGCCAGCAGTCAGCGCAATGATTGGCAGCCGCCCGCCGGTCTTGCGCTCTTTTGCCCGGATCGCCGCGGTGGCGGCCAGACCGTCCATCACGGGCATCTGCACGTCCATCAGCACGATATCGAATGAGCCCGCTTCAAGAGCTCCTAAGGCTTCACGGCCGTTGTCAACCATGACGACATCATGTCCCTGCTTCTCCAGCAGGATTCTCGTCAAGAGTTGATTGGCAAGGTTGTCTTCAGCAACCAGGACACGGAGCTTTCGTTCCGCCACCGGTCTCGGTTGCGCGGCGGGAGCAATGGGTTCACTCGCGGGCCGGATGACGCGCAGAATGGTCGACAGCAACTCAGATCGGGCCACCGGCTTAGTGAGGTATGCCGCAATGCCGAGCTTCCTCGCGCGGGCGGCGTCGCCCAACAGTCCGCCTGACGTCAACATCACAATCGGCACCATGGCCTGCGGGCAAGCCGCCTGGATTCTGACGGCCAGTTCAAAGCCATTCATCCCGGGCATGTGAATGTCGCTCAATACCAGCAGCCAGGAATTTTCCAGCCGCATCTCGTTCAGAAGGCCAAGCGCTTCCTCTCCCCCCGCGGCAAGTCTCGGCCTCATTCCCCAGTGGGAAAGCGTTTGCTCCAGGATCCGGCGGTTGGTGGCGTTGTCGTCCACTATCAGCACCGGCAGGCCCACCAGTTCGGCCAGCGAAGAATGAACCGGCTTCTCGAGGCCTTCGAGTGAGGGGCGAAATTTCGCTGTAAAGTGGAAACTCGTCCCGGTCTGGATTTCGCCCACCGGATTGCCGGCGTGGGAGTCAATCCAGATGCGGCCACCCATCAATTCCACCAGCCGCGACGAAATGGTCAAGCCCAGTCCGGTTCCGCCGAACCTCCGGGACGTGGAGGTGTCGGCCTGTGAAAAGGGCTCAAAGATCACCTTCCATTTTTCCTTTGGAATTCCAATGCCGGTATCCCGCACAACAAAGTGCAGTCCGATCGACTCTGGAGTAGAGGAGTCGACTGAAACACCAAGTCCCACCTCGCCGGACGGGGTGAATTTGATGGCGTTTCCCAGAAGATTCACCAACACTTGCCGCAGCCGCACCGGATCGCCGATCACAAACTCCGGCACATCCGGGTCCAGTTCGCAGGTGAGTTCAAGCCCTTTTTCGTCCGCCCGCTGCGCCAGCGATTTCCCGGTTCCCTCCACCAACTCCCGCAAATTGAAGTCAATTGGATCCAGATCGAGCTTTCCGGCCTCAATCTTCGAAAGGTTCAGGATACTGTCCAGAATATCGAGCAGATCGTCCGCCGAAGACTGCGCAATGGTCAACTGTTCGCGTTGTGCGCGCGTCAATTCGGTGTCAAGAACCAGATCGATCATGCCGATGACCGCGTTCATGGGCGTACGAATCTCGTGACTCATGTTCGCCAGGAACTCGCTTTTTGCCAGGTTTGCCGCTTCCGCCTCGGATTGCGCGCGCTTGAGTTCGGTCAGATCCAAAGTAATGCCGATGGCCTGATGATCCGGCGTATCGAGCGAAGCGAGCCCCACCAGCACAGGAACCCGGTGGCCGTCCTTGCGAATGTGGTCAACCTCCACGGGCACACTGGCGCCCACCGTTGCCAATTGCCGCTCGATGAGTTGAGTAACGTCCCGAGACTCGGGTGGCAGGAAAGCGTCCCACCGCATCAATCCCGCGATGAGGTCCTCCCTGGTGTACCCCATCATTTTGAGGAACGTCTCATTTGCCTCCAGGATTCGGCCCGACGCGTTCGATACTAGTATTCCCGCAATGTTCGAATCCACCAGACGGCGGAGGCGGAATTCGCTCAATTGCAGTTGCGACTGGGTGCCCGAAACGCGGCGGTCCAGAACAGCGGTCAGTATTGCAAGAAAGAGAACTCCCAGAGTCACAATCACGATTCCCGCAACACCCAGCGAAGAAATGTCAATGGCTTGGGAGAGATCGGGCTGAGTGTCCGCCGCGTAGAACGTCACCGCGGCCATTCCGGTGTAGTGCGTGATCGGAATGGCCATTCCCAGGAGGATCGCAGCGCCGATTTTCCTTCTGACAGTCACGCGTTTTTCATCGCGAAGCCGAAAGGCCGCGATTAGCGCAGCGAAGGAGACGAGGATGGCGGCGATGACCGAGAGAGTGACGATGCCGGGGGAATAGACGCACATGGCGCGTAGACGCATGGCGGCCATGCAGATGTAGTGCATGGACGCAATCCCGCCTCCCATCACCGCGCCGCCCAGTAAGACACGGCGATAACTCATCGTTTGGCGGCTCACAACCAACAGGGCGACAAAGGAAGCTAAGACACCCGCGGCCAACGACAAGAACACCGTTGGCCAGTCATAACGAACAATCAAAGGGAGACGATAGGCAAGCATGCCGATGTAATGCATCGACCAAATGCCAAGGCCCATGGCGACGGCGCCCCCAGTGAGCCAGAAGCAGCGGACCCGCCCGCGGGACGCGGCCGTTCGTCCGGCCAAATCCAGCACGGCATAAGCAGCAACGATGGCGATGACAACGGAAACGGCCACCAAGCCGTAGTTGTAATTGCCAACCAGCACCAAAGCGGAAGCGGTCATATCGTCATACCGTGTATTTCAGGCAGACGTAAGCCTTCACTTCACCGCCTCCCAAGCTTCTTCAATTGTTTCACTTTACGCAGCGCTCTGCCCAATATCCGCAAATATTCGACAGACAGTTGGCTGGCGAGGGGTGAGGGCGGGATGAGGGCGCGGTGTCGGCTCTTCGGTTTGGGAGGCGTCAACCCGTTTGACCTGTCGCTGCGGATCTGCTATTTCGGAGGGGAAGTGTCGGTGAAGGCCTGCCGTACGGCCGAGATTGGCTTCAGACAAGAAGAGAGCCCCAGTTTCATGCGGCGCGCGGATTACACCCTGCCCACATGTCAGCAGCCAAGCATAGTCTTGAGCACATCGGTTTGCACTGTTTGTGCATCAACCGCGGAGCAGCTAAAACAACCAGTCCCTGATTTGGGATCAGGCCGACCAGCTCAAACCCAGGCCGAACTCGTTAAAGTTAGATCGAAGCAATGCTGCTCCAGTGAATTTGAGACGATCATCGTGCGACTCATTGAAAACATGGAGCGGGAGACGAGAATCGAACTCGCATCCAACAGCTTGGAAGGCTGTTGGTGAATTGAAAGCACTGAACTGCGTGGATTCTGCATCTCGTTCTGACGCTTGAATTTGCTGCGATTTCGAAGACGGCTGGCAGCTCTCTACACAAGGCTGACGGAGCCCAACTGGAGCACACGAAAGTTCGCGGGGCCGTATCGCTGACTGGCATAGCCTCCAGCTTCCGACCCCGACCAAATTATGACCCCACGAGCCTCGCGACAAGGTCTTTCTCAGTGCAAACCTCGATGCCGCGCGTAGCGCAGAAAGACAATACCGCCGCATCCTCGTAAAAGTCTTTGTCATGAGTGCATAGGATGTTGCTTCGCCGCGTTCGGCCGTCTGCAACACGTGCGCATCATTCGGATCGCGCAAGAATGGCGCTCGATGGTGGGGATCGAGGATCACGATGTCTGACGCGCTCTGGAGGAATTGCGCATAATCCAGGAGGTCTGCCTCTGAAAGCCCATAGAGGTTTTGAAAATTCGGATAGCGAAGCACCTTCACCGCCTCGCTGATCATTTCGTTGGACAGAACCAATCGGTGGCCACGTTCCAGGATCTCATGCAGCAATCGCCTTGCAAGTGCCTTGCTCCGGTTATGCGCGCGTATCAGAACAGTCGCATCCAGAACGATTTTCAATCAATCGGCCTGTAGGTGGGACGCACCGACTTCATCGCTTCCGTGAAAATTGCTTCTTCCTCGTCATCGCTTACCGGCTTGCGCCGTGCATCGATCTTGGCAAAATAGCTATCTAGCCGCCGTAGGGCCTCAGTCCGTTCCTCCTGAGAGAGTTGGGACGGAATGATTGCAGCCGGAACGATAGTTCTGACGCTGACGGCCTCATCGTTGGACACAGAGCGGCCTAGCAGCGCTTCAACAGCGAGCTTCTGTTCCGGCGATAGATCCTTCACGCGATGCAACATTTAAGGGTCCACCTTTTCATCCCGCCAATGCCCCATTCTGCGGGGAAAATAGATGCCGGACAAGGCATTATCCACCCTGTTTGCTACCTTGCCTCGGTCCGCAGCCGTACCGGCGATGACTTGCAGCGTACGCCTCAGTGCTGCTTTGTCGCCGGCATAAACGGCGCGGTCCGGCGCGTCACCGGCAAACGCGGCCGCTATCCAGCGGACAACTACGCCTTTGGTAGTAATCCATTTCCGGCCAATCATAACTGTATCGACGGAGGCCGTTAGCAACCCGGCTGCCTTGCGAACGTCAACAATTTCAGTATTGCGCACAGCGGCCTGGTCCGGATGCGCGGATGCTCAAGGCTGGCTAAACGGACTACAGATTCGCGTCGAATGCCTCAGCCTCTTTACAAAGTTGTTGAAAACATGGAGCGGGAGACGAGAATCGAACTCGCAACCAACAGCTTGGAAGGCTGTGACTCTACCATTGAGTTACTCCCGCTGAACGTGCCGGATAGGAACCGCTACCCCTCCATTGTATTCGGCCCCGTTCCGGCGGGTCAATCCGAGGCCCCGGGTGCTATTCGCCTGGCAGATCGAACACAGTTGTTAGCCTGAACACAGTGGTGGAAACACAAGCAGCCGTTGTCGCTCCCTCCGTCTGGCGGACCGCGAGCGGTGGCAAAGCGTCCGCCGGAACGCGCGTCTGGCTGTGGTTTAACCTGCTGAGCCTGGATGCCCCGCTGGTCGCCGTGGTCTGGCAGCGGTTCTTCGCACGATGCTACGGCGTTTCGCTTCGCTGGCCGGCAGTCTTCTCCTTGGCGCTCTCGGTCTGGGTCATCTACGCTGTCGACCGATTGCTGGATGCCCGCGACGCAACGCCGCTCATCACCGCCCGGCACTCCTTCGCCCGCCGGTATCGCCGGACCCTCAGCTTTACCGCGTTGGGCGCGCTGCTTTCCCTGGTATGGGTCAGTTCGCATCTGTCCAGGGCAGTGATCATCAACGGCCTGTCCGTAGGGTTCGGTGTGGCGGTCTACTTCCTGGCCGTACACGCCGCTCCGCCATGGATGAAGCGGCTTTGGCCTAAGGAGTTGGCAGTGGGTTTGATCTTCGCAATGGGGACATCGCTGGTGGTGTGGTCGCGAATGACGGCGGACCGGCGTGAATTTGCGGGTGCCGCGCTGCTGTTCGCTGCGTTGTGCTGGCTGAATTGCGTGGCTATTGAGTATTGGGAGTGGCGGCGGATGGAGTCGGCCGCTATGCCGCGCGACGCGATCGAAGGGCCTCATCTGTGGACGCGTTGGGTGGGACGGCGACTTCCTCAGGCCACCCTTGCCGTCGCAATCGCATCGCTGCTGCTGGTTTCGTACGGTGCTCCGCCGCCGGTAGCGGCAGCCGTCGCGATCAGTGCCGCCGCCCTATTGTGGCTCGAATGGCGGAGTGCTGTTCTGTCACTCGATTTGTTGCGGGTGCTGGCCGACGCAGCATTGCTCAGCCCAGCTCTGTTGCTGCCGTTTTACCGATGACGCGGAGCGCCGAGATGAACTGCGACTCCATCGCCAGCTCCTACCGGTGGATCGAGTACGCCGTCTTCGGGCCCTATCTTGAACGCGCCCGCTTCCACTGGATCGACGATCTGGCAGACGCGAAGAACGTCCTGATTCTGGGAGACGGCGATGGCCGCTTTCTGGCCCGGTACGCCGCCGCGAATCCCGGAGCGCGGATCGACTCGGTGGATCTCAGCGGGCGAATGCTGCAACTCTCTGAGCGGCGCCTTACGAAATTGGGCGCGGGCTCGCGGCGGGGCATCCGGCTGATTTATGCCGACGCGCTCAGCACGGATCGATTGGACGGCCCGTACGATCTGGTGATCGCCAACTTCTTCCTTGACTGCCTGGACCATGCTGAGCATGATCGGCTCATCCGAAATCTGGCTGGAGAGATGGCCCTGGAGGCGCGCTGGCTAGTGACGGATTTTCGGATTCCGGCCGCGCCGAAAAGAGCCTGGGTTTTCTTGATGTTAACGAAAATCATGTATTTCTTTTTTCACGCGCTCACTGGCCTGCAGAATCGCGAACTTGTGGATTTCTCTCCCAACCTAATCCGCGCTGGATTTTACCGTGTCAGACAACGTACATGGCTCTTTGGCTATTTATTTTCAGATGTTTGGGAGAGGTAATAAGAGCAACCTCCGAACGACAGCGCTCCTTTTCCGCCTCATCAACTGATAGGACGTCAGCACCCGGACTCGGCACAAGGCGCGCGGATCGAGAAACAGCAGACGGCGCTGGGACGATAGTTGCCATTCATGGCGCAGCACGCTGGCGGCGTCCGGTCCCACATAGCGCCTGGGGTCGGCCTCAACGATCAGATCACCCGTCATTCGAAGATGCACCTGGATGGTTTCGCCGATTGAAAGATCGATCAGTATGTTCTTCGCCCGGCGGCGGACTTGCGTCACGCTTCGATTCACCGTGCGGTCTTCCACTTCCGCAGCCGATTGCGGCCGCAAGACAAGAGCGCGATGAACGGTCAGCGCCTTCAGCCGCGAACCGACTAACCCGTTGTCGCGAAGCGTGCGGACAACGGCTTCCACCTCTGGCAGCTCAGGCACGGGCCGTCTTTCGGGATGCCGCCCGCGGCGTCCGCCGCAACAAGAGCGACGCGCCCGGTTCAACTTGCATGGCAGAAGCAGCGGACTGCTGGTTCATTCCGATCTCGAGGAAACCCGAGCTTCCGAAGTAGGCGAAAAGATGGCCGCTGCGGGCATCGCCGAAAGTCCGCTTGAACGCGTCCACCCGGCGGCGTCCGGCTTGCACGGAAAAGCCCGAGGTTGCGACGAAGCTAAAGTCGGCTTGCGGGAAGTTGGTGATGACGTTGCCAAAGCGGTCAATACTTAGCACCAAGCCAGTCCAACTGTGACGCCCCTTCGCCTCGGGCGCGAGGTTTGAAAGCACAAGGGGCTCACGAAACCGTTTGCCTACATCGTTGCGCTTCGCGGCGCCCGATGCAAGCGCCGCCGCCACTGGGGCGAACACATCGCGCCCGTGAAAGGTTGCGGAGACAGGCGCCAGCCAAAACCGCCGGTTGGTGAGTTCATAGACGTGGGCTTCGGGATGGCCGCGAAGGATGAAGCTTAGGAGACCGTTGTCCGGCGCCACGAAGAACTGTCCCCCGGCATCCACTAGAATTCCCCGCCGCGCCGTGCCAACTCCAGGGTCGACTATCGCCAGATGGACCGTGCCTCGCGGGAACCATGATGCCGATTGATGAATGGCGTAGGCGCCGGCCAGGATTCCATAAGGCGGAATGTCATGTGTGACGTCCACCAGTTGGGCAGCCGGGCAGCGGGTGAGAATAACGCCCTTCATGGCCGCCACGTAATGATCTGACGCGCCGAAGTCGGTGGTCAGGGTAATGATCGGCCTCTTCGGTGGTGAGGTCATAGCGTGAAGATGAGGTCTTCGAAGTGGCAGAGGCCGGACGCCCGCGGCCATCGACTGGAGTCACCTGGAATCGCATGGATTCTGATGAAGTTGTACCACGTGCCACCTGAAACGGAGTGACCAATGTGTGAGCGAACCAGTCAGGCGAAAAACCCGAAAGAGCACCGGTCCAAAGAGTTGCCAGCAGTTCCGCGCCGGAGTCCGTCTGGCCCGCGGGCGCTTACGGGCGCTAAACATGTCAAGTTTTATTGCAAAAAAACTTGACGACATTCGGCGTCAAGACCGATACTGACCACATGGGCACGAGGACCAGACCCGCCGGATCACGCCAGATCATGCGTCTCGTCCGCCAGCGCATTGACCGCGGCGGCGAAAAGCTGTGGCGGCCTGAAGACTTCCGGCGTCTGCCCTTCAACGCCGTGGCGCAAGCGCTCTCGCGCCTGACGCGCCAGGGACTACTTGAACGCCTGAGCAAGGGCGTCTATTACCATTCCCGGCAT
>CAJCIT010000146.1 GCA_903970405.1 Acidobacteriaceae bacterium | reverse complement strand
GTCGCCCGGCCGTCCTTGATCGTGAAGGGACGAACCGTCGCGGCAGGAGCCGGAAAAACCGTGTCCATATGGGCTATGATCAACACTTTGCCTTTGCCTGCGCCCGTAAAGCGGACGACCAAATTGTCGCCGTTTTTCCGGGTGGTTGCCGGCACGCGGTCGACCGTTCCGCCCAAATCCTTCAATTGGTCAAGCACGACGGCCCCGACTTTGTCGACGCCGGCTTTGTCGGAGGACTCCGAATCGATTGACACCAGCTGTCCGAGAAGATTCACCGCCGGTTCATAATAGGCAATTGCCCGATCGTTAAGCGGCTTGCTCACCTGCGCGGTCGCGCCGCTCGACTCCGTCGCGCTGATAAAAGCGGCAAAGTTGGCCGTGAGGGCCGCAAGAAAGATCCATTTCCACGGGAATTTCCGCCCTTCGCGCTTCAGCACCAGCAGATAGCTGGCGAACACGCCGATAAAGAACAACAGGCACATCGGCACCGCGAACAGCATCAGGTTGAAGACATCGGGCGTGGGTGTCACCACCGCCGCAATGATCACGATGGCCAGAATCGCGTACCGCGAGTGCGCCATCAGGAACCGGGGCGATGCAATCCGCAGCAGCGTGAGGAAAAAGATCAGCACCGGCAGCTCAAAGATCAATGCCACGCCCAGCGTCACGTTCACGAACAGATCGAAGTATTCGGTGATCGAAACCACCGGCGCCACGTCCAGCTTGAGGTTGTGGCCGATGCCCAGCAGAAACTCAATTCCATAGCGGAAAGCGACAAAGTAAGCAAAACATCCGCCGGTAATGAAAAGGCCCGCCGTGCAGACGATGAAGGGAACGGCCCAGCGGCGCTCCCGCTTATAAAGCCCTGGAGCAATGAAAGCCCACACCTGATAGAGAATCCACGGCGAGGCGACGAAGATGGAAACAATCAGCGGCGCCTTCACGAAAATCGTGGAGAACTGCTCCATCGGCGCCAATGCCGCTAGGTTAGGGGGATTAATGCCCAGGTTGAGCAGCGCTTGCTTGGCGGGCGCGGCGATCACTCGCCAGATCTCGGGCGCGAAAATTAGCGTCGCCAGGAACGCGACGCCGAATCCGGCCAGAGCTTTCAGTATGCGGCTGCGGAGCTCCTCGAGATGATCCATGAAGGACATGCGGAGCATGCCTTCCTCTTCCTCCTCGGGATCGTCGCCGGACGGTGGAGGCGGAGGCGACGGTGGCCGCCGCATCATCCCGCCCTTGGCCGGGCTTGACTTTGTCAGCGGCGCGGCCGCAACCACGGTAGGAGGCGCCGGACGGGCCAGCGCCGTGGTGGCGGGTTTAATCGCCGGCGGTGCCACGGCGCCCGGCGCCGATTCCACCGGCCGCGAACTCTCAAGCGCTCCTCCCGGATGCGCATTGCCGCCCAACGCCGACGAACTCTGCCCTTCAAACGATTGCGTCGGCAGCGTAGAGGGCGCAGGGTCAGGCGTCGCCGAATAGCTGAAAGGGTCGCTGTACATGCCCAGCGGCGCGTCCGCGGCCGAATCCATCCCCGGGGGAAGTTCGGAATACGGCATCTCAAATGAACTTTCGGGAGTCGCCTTCGGGGGGAGGGCTGCGTCTGGAGACGCTTCTTCACTTGCCGCCTTGGGCGGCTCCTTGGGTTCGTCCGGCATGTCCGGCCTTTCGTTTACGCGGAATGGACCTCGCCGCCTTCGCCTTGCGGCTGGGGGGCTGGGTCTGCCGGATGCGGTTCGCTACGGGCGACCGTTCCCGGCAAATGCGACTCGTGCGCGATGTTCGCATTCTGATGAGCGTCCTCTACGGCGGTTGCGCTCACTGTGGCAGGTTGTGCTTCACTCGTCTCGCTGGAACCCGAATACTGGTGATACTCCGCGTCGTAATGCGAATAATCGTTATGCGAGTAAGAGTACGTGGAAGGCTCCGGCTCCTTATAGGCGTTGATCGATTGGGAAATCGATTGGCCCTCCCTTTCCAGTTCGTGCAGATGAGATTCGAATGTCGCTTTCAATTCATTAGAGGCGCGGCGGAATTCGGTGATTGCCTTTCCGAGCGTCCTTCCCAACTCCGGCAGTTTTTTAGGGCCGAAGAGGATAAGGGCGACCACGAAAATGACAATCATTTCTTGGACACCGATCGGACCCATGGAGTCTCCTTAACTACAGACCTAACGCCTTAATGATAGCGGACTCGGGTCCAGGTAATTCGCCGGGGTCGCGAAAGGGCTTGACGATGTGTTCGACGTATTCGGAGCCAGATTGCTCGTGGTAAAGCTTCGGCACGTGTTTGCCGGGATGCTGGAAACAGGTTGGAGTGCGAGAGGAGCGCGGGAGAAGCGGAGAGCAGGGGTAGCAGTTAAACGGCACTGTTGCCCAGGCTCCCCCACTCACGTCACATTTGCGGAATCCAGGTGCAGGATGCCCCGCTGCAGTGCAATCGTCACCGCGTGCGTTCTGTCCTTGGCTTCCAGCTTCGCAAGAATGCTCTGGACATGGGTCTTCACCGTGCCTGAGGCTGTTCCCAGAATCTCGCCCACTTCTTTGTTGGCGTGACCCAAGGCCACTAACCGGAGCACTTCCGACTCCCGTGGCGTCAAGGCATACTCAGGGAAGAAATCGCCAAGCTGTTGGGAAACCTCCTGGGGAATGAAGCGCTTTCCGCTGTGGACGATTTGAATGGCTCGAATCACCTCCGAGTAAACCATCTCCTTCAGCAGATAGCCGCGGACGCCCGCGTCGAGCGCGCGGTAGATATCCTGGTCGCCACCGTACGACGTCAGCGCGATGATCCGCGCCTTGGGAAACTCCTCCCTGATTTCCTGCACGGCCTCAGTCCCCGGCCGATCGGGAAGCCGCAGGTCCATCAGCGTGACGTCAGGCCGCAGCTCACGGAAAAGGAGGATGGCGTCGCGGGCATTGGCGGCCTCGCCGGCCAGCACGATCCCCGGCTCCGATTCAAGAATGGCCGCGATGCCCTTTCTGACCAACGGGTGGTCGTCGACGCAGAGAACCCGAATGTTTTCAGCTACCACCGCTTCCCCTCCATCTGATTTTCGCGCACTTTTTGCGACGATTCCGTCCAACGGCGCCGATGCGCACGCCCGTGCGGCGCGCGAATCGTGATGCGCGTGCCGTCCATCGCTGAGCTTACGATGCGGACTGAGGCGCCAGCCTGCTCCGCGCGTTCGCGCATGCCGATGATTCCGAAGTGACCGTGCTTTGCCTCATCTGTGTCGAATCCGATTCCGTCGTCCGCAATTACGATGGTGAGTTGCTCTTGGTCCACGCGAAGGGCTACGCCGATGCTGGTGGCCCCGGCATGACGGGCCGCATTGAGCAGCGCCTCCTGGGCAATGCGAAGCAGTTGGCCTTGTACATCGGGCGCCAAAGTCACTTGTGTGTCGTCAAGATCAAGGGTCAGCGCCGCCTCCGCCTGGCGAAGGATGCGCCGGGCTAATTCGGCCAGATGCGCCGCAAAGCTTTCCGGAACAACGGACGAGGAGCGCAACCCAAGCAAAGACCGGCGCGCTTCCGACGAGCACTCTCGCGCGTCCTCAATAATGCCGGCGAGCCTTTCCCGCTCCCCTCCGAACGGCAGCCGCATGGAGAGCGCCTGCAACTGCATGGTGATTCCGGCCAGACCCTGCAGCAGCGTGTCATGCAGCTCACGGGCTATGCGTTCGCGCTCCGCCAGAACGTGGTCGAAGCGGATCGTTAGATTACGGATGCGCAGCCGGTAGCCGATCAGAATCAGCAGGCCGACGGCCGTAGCGAAGGCCGCCCAGAAAACGGGACGCTGCACCAACAGCGGCTCAATGGTGAACCCCAGTGGTGCGCTCTGGGAAGTCCAGGCGCCATTGCCGTCTCTGGCCTGAACACGGAATTGAAACGGCCCCGGCGGAAGACTGGTGTAAAACGCTTCACGGCGGGTACCGGCATCGATCCATGTCTTGTCGTAACCCGCCAGCATATAGCGGAACGTCAGACGCTCTGAGCTGAACAATAACCCGGCATAGCGGATCTCCAGATTCTTCGGCGACGGGCCGGTAATATGCAGACCATCGAGTTTGACGGGCTGGCCGTTCAGGAGCGTGGACGTGATTTGGACTGGAAAGGAAGGCTCTTCGCCCGTGAAGCGGCGCGGATCCACCATGAGCAGCCCATGGTCGGTCGAAAACCAGAGTCGTCCATCGCGGCCGCGCACGGCTGCGGGTTGAACTGGTTGGCACTCGAACCGCAGTTGCCCGGAGCGCAAAGGAAGGCTCTTTACTCGAGCGAGCGCTCCCGCCGCGAAGCCGTACAGGTCATGGCGGTCAATGCTGAAGATGCCTTTGCTAGAGGCAAACCAAAGATTTGAATCGTCGTCGGCAACTATACCGTAAATCCGATTGTCGTAAAGCCCGTCTTTCGTCCGGATGCGCACAGCTTTTCCGTTCCGCCAGAGGACGAGTCCTGAACCGAGCGTACCCATCCACAGGGCCTTCTCCGCATCGTCCGCGTAATAAGAGGCGATGGCGCGAGTGGGACCGGAGAGGGGGATCTGAGTCGCGCTCCCAGCGGCAAGACTATACAAGCCTGCGTGGCCGGTCGAGACCAGCAGAGCGCCTGCCTGGCCCACGCCCAACGCGGCGACGTCGGTGAGGGCCGCTGGCTCCGTGCGCGTGTCCGCCGTCTTGACCTGGACGAATCGCGAGCCGCGAAGGGCGCTGAGGCCTTGGGTTGTGCCGGCCCAGAGGGTGCCGTCCTTGTCAAAGGCCAGAGAGTGTACGTCTCGCCCCGCCGGAGTGGAAGAGCCGGACCATGCCGCCGCCACGCGTCCCTGGTGAATGCGCGTTACACCGCCTTCGGAGCCGGCCCACACATCGCCATACCGGTCCACCTGGAGGCACGCGACATTCTTGCCGGCCAGCCCATCTCGACTCGTGAGAAGGCGAAATCGCCGCCCGTCGAATTCCGCCAAGCCGCGGCCCTCAACTCCCAGCCAGAGATGCCCGCGCTCATCCTGCACCACCGGGCCGATGTTCTCGCCCGGCAGACCCTCCTGCTTCGTGTACAGCGCCAGGTTGCCGTTCGCGAACTGATCCAGGCCTCCTTTTGTGCCGGCCCACACGCTGCCCTCGCGATCGATGAAGACGGCCTGGACGACGCTATGCGAAAGTCCGTCTCGCGTGCTGAAGGCGCTCACCTGCACGCCACCGTCGGTACCGGTGCGAAAGCGGGCCAGTCCGTCGCGCGTTCCCACCCAAATGCTGCCGTGTACTCCTTCGGCCAGCGCGCCCACCGAGTCGTCCAGCAACCCCTCGCGCACCGAGTAACGCCGAGTGCGGTCGCTCAAGATCCTGTAGACGCCCGCTTCCGTGCCAACCCAGACGGAACCGTCGCCGGCGCAGGCGAGCGCTGTGGTGGAGTTAGGGATGGCCGGCCCCGCCTCGGGAGTGAACTGGCTAAAACGGCCATTCCATCCCCGGCTCAGCGGCGATTCCGATGTTGCGACCCATTGGGCGCCGTCCGGGGATTGGCAGAACGCGCGGATGCGATTGGACGCGAGTCCGTCGGCGGTGGTAAAGGTCCGCCAGCGATTCTGGCGATACTGAGCGAGGCCTTGATTGGTGCAGGCCCAGAGTGAACCGCCGGCGCCGTTGGCCAGACAGAATACTTCGTCGCTGGGCAACCCATTCCTGGAGTCGAAATGGGTAGCCGATCCACTGGCGCCGATCCGCAGAATGCCGTTGCCGATGGAGGCCGCCCAGAGGTTCCCGCCGGCGTCTTCGGCCAGCGCCCGGACCAGGCTATGCTCGAAAGCGGCATCACCGCCATCGAAATTCAAGAAGTGCAATCCATCGAAGCGCAGCAAGCCGTCCTGCGTTCCAATCCAGAGAAATCCATCGCGGGTCTGTTGGATCGAGTAGATTGTGGGTTGCGGCAGGCCTTCTTCTTCAGTCCACACGCGGTGCGTATATTGGGTCAAAGAGCGTGCCGGATCGAGCGCCAGCAAAGGCGCCGCGAGTCCCTGGCTGAGAAGCAAGGGGACAATGAGGATGCGAGAGGACCACACCATTGACCTGACTACGGGATGAGACGAGGCTGAAAAGCAAGAAGTTACGCCGGGGCGCGGCGGCCGTAGGTCACACTCCGGTCAGTCCGGGAAATCCAGGGTGAAGGCGCCCCGCCTGAAGCGAAGCCGCCGTCCCGGTGCAAAACGTTCGTACTGTAGGTTGGCAAGTACTCGAACAGGCTTTCCAAGCCATTTCCTAGCTCCCAGGAATGAGAATTCCAGGTCCTTGTGAGAACTACCTTGCTTGAAAGGAAAACTCACGCAGCAACTGATCCTGGTCCGCGTGGCCATCCTTCGCCGGATAGAGGCGGAGGAAATAGGCGCCGTTTGCGAAGGGCGGAAATCGGACGGCGGGGCGCCCCGCGGCAACTCCGAGTGGGACCGCCCCGACTGGCCGTCCATCGCTATCGACCACCAGTACCGAAAAAGGCGATGGGCCAAGACCTTCCACGTTGAGATGGAATTCGATCTGTCGGCCGGCGGGGACCACCGTTCCCGGTTCGTCGCCCCGAAGGGCCGTCAAGGACACATCGAACGGGGCGCTACCTGGCTCGCGAATGTCGGGGCGCAAAAACACACCCAGTAGAAGAACCGCCAATGCCGGCGCCAGTGCGGCGGGCAGAAAGGCCCATCGCGGCAAGCGGCCCGGCACCGGCCAATTCAACGGACTCGCTCGACTGAGTAAGCGGGAAAAGACGGACGCAGTTCTTGTTTCCGCCCGCTGAGCAGCTTCTTGGCGAAAGAGCGCAAAGCCATCCCGCAGGGCCGCCTGAAAGTCTCGAATCTCCTCGACTCGATCCTGGCACTGGCCGCAGACGAAGAGGTGTGTCTCCACCTCGGCGAACTCCTCCTCAGGAGCGTGTTTGAACAGATAGCGCTCGATCACCGCTTCCGTCGGGTGTTCAACACAAATCGCTTGCATATTATCCTCGTTTCGATTCATAACGAGACTCCACGATTGTCTGTGTTTCCAAGTCAAGAGCTGCGCGCTCAAGTCCTTAGAAGAACAGAGAAGAGCCCACTGGTTAACAGCTTCTTGCGCCCAATCTCGCCAAAACGGGCCTTGGCCCGAGATTTGAGCAGTCGAAACTGAGTTTCAGAAAGAGACATTTCGTGGCAGATCTGTTCCTGAGTCTGCTCTTTTAGATAGAAACGCTCCAAAATGTCGCGGTCCCGCTGCGAGAGGCTCGCCAGCACCATCCGCATCAATTCGGCCTTCTGCCGGGCCATCGCCATCTGCTCAGGGTTTTGTGTTCCGTCGGCGACGGTAGTACCGCTTTCAATATCAGCTTGTTCGCGGCGTTGATGAACAGCATCGTCAATGTAAGCCGCCACCTGCCTGCGGACGATGGTTCGCACAAACCCCATTAACCGTTCCGGTTCACGAAGATCGCCGCGCTGAATAGCATGCACGACAATTAGAAACGTGTCATGCACTTTGTCTTCCAATTCCTGCGCTCCCAACTGGCGGCACAGGTAGTAGCGAATACCGCGGCTGAAGAGTCTGTACAGATGCTCCATGCCGCCATCCTCACCGCGTTGAATTTGCCCAACCAGCAAATCCCAGTTCACGGCCGTCATCGACGAAACGGCTGATTCCTGCCGCTCAGGCGTCTGTTGCTTTTCGCTCGCGGGCGAAGGGATGGGGGCCAGTTTTGCAGCCTGTGAAGCGAACATAAATTACTCCTTGGAAATCACCGTGTAGGCAGCCCAGTAGTCCGGTGACCGCCGGTAACCAGAGTCGAGCTGCATCTCAATCTGGGCGGCTCGGAGGGCCGAAGCCACCCGCTCCACTACTGACTGTGTTGAATCGTCGTGGACTCTCAGAGAGGCATAGAAGGCTTCGAAGAATCGTCCGGAATCGTCAGGGGTCGGCCAGGCGCTGACGATAACGGCCGACGCTCCGGCCAGAAGCCAGGCGCGGCTCAGTCCGATCAGGCCCGCGCCCGGCAAGACTTTTCCGCGTTGAGAAGCGCATCCGCTTAAGACAACCACGCTGCCGGGCACGCGGAGAGTGGAAACAACTTCCGGCGTCAGGAGCTCCGGAAGCCCGTTCGGGGCCAGACTAAGCGCCAGGGCCGCCTGCTCCGGATGATCCTCGGGACTCAGTACGTGAACCGCAAAGTGAAGAATGCCGGGCGTCTGGCGATCGATCGCCGACCGCAACTCTGCCAGCGTTGCATGTCCCGCCGAAAGCAGAACGCTGGTTCTCAGATTCCAGGCGCGGGAGGCGTTCTCCAACTCGCTCCGGCTGCCCGCCAAGCGAGCGAGCGGCAGCGGGCGCGCCGGCTTGCCGATACCTTTTTGGCCGTTAGCCAGCCGGGAGTCCGCTCGGTTGTAGATGGGATCGCCGACCCCGACAAAGTTGCGGGCAAGCGTTTGCTTCTTGGCGCCCAGGAAGAGTTCGCTTGGCAGCGTGCGGACGTCTCTCCGGGAAATGAGAAAAGCCGGCGTTTTTTGGCACGTATCAGGGAGGGCAGCCCAGGGCATGCCGTTCAGAAGCTGGCCGTCGGGCACAAGAAGCCAGTGCTTCTTGGCTTGAAGTTGAGGCGGCAATTGGGAAAACAGCAAGGTGGCGAGCCGGCGGCCAGAACCGTCAGTATTAGCGCGGGAGCGCACGGCCACCTTGAACTGGTCGGCCGTGACCTCGATCGCCTGCCGAGTTCCAATGGGATACAGGCTTACTGAGTCCCCCGTCGTTGCCCACATAAAGGAGGTGTCGGTCATCTTTTCGCCAAGAGAGAAGCTGAGGAGTAGATCGTCGGCCCCTAAGCTTTGCTGAATATCTCTAAGTGATTTCTGGTGAAAGTTCCTCTCTCGATCTTTCGAGAATTCGTTCATTCTGAGTCCGGCCTGGTCTTGGAGGAGTGACAGCCGGGCCCGAATCTGCCGGGCGGACACTTCATCGGCGCCTCCCGGGTCGGCAAGAGTCCTAGCCTGCGCAGCCTCCAATTGGCGAAGCAGATCGTAATACTCGGGAGGGAAGCGGTCCAACCGCTGGAGGTAGTTGGCGGCCTGCTCGCTGAGATTGGCGGCGCGGCTGCGGGCTAGAACCTCCAGCGAATCCCGCGCCAGCGCCGGGTTGTTGCGGGCTAGGGCGGTAGCCGCCGCGCGAGTAATGTAATCGGAGTAGACAGAGTGAAGCAGGGCCACGGTTGCAGTGCTCGAAACGTCGCCGGGGAGGGCCGCCGAGCGCCACTCATCGGCTCGCTGCACCGCATTGCGAAGCGCGGCCAAGGCTTCGTCCGTGCGGCCTAACTCAGCCAGAATCAGCCCTTTGGTCTGAAGGACCTCGTAGTATCGGGAGAGATTCAGGGCCGACGGGGACGCCAATGCCCTGTCCATCATCACCAAGGCTAGTTTCGGTTGGCCCAGGCGCAGAGTGACATAGGCCTGGTCGATTCGCGTCTCCAGAGCCGCGTCCTGATTGTGTGTTTCGGCCTCGATCTTCGCCGCATTTCTCAGGCATCGACCGGCTTCTTCGTAAAGCGACCGGGGTGCGTCCTGTTGCTCAAAGAGGACAAACTCGGCCAGCTTCTTCCATGCAAATGCCTCGGAAGGCCGGTCTCCTAAGCTCTGAGCAAGCGAGATGGCATGTTCAGCCGCTCGCCGCCCTTCCAGCGGCTTCGACTGGTGATAAAGGATATCGGCCTTGACCAGGTACGCGTTAAGTAGAGGTTGGGATGGCTTGCCCTTGGCGAGTCCCAGGAAACGGATGGATCGATCGATCTCATCCTCCGCTTCGGGCAAGCTGTTCAGATAGATGTATAAAGAGGCCAGATTAACGCCAATCGCTCCGGAAAGGAGCGGATTGTTGACTCGCGCCGCGAGGTCATGCGCCGATGACAATGAGCGCAGGGCTTGGCGGTAAGAGAAGGTGCCCAACTCGCAAGCCCCCATGCCAGTGAAGGCGCGAGCCTCCCCTTCCGGGTAGTGAAGATCGCGGGATTGCCTTTGGGCCTCGGCATAGAGGGTCTCTGCCTCGCGAAGATTGCCCTTCTGCCCGCTTTGCCGGGCCGAAAGCATGATCTTTTCGATCTGTGGAAACGGAGGCGTCCCGGCGGCCTTCTGGTCCGGTGCGGCGCCCACTGCGTGTGGCGCAAGCACTGCGATAAGGAAGAACAGCCAAGGCCGCCGAAATGCGCATCGCAGCCAGAGCCGGACTTCTGTGGTCAGGAGAATCCGTGGAGACCAGTGAGGGTCTGAAGCACCTCCATCCTAGCAAACGAAAGTGTCGGTTGAAATACTTAATTGGATCGCGTAGGGGAGTACGAGCGGTACTCCCAGCCTGGATCAGTCAAGAGCGCGCAGGCCGCTTGGTGGCCGTTGTGCGCGGTGTCACATGAAGCGCGCAGGCCGCGTGGTGGCCGTTGCGCGCGGTGTAACGTGACTGCGCACAAGCCGTCTGTTGGCCGTTGTGCGCGAATTCTCAGAAACCGAAAAGGGCTGCGATCAGCGGCAGAACAACAATTGGGATGTGAATCATGGTGAGTGCGTACCTCCTTTTGACCGAAAGCCTCCCAGGACGCCGTTCCACACACCGCTCAGAACTCCTTGCAACTAACTGATAAGAATAGAAATACGTTTTCTTTTCATTTTGTGACTGATATGGTCCGCTTGCTACGCGCGCGGTTCAGAAGGACCGGCTGTGCTTGAACGATGCGCCGGAATTTCAAGGACGTTTAGCCGTAGCCCATCTGTAGGGGGGTACAACCCTCTTTGTTTACGGAGAGAAATCGACGGGCCGGAGCCAGGGAGCAATACCCAACTCCTTGCTATACTCAAACTTTGCACCGGGTGCTGGGGATCATCAGGTAGGCTGGCTGGCGGCCAACGGAGGGGTGTCGGTGTTCATTTCTCTCCAGGAATTAGAATTACGAACTGTCCGCTTCGATGTCGCCGTTCCGGCGGGCGAGATTGAATACGATTACCAGTTCCGGCAAAAGTCGAGCTTGGTGGCCCACGGCACTGTCGAACTGGTCAACCAGAGCCTGGGTGAGATTCGAATTCGGGGCTCCTTATCGGTAGCCATAGAGGTCGCTTGTGACCGCTGCCTTGAGGCGGTTGAGTTTCCCGTTGCAAAGAACTTCGAATTGTTCTACCAGCCCGCCGGCGATTATCAAGGCGGCGGTGAAGAAGAACTGGAAGAGGTCGATTCTGAAATTGCCTATTACGACGGCGATCGGCTCGATCTGAACGAAATTCTCCGTGAAGTGGTCCTGCTGGCGCTCCCGATGCGGTTTGTGTGCGGGGACGATTGCAAGGGCATCTGCCCAGGCTGCGGGAAGAACAGAAACCAGCATGTATGCGATTGCCAGACCGAAGCGGGCGACGATCGTTGGAGCAAGCTGAGGGAGATCAGGGTTGCGTCCGGCCCTCGAGGCTGAGACGAGAACGAACTCGCCGGCCGGGGTTCGTTTCGGCCGTAAAGGCGGCCGGCCCACTGAAATCAATAGAAAGATTAGGAAAAAGTAGAAACGTCATGCCAAATCCAAAACGCCGCCACTCGAAGCGCCGGACTTCCACCCGCCGGGCGCACGATGGCTTGAATATCCCGCAGATGGCCGAGTGCCCGAACTGCCACCAGAAAATCCGTGCGCACCGCGCTTGCCCGAATTGCGGCAAGTACAAGGGCCGTGAAGTGATCGAGGTTGTCGAGGCCTGACTGTTCCCGGCCCCAGCCCGCGTCTTTCCGGCTCAACCGCGGCGTTTCGCCTCATAGTGAATCGATAAGAGACTCCAAACATTCCATGATGACCATTGCGGTCGATGCCATGGGCAGCGACCACTTCCCCAAGCCTGAGGTCGACGGCGCGCTACAAGCGGTCCGCACCCAGAATGTAAAGGTCATCCTGGTTGGCAAAGAAGAAGTCGTCACGAAAGAACTCGAACGCCAGGGTAACTGGCGCCAGCTCCCGATCGAAGTGCATCACGCAAGCGAAGTGATCACGATGGAGGATAGCGCCGGTAAGGCGGTCCGCGCAAAGAAAGACAGCTCCATGCGGGTTGCGGCGCGCTTGGTGCGGGATGGAGTCGCCCAGGGCATGGTTTCGGCGGGCAATACCGGGGCAGTGATGGCCACCGCCAAGATGGTCCAGGGTCTCGCGCATGGTGTCGACCGGCCGGCGCTGGCCTCGGCTTTCCCGACCCTCAGCGGCAAGTCCGCCGTTATGATCGATGTCGGCGCAAACGTAGATTGCACGGCCACCATGCTCGCTCAATTCGCCGTGATGGGCGATATCTACTCGCGCATTATCTTCCATACCCAAAACCCAAGGGTTGGGCTGTTGTCGATCGGCGAGGAAGAACACAAAGGGAATGCCCTGACCCACGAAGCCATGGAAGTGCTGAAAACTTTGAAGCACATCCAATTCATTGGCAACGTGGAAGGCCGGGATCTTTATACGGGCAAGGTCGACGTGGTAGTTTGCGACGGCTTCGTCGGCAATGTAGCCCTGAAGACCAGCGAAGGCCTGGTTGACGTCATCGGCAAGATGCTGCGTGAGCATTTGTCGCAAAGTCCGGTCCGCAAACTTGGCGCCCTGCTCGCCAAGGGGGCTTTCCGGGACTTCCGGAAGCGCGTCGACTATTCCGAGTACGGCGGCGCGCCGCTGTTGGGGCTCAAGGGCGTTTGCATCATCTGCCACGGCCGCTCCAACGCAAACGCCCTGAAGAATGCCATCCGGGTGGCCGCGGAGTTCGCCGCGAACAAAATCAGCGATCAGATCGCATCGGAACTGACCGAGTGGGCATCTGGTCAGGCAGGTTAAATCATCATGCGAATGAGGCAGGTAGTTGCAATCGCGGCGCTCCTATTTTCCACCGGAGTGCTCGAACGTCTTGACGCCAAGGAAGACCCGGTCCAATGGACGCTCGAGCCCTACAAAGGCGCCTCGAATGTCAAGCCGGGCGGCCATGCCTGGTTTCAACTCACGGCCACCATCCCGGAAGGCTGGCACCTGTATTCGCCCACCACGCCGCCGGGTGGACCCATCATTACCTCCATCCGCCTGGTAGACAACTCCGCCTTCTCATCCGTAGCCGTATTTCGGCCGCAGCCCATCCGTAAGCTTGATCCGAACTTCAACCTTGACACCGAAACGTACGGCGAAAGGGCCGTTTTCCTAATCGATGCGGCGCTGGCGCCTTCGGCGAAAGGCATGACCGCCGTGCAGGCCGCTGTCCGCTATCAGGCCTGCACAGAGGTGAAATGCCTGCCCCCGGCAAAGAAGACGGTCGAAACGGCGATTACGGTGGACCCGTCCGGCGCATCGCTTGATGTTTCACTCCCGGCCGGTTACGCGGCGGTCCCTCAAGAAGCGCCGCCCGCGCCAGGCGTCGCTCCGGCCGCCGCTGCCGCCGCTCCAGTTTCGAAGGGCATCTCTTCCGCCGCCCCGCCACAGGATCTTCTACCTTTCCTGCTGGCGGCCTTCGGCATCGGACTGGCGGCTTTGTTTACACCCTGCGTGTTTCCGATGATCCCCATCACGGTCTCGTTCTTCTTGAACCATCCGGGGAATCAAACGCTTGAGGGCGCAAAGAAGTCGGGATGGGTGCAGGCCTTCATCTTTTGCTTGGGCATCGTGGTTCTGTTTACAGGCTTGGGATTCATCGCGACTTTGATCGCCGGTCCGTTTGGCGTCGTCCAACTCGGCTCCAGTCCCTGGGTGAACGGGTTCATCTCGCTGGTCTTCTTCATCTTCGGGCTCAGCCTTCTGGGCGCCTTTGAGTTGCGGCTTCCCTCGGGACTGCTCACCCGCCTCGATCGGGCCTCGCAGGGAGGCGGCACCGCCGCTACGCTTCTGATGGGCCTCACTTTTTCACTGACGTCCTTCGCCTGCATCGGGCCTATCGTCGGACCGCTGCTGGTTGCGTCCGTTCAGTCAAAGGGCTGGCAGCCGGTGCTCGGGATGGCCTCTTTCGCCGCGGGACTCGCCGCGCCGTTCTTCCTCCTCGCCCTGTTTCCGTCCTATCTGAAGAAGCTTCCGCGCAGCGGCGGCTGGATGGTGCGGGTCAAGATGGTGCTCGGCTTCATCGTGCTTGCCGCTCTGCTCAAGTACTTGGGCAACGTTGACGCGGTTCTGCAATGGCACTTCTTTACGCGCGAGCGCGTCCTGGCCGGGTGGGTGGTTCTCTTCGCCCTCCCTGGACTCTATCTTCTCGGTCTCCTGCGCATGGAGGGGATGACCAAAGAAGAGCCGGTCACCGTGCTGCGCACCCTGCTGGCTTCCTGCTTCCTGATCTTTTCCATCAGTCTCATCCCCGCTTTGTTTGGCGCTGGGCTCGGTGAACTGGATGCTTTCCTTCCGGAATCTTCGGGGAGCTTGTTTGCCGGACAAAGGGCCACTGTGGCCACCACCCAGTTTAAGAACGATCTGGATGGCGCATTGAAGCAGGCCAGGGCGGAGAACAAACTGGTGTTGATCAACTTCACTGGCTACGCCTGCAGCAATTGCCACTGGATGAAGACCAACATGTTCCCCCGCCCGGAGATTCAGTCGGTGCTCAAAGGGATCGTCATCGTGGATTTATATACCGATGGCACGGATGCCGAATCGGAGAAGAATCAAAAGCTGGAAGAAAGCCGTTTCAATACGGTGTCGATTCCCTTTTACGCCATCCTCGATACCGATGGAAACGCGATCGCCACTTTCCCGCAATTGACTCGAAATCCGCGCGAATTTCTCGCCTTCTTAGAGTCCAAAGCTGCGTCGAAAGCTTAACTTGACGCCCTGTCCCGTTCTGTAAGACATTGGGTCTTACCTCGTTTACAACTGGGAAAACCGCCATTCTGTGCGCAGAAAGCGACACGCGAATCTTTGTGTGAGTCAACCTTTCGCAGGTCCAGAATTCGTTTGCACCGCCTGCTCTTTGATAGTAGGCTAGGTGGAGCCTTAGGGCTAAGGAACCATCTCGCTCATGCAAACCATTCGACTTTTACCACTTCTTTGCTTCTCATTCCCCTTGTTCTCGCAGACGATAAATACGCCATCGCCCGGCCCGGTGAAGACCAAACTCGAGGTAATGGCCGCCCCTGTTCGCACAACTCAGATTCGTAATGCGCAGGCCTTCTCCGTCGCTCCCCAGGTGGTTGATGGATTAGAGGCTGGCGGAGTTGTTTGGACCACCCAAATTGTGCTCGTTAATTTAAACCCGAATTCTGCTGAGCCCTACGAATTGAACTTTTACGATGCGAATGGCAACCCAGCGCTGGTCACCCTCATTGGCCCGGGGATGGTGGATACGGTTTCGGGGAGCTTGAACCCAGGGCAAACCATCCGCTATACGACGGCAGGTCTTGTCCCGTCGGTACAGACCACTTGGGCGTCCGTCTTCAACGGCAGCACGGGCGCGGATATTTCGCTATACGAGGCAGTTCGGGACACCGTCCCTACCGAGGGCTATTACGCCGAGACGCAAGTTTCCTGCGACTTCGGTATCTACAACACCACGGTCAACCCTGGCGGGTTCATGCCTTTTGACAACACGAATGGTGCGTACACCGCTCTGAATATGGTCAATCCCGATATCACAAATTCGCTGGCGGGAGCAACCTCGGTACTGGTGCAGGTCTATGACACCACTGGGACGCGGATCGGAACGCACACTGTCACCTTGACGCCAGGCCAACATACGGCCTTCCTGGCCAATGGCACATGGCCTGAAACAGACAACGTACAGGGTACGTTGTACTTCCTTCCCAGCACGGGGACGTTCACTCCGATTACGGTGTTCGGATTGCGGTCCTACGTGAGCGGCACCTACAAGACGATTTCAACCATCAGTCTTCTGCAAGTGACGTGTCCGGGTACAGGTTGCCCATAGGCTCCTGAAGGGGCCGCGCGTTCGCCGCCTCTGAAGCCTTACGGCTGCGGTCAAACCGGGCGGCCACGGATTTCGACCAAGTGATAAACGGCTGGAAGGTCTCCCAAACGATGCCCCGTGGACGCTCACCGTCCTTCAGTCCGGTGGCCGGCCACTCTCCCGGTTGCGGCGGGCACCAGGTGCCGAACATCATGTCCCAAAAAGGAAAGATCGCCGCGTAGTTGCGGTCCAGGTGGGGCTCAGCAAAGGAATGATGAATGCGATGAGACTGCGGTCCAACCATCACACCGGTGAATGGACCGTAGGGAATCCTGATATTCGCGTGGATCAGCGTCGCCAGTTGCCCCAGAATCGCCGCAATCCACGCGCTTCGAGTGACGCTGATGTTGAAGATCAGCGTCATGGGCAGCGCCATTGTGAACACGCGCATAGGCTCTTCGAGCCAATGAATCCGAAAGGCGGCCAGGGCATTTAAGCTTTCCGTCGTATGGTGCAGCCGGTGGATGGTCCAGAACGCCGGGACTTCGTGTTGCAGGCGGTGGTGCCAATAGTAGAAAAAATCGAAGACCGCGACGGGCACGAAGGGCAGCAGGATATTGTGCAGCGGCCAGTCCACCGCGGGCACGCCGAAGCCAAAACGATCGAGATCGAGACGTACCCATCCGGTCCCGAAGTGCGCGGTGACCGCCGCCACGAACGCACTGGGCAGCACAATGGCAAACGGCGTCAGTAAGTAATAGAGAATGTCGTACTGAAAGTTCGCCAGGTGGGCTTTGAGAGGCTGCCGCCGCTCGGCGGGGAACACGAGCTCCACCACCGTAAAGCAAACAACTGAAAGAAAATAGAACCGTACGGCCGGAAGCGCAGAGAGAAGTGTGTGCCAGACGTACATCATTGTCAACTAAATTATACCAACGGAAAGCGGTTAGTGGTCTCCGCGCCTAGGCGCGCCGGGGGGGCCCCCTAATCCTGCCTCACAAATTGAAGCCCTCCAAAGCTCACGACACTCCGCGGATCGATCTGCCACTGGTCATAGTGGAGTAACTTGCCTTCGAGCCCCGGCACGGTTTTCAAGAACGTATAGAATGGCGCGGACCCGCACCACTTCAGGTCATCGTGATTCTGTTGCACCAAATCCCAATATTCGTCCGCATTCGATTCCTCCAGGGCGCGGATGCGCTGCCGGTCGCGTTCCTGCACGGCCAGCATTTCGCCGTCGTGAGCAATAGCGGTGCGCCGGTCGCCATAACGCTGTCCCATGTGGGCCATATCCACACCCAGCACGAAGAGCAGCCGCTTTCGTTCACGGTGGAAAATCTCGCCGGCTGTCTCCAGAAAGCTTTTCACACGGTCCGATTGCTCCGGCGCACCTCCTTCATAAAGACTCTTGACGAACGGCCCGCAGAGAATCGGCAGAATCTTGACCTTTGCGCCGTACAGGTGCTGCAGAAAGATCACTTGAAACTCAATGGAATGTTCCACCGCATGACAATAGTCTTCAAGTTGAATCGCCTTCCCTGCTTTTTTCACCAGTTCATCCACCAGCGCGCCATCGGTCGACGCCGCGCCGAACGGCGTCACAAACGGCTTGCGCGTCAAGCCAAATCGCTCGGGCGCGCCATAGTGTGACGTGCCCAAAATCACGAAGACATGATCCTCAGGGTTCTTGAGCCGGGGCAGCGCGCGGTAGGCCGCGCGATACGTGTCCCAACCGCCGTCGGGGCTGGCATGGGGCGCGGCAATACCTACAACCGTTTCACCGCCTTCGGCCTCGCCGACGCGCGCGGCAAGCAATTCGTTCAGTTCAGCCTCATCCTCCGGATAAGCCGAGCCCGCGAAGATGGCCGGCCGAGCGGGCTCCGCGGCAAACTCCGCCTCGCGCGCAGCCCGCAGCGCCCGGTACGTCTCATTCTCAAAAAATCCAGCCTGATCCAGAACCTCAAATAGATGCTTCTCCAGATCGCCAACCTGAATCTCGCCGGTAATCCGCACCAGTTCCGCTCGCAAATCGAGTTCCGTCTGGCGCCCGTCAAAGCACTCCAGACATGGCACCAATTGCGGCGGGATGAGCAAAGACGCATCGGAATAGTGGTATGGATCTCGAATCAGCAGCCCTGGCCGGTTGGGATCGGGCGACGGCATGATGTCGAGATTGAAGCGAAGCTGCGGAAGCGCGGACACGGAGCCATTGTAAGGGGAGGGCAGCCAGCCAGTTTCTTCAGCGCCCTTGCGTTTCTCGCCCAATGTTAGGATGGGGAGTTGTCAGGCTCCGGGCTTCGTGCAACGGGCGGCTGCAAACCCCGCCAGGCCCGGAAGGGAGCAACGGTAGCGGCTTAGCCGGTGTGCCGCGGATCACCCGGGGTCTGGCAAACAAACCGCATCCCCTCCGGACCCCATGTACCAAGTCATCGCCAGGAAGTATCGTCCTCAGACGTTTGGCGAGCTGATCGGCCAGGAACACGTCAAGACGACGCTCGAAAATGCTATTGCCTCCAACCGTCTGGCGCACGGCTATATCTTTTCCGGGCAGCGGGGAACGGGTAAAACCACGGTGGCCCGGATTCTGGCGCGTTGCTTGAACTGTGTGCGGGGCCCCACCGCGAAACCGTGCGGCGTTTGCTCCAGTTGCCTCGAAATCGCCGCCGGCAATTCGCCGGACGTCATCGAAATTGACGCTGCGTCCAATCGCGGGATCAATGAAATGCGCGAGCTGCGCGAAAACGTCCGCTATCGCCCAGCCCGCGATCGCTACAAGGTCTTTATCGTCGATGAGGCGCACCAGATCACCCCGGAAGCTTTCAACGCACTGCTGAAGACGCTCGAAGAACCGCCGGAGTGGGCCGTCTTTGTCATGTGTACCACCGAAGCGCACAAGATTCCCAATACCATCGCCTCGCGCTGCCAGCAGTTCAACTTCCGCTCCGTGGAGTTTTCCGAACTCATGACGCGCATGGAGTACATCGCCCGCGAAGAAGGCGTCGAGGCGGGCGAAGACACGCTGGCCGTGATCGCGCAGGTTGGCGAAGGCAGCGTGCGCGATTCGCTCTCCGCGCTCGACCAGGCCATTGCCTGCTGCGGTAAGACCCTTCGCGTGGAAGAAGTGCGCGCGCTCCTGGGCGTCTTCGCCATCGACACCCTCAAGGCGGTGGCCTTGGCCGCTCTTGAGCGGGACGGCCGCCGCATGCTCGAAATCGTCCAGGGTCTGGAGCGCAGCGGACAAAGCCTACAGCACTATGTCCGCGAACTCTCGCGCTATTGGCGCAATCTGCTGGTGGCGAAAATCGAGGGCAGGCGCACGGTCCTGATTGCCGCGTCCGACGGCGAACAGGATGCCATGCTCGAAACCGCGGCTCAGTTCAGCGAAGAGGATCTGACGCGGTACCTCAGCCTGACTCTGGACCTCTACAAAGCCATGCAGTCGTCTCTTCAGCCGCGATTGCACCTGGAACTGGGTCTGGTCAAACTGGTGCAGGCGGGCCGCCTTCAATCCATTGAGGAAGCGCTGTCAAGTCTGGGGGGCGCCAGCGCGTTGGCCGGCCCACGCGGCGATGTGCCCGGAGACGCAAATCCGGCGCCGCGTGCCGCCACAAGGTCGGCAGCTACGAAATCGGTCGCGCCCCGTCCGGCGCTCTTCGAGTCGCGGCCGGCAGCAACTCGCCCATCGGCCGGGGATGTGACCCTACCCACGGACGCGGCTGCTAGCCGTCCTTCCCCCCGAGCGGAGCCCACTGGCGATTGGAAGACCGATCTGCATGATGCCCTGAAAGCGGCGGGCCTGAACTTCAGCGCGGACGCGGTCCACCAATCGGAGGTCGAATTCACCGGCACGGAGCTGAGGATTCGTGCCCCCAGGGTGTTCGTCATGGCGCTGAAAGATCCAGGCGTGGTGAAGGCCGCATCTGAGATCGCCCAGCGCACGGTTAAGGTCACCGTCGAGGCCGCGTCGATGATCGTCACGCCGCCGCCGCCCGCCGCCGAGCCTCCGAAGGCCGAGAACACCGCTTTCACCGATCGGGCCTTGTCTCACCCCGGCGTCAAGAAGTTCCAGGAACTATTCCCCGGCGCGCACGTGCGAACAGTGCGAAATTTGAATGAGTAGGGTATGTCCGTTTAAGACCAGCCCTCAAACAAGAGAGGATCGATGAAACTACCCGGCAACATGCAATCCATGATGAAGCAGGCGCAGCAGATGCAGGCCAAGCTTCAGGAGGAGATCGCCGCCATCCGTGTTGAGGCTTCCGCCGGAGGAGGCATGGTGTCCGTGAAGATGGACGGCCAGAAGAACGTGCTGGGCGTCACCATCGATCCGGAGGTGGCGGGCGACGTGGAGATGCTGCAGGACATGGTCCTGGCGGCCTTCAACGAAGCCGCGAAGAAAGTGGATGAAGCGGCGCAATCGAAGATGGGCGGCATGATGAGCGGCCTCGGTCTGCCGCCGGGCCTGTTTTAACCGGCCATGGCTGAATTTGCCGAGCCGCTGGCGCGCCTCATCGCCGAATGCAAACGCCTGCCCGGCATCGGTCAGAAGTCCGCGCAGCGTATTGCCTTCTATCTGCTCCGCTCGCCCCGCGAAGACGCGCAACGGCTGGCGCAAGCTCTCCTCGATATCAAGGACAAGCTGGTTCTTTGCGAAACCTGCAACAACATCAGCGATAGCGAGCAATGCTCTTGTTGCCGCGATCCGCATCGCGACCGCACCAAGATCTGCGTCATCGAAGAGCCGCACAACATCGTGCCCGTGGAGGCTACCAACTTCCGCGGCCTCTACCACGTGCTCCACGGCGCCATCTCTCCTTTGCGCGGCGTGGGGCCGGAGCAACTGCGTATCAAGAGCCTGGTGGACCGGCTGGTCTCGGGCGAGGTGGAAGAGATCATTCTCTGCACGAACCCGACCGTGGAAGGCGAGGCCACGGCGGTGTATCTGTCGCGCCTCTTGAAACCTCTGGGCCCGCGCATCACGCGCATTGCGATGGGCATTCCGGTTGGCAGCGATCTGGAGTTCGCCGACGAAGTGACAATGTCTCGATCGCTCGAAAACCGGCGCGAAATGTAGCCCCAAGGTTGTAGCATGAAACGGTCATGCCACAGCCCCCCGTTTCCCGCTTTACGTTCGCCGCTTTGTTCATCGCCCTCGCGGCGCCGCCCCTGGCGACTGCCCAGCCTTCGGGCTCAGCGCCGCTGCGCCTCGCCATCGCCGGCCTGAACCACGGCCACGTGGACGGCTTCTTCCGCGCCATCGGCAAGCGGCAGGATGTGCAGTTGGTAGGTATTTTCGATCCCGACGCCGCCCTGCAAAAGCAGTATGGCGGCAAGTATGGCTTCGCCTCAAGCCTCTTCTTCACGGACCTTGGCCAGATGCTGGACCGCACCAAACCCGAGGCCGTGGCTGCCTTTTCCAGCACTTTCGACCATCCAGCGGTGGTGGAGGCGGCCGCCCAGCGCCACATTCACGTAATGATGGAAAAGCCGCTCGCCGTCAG
Source organism: Acidobacteriaceae bacterium (assembly GCA_903970405.1). GTDB lineage: Bacteria > Acidobacteriota > Terriglobia > Bryobacterales > Bryobacteraceae > CAJCIT01. The sequence continues at coordinate 6,265 of CAJCIT010000146.1, read as the reverse complement.
CAATGAGGCGGCGCATCGAATTGAGAAGGCCGCGCACCAGGGCAACATTCAGGTGATCGTGAATTACGAGACCACTTGGTATCGCAGCCACGGCGCAATTGGATCGCTACAGCAAAAGACCGCGTTTGGCGTCGTCAACAAGATGGTGGCCATGGATGGCCATGAGGGCCCCAAGGAGATTCATGTGGGTCCCGAGTTCTTCGCCTGGCTCACCGATCCCGCCAAGAACGGCGCGGGCGCGCTTTTCGACTTCGGCTGCTACGGAGCAAACCTGATGACCTGGGTTCTGCACAATGAGCAGCCGAAAGCCGTTACCGCTCTTACGCAGACCCGGAAGCCGGCCATCTATCCCCAGGTGGATGACCAAGCCACTGTCCTGGTGCAGTATGCCAACGCCCAGGGCATTATCCAAGCCTCCTGGGATTGGCCATTCGGCCGCAAGGATTTCGAGGTCTACGGCGACAAGGGATACGCCGTCGCCACGGGCGGTAACTCGCTTCGGGTGCGGCTCGCCGGGGATACGGCGGAACAGACCCCGGCTTTGCAGGATCTGCCGCCTGATGAGGCCGATTCCGTCTCTTACCTAAAGGCCGTGGTGCGCGGCAGGCTTAAAGCGGAAGGGCTTTCCTCCCTTGAAAACAACCTGATCGTGACTGAAATTCTGGTTGCGGCGCGGGAGTCTGCGCGCTCCGGCCGGACCGTAGCACTACACTCAAGTAAGTAATTGGTTCATGTCCTCCTTCTCTTCTGAAACTCCAGCAGGCCCGCCCGTCGGCGAAGCCGTCAGCACGTTCGCCGCTAGCCGTCCCCGGCGCGCCACAAAGACGGGCCGTCATGTTTCGCTGGCGCCGCTCAATCCCACGCGTCATGGGAATGCCTTGTGGGATGAAACCAAGGGAGAGGAGAACGACCATTTGTGGACGTATCTTTCTGAAGGCCCGTTTCCCGACCGGCTCTCGTTTGACTCCTACCTCTACCGAAAGACCGTTGACGAGGATCCAATGTTCTTTGCGATTCTCAACGACCAGCGGGTGGCCAAGGGACATATGGCGCTGATGCGCATCGAACCCGTAAACCGCTGTATTGAAGTAGGCAACATCCTGTTCGGTCCGTCCCTGCAGCGAACGCCGGCCGGCACGGAGGCCATTTATCTGATGGCCGAATATGTCTTTGACGACCTGGGCTACCGGCGCCTGGAGTGGAAGTGCAACAACCTCAATGAGGCGTCCAAGCGGGCGGCGCTCCGCTACGGCTTTACGTTCGAAGGCGTTTTTCGCAAGCACATGATCGTCAAGGGCCGCAATCGGGATACGGCTTGGTTCTCCATGTTGGAGAGTGAATGGCGCACCTGCAGGCTCGCCTTTGAGCACTGGCTCAACCCCAACAACTTCGATTCGGAGGGGCGTCAGAGAGAGACGCTGGCGCAGATTCGCGGGAAGTCAGAGTCACGCAGATAGCCCGCGTCTTCAGAGCCGCCACCATTAGGAGCGACCGGTTGAGCATAGGACCGCCGCAGCGGTAGCTCCCTAAACAGTGGCGGCTCCGCCGGGGCTGCGGGTGGCCACTATTCCATCTCCGGAGCTGAACCGGCGCCGGCGGCTTTCGTCATCGATTGGCGAACTACGCCATCCAATACGCCGTTGATGAATGAGACGCTCTCGCCGGCTGAAAACTGCCGCGCCAGTTCCAGCGCTTCATCGATGATTATTGTCGGAGGCACTTCCTTCTTGGTCAGTTCGAAGATTGCCAGGCGGAGAATGTTGCGGTCCACCACCGCCATGCGCTCAATGCGCCAGTTCTCGGCCCGCTCCTGAATGATACGGTCGATCTCCTCAGAGCGGGCCACGGTGCCGCGCACCAGTTCCTCCATGAAGCGATCGATCTTCGGCTTGGTTTCGGTCTCCTCGGAGTAAAGGGTCTCGTAATAGTGACCGATGGCGCCGTCAATGGAATCGCGCCGAATGTCCCATTCAAATAGAACTTGCAACGCGCGTTTCCGTGACCGGTGACGGGCAGCCATGGCCTAACCGTTCTCCCGAAGCTTCTTCACCAGATTCGCCATCTCAATAGCGGCCTCGGCGGCCTCCGCGCCCTTGTTGCCGCTCTTGCCTCCGGCGCGATCCATCGCCTGCTGCATGTCGTCGGTGGTTAGCACGCCAAAGGCAACCGGCACGCCCGTGTCCAGGCTGACGCGCAGCAATCCGTCGCTAGCGGCTCTCGCCACATAGTCGAAATGTGGCGTATCCCCGCGGATCACCGCCCCTAGCGCAATAATGGCGTCGCAATGAGGGGCCAACGCCTTAGCCGCCGCGGGAAGCTCATAAGCGCCGGGTACCTTCACAAAGAGAATGCTCTCATGCGGACAGCCATGCTGCTCCAGCACCTCCAAGGCGCCTTTTGACAGGGCTTCGGTGATGAATTCATTGAATCGGCTGACCACCACGCCAATGCGCAGGCCCTTTGCGTCCGGTGAACCATGGAAAGTCTGATAAGGCATGCGTTAGACGATGAAGCTTAAGGGCGCCCTGGTGTTTATCGCAAAGAAACTGCGTAAGTTGCGGCTCTAAGCGGGTTCCCTATGGGATAATTTGAGTTTCAGCCCCCAGTTTACCGCATGGATCCCCGCTTCATCCGTAACTTCTCGATCATTGCTCATATCGACCATGGAAAGTCCACGCTCGCCGACCGGTTGCTGGAATACACCGGCGCTCTTTCGCAGCGCGAAATGATGGAGCAGGTGCTGGACTCGATGGATCTGGAGCGCGAGCGCGGCATCACCATTAAGGCGCACGCCGTCCGTCTGAACTACAAAGCCGACGACGGCAACATGTATGAGCTGAACCTGATCGATACGCCCGGACACGTGGATTTCACTTATGAAGTTTCGCGCAGCCTGCAAGCCTGCGAAGGGGCGCTGCTGGTTGTGGACGCCTCGCAGGGAGTTGAAGCGCAAACGCTCGCCAACACGTATCTGGCGCTAAGTCACGATCTCGAACTTATTCCGGTGATCAATAAGATAGACCTGCCTTCCGCCGAACCCGAACGAATCCGCGAACAGATCGAACAGTTGATCGGCTTGGATGCGAGCGAGGCCGTTCTGACCAGCGCGAAGAATGGCGTCGGTATTCGCGAGGTGCTGGAAGCAGTTGTGAAGCGCGTCCCCGCGCCGAAGGGCGACCCCGCCGCCCCGTTGCGTGCGCTGATCTTCGACTCCTGGTTCGATCCATACCGCGGGGTCATCATTCTGGCGCGCGTGGTGGATGGAACCCTGCGCGTGGGCCAGAAGATTCGCCTTCACGCCAACGGCCGACAGTTGGAAATAGAGAATCTGGGTTATCAGTCCCCTAAGCCGATCCCCTGCAATGAACTGACGGCGGGCGAAGCGGGGTTTATCTTCGCTAACATCAAGACCATCTCCGACGCCCAGATTGGCGACACCATTGTTGAGGAAAGCTTTCCCGATGTCGATCCGCTGCCGGGATTCCAGGAGATCAAGCCGATGGTCTTCGCCGGCTTGTACCCCATCGAATCGCATGAGCACGGGCTATTGCGCGATGCGCTCGAAAAGCTTCGCCTGAACGATAGCGCTTTCAGCTTCGAACCCGAAAACTCCATGGCGCTCGGCTTCGGTTTTCGGTGCGGATTCCTTGGGTTGTTGCACCTCGAAATCGTCCAGGAGCGCCTGGAGCGCGAATTTCAGATCGACTTGATCACCACGGCGCCGGGTGTCCGTTACCGCGTCACCACTACGTCCGATGAATTGATTGAGATCGACAATCCGCAAAAGTTCCCCGATCCGTCGAGCATCAAACACATTGAAGAGCCGATCATCGACGCCACGGTGATCACCCGTGAAGAGTACATTGGCGAGATATTGAAGCTGCTCGAAGAGAAACGCGGCAATCAGAAGAAATTCGAGTACATCGGCGGCGGCCGGGTACTGCTTCTTTATGAAGTGCCGCTCAATGAGATCGTGCTCGATTTCTATGACCGGCTGAAGTCCGCCTCGCGCGGTTATGCTTCGCTTGACTACACACTTTCCGGCTATCGGATCTCGCCGCTGGTAAAGCTTGACGTGCTGGTGGCGGGCGAACCGGTGGACGCGCTTTCGATGATTGTCCATCGCGACTTTGCGTATGAGCGCGGCAAAGCCCTGATTGAACGCCTGCGCAAACTGATTCCGCGCCAAATGTTTGAAGTGGCGCTGCAGGCTGCCATCGGCAATAAGATCATTTCGCGCGAAACGATTTCAGCCATTCGCAAGAACGTGCTTGCCAAGTGCTACGGCGGCGATATCACCCGCAAGCGCAAACTGCTGGAAAAACAGAAGGAAGGCAAGAAGCGCATGAAGCGCGTGGGCCGCGTCGAAATTCCGCAGGAGGCGTTCCTTGCCGTGTTGAAGGTGGGCACCGATACCAGCGAGTAGGCTACAGCGGGATGCAGCCGTGCTTCTTCTTCGGCATGGTGTCTACCTTGTTTTCGAGCATCCGGAACGCCTCAATCGCCTTGGGGCGCGTTTCGTGCGGCTCAATCACGTCGTCAATATAACCGCGCTCCGCTGCTTCGAACGGACTGGCGAACTTGTCGCGATACTCCTCAATCTTTGCCTTACGCACCTCGTCGGGATGGAGTGCCGTCAAAAGCTCGCGGCGGTAAAGAACATTAACGGCGCCCTCCGCGCCCATCACGGCGATCTCAGCCGTGGGATAAGCGAAATTGATGTCTGTCCGGAGGTGCTTCGATCCCATCACGCAATAAGCGCCCCCATAGGCTTTGCGGGTAATCACGGTGACCTTCGGCACCGTGGCTTCCGCGTAGGCGTAAAGCAGCTTCGCGCCGTGGCGAATGATGCCGCCGAACTCCTGGGCCGTGCCGGGCAGAAAACCGGGCACGTCTTCGAACGTGAGAATGGGAATCTGGAACGCGTCGCAAAAGCGAACGAAGCGCGCGCCTTTCGTGGAGGAGTCGATATCGAGGCAGCCCGCGAGGTGCGCCGGCTGATTCGCCACAATGCCGATGGTCTGGCCGGCCAAGCGCGCAAAACCAATCACGATATTGCGGGCAAACAGGCTTGCGACCTCGAAGAAGTGTCCGTCATCCACCACGCGATGAATGAGGTCCCGAATGTCGTAGGGCTTGTTCGATTCTTCCGGGATCAGCGTGTCGAGCTCGGGGTCGGCTCGATGCGACGGGTCTTTCGTCGCCAGACGCGGCGCGCCGTCCAGGTTGTTTGATGGCAGAAACGTGAGCAGTTCGCGAATCTGGCGCAGGCAGTCTTCGTCGTCGTGAGCGAGGAACTGTGCCACGCCGCTCAGGGTGTTATGCGTGATCGCTCCGCCCAGGTGCTCTTTGGTGACGTCTTCATGGGTCACGGTCTTGATGACGTCCGGACCGGTGACAAACATGTGGCTGGTATTTTCCACCATGAAGACGAAGTCCGTTAGGGCGGGCGAGTACACCGCGCCGCCCGCGCAAGGCCCCATGATGGCGGAGATCTGCGGGATCACGCCGCTGGAAAGAGTATTGCGGAGAAAGATATCGGCATACCCGGCGAGTGAAGCAACGCCTTCCTGAATGCGCGCTCCGCCGGAATCGTTCAAGCCGATCAGCGGCGCGCCCACCTTCAGCGCCAGATCCATGATCTTGACGATTTTCTGCGCATTCGATTCCGAGAGCGAACCCCCAAAAACGGTGAAATCCTGGGCGAAGACGAAGACGCGGCGTCCGTGAATTTTGCCGTGGCCGGTGACGAAGCCATCGCCATCGATGACGTTCTCATCCATCCCGAAGTTGCGCGAGCGATGACGAACCAGCTTGTCAAGTTCCTCAAAGCTGCCCTCGTCCAGCAGCAGCTCAATGCGCTCGCGAGCGGCGAGTTTGCCTTCCTTGTGCTGGCGTTCCCGGCGTTGCTGGCCGCCGCCTGCTTCGGCCCGCGCATGGCGCTCCCGGACTTCTTCAAAACGATTGTGGCTCATGCGTTCGAGGCGAAACTGCTCCCGGTTCACATGATAGCCGTATGGAATGCGGCTACCGTCGCAGGCGCCGCCACGGCTAAGCTACGATGAAAACGACCCCCTCAAAAGGAGCGCCATGCATGGGCACAAAAGCGCTGATGACCGTCGCCGGGTTCTCGCAAATGCAAACCGCCGAGACTGAGGACTATGAACTGGTGGAAGGAGAACCGATTCCTTTGTCGAGCGGGACGCCCAGGCACTCCATCATTCGCGACTTTGCCGGAGACCTGATCCGGAGCTATCTACGAAGG
>CAJCIT010000145.1 GCA_903970405.1 Acidobacteriaceae bacterium | reverse complement strand
AGGGTCTGCGCAAAGGCGAGGGCGCTGCCCAGGTTGAACAAACCATCCGAGCTTCCGAACTTGTACGGAATCATCGCACCGGTCAGGACGATCGTCTTGCCCGTTACTTCCGCCTCCAGCCGCCGAGCCGTTTCGGCCATCGTATCCGTGCCATGCGTCAGGACGATTCTCGTCTCCGGCGCCGAGCGGCACGCGTCCACAATGAATCCACGTTGCTGGTCCGTCATATCCAGGCTGTCCACCATCATGAGCGTGCTCACCGTCACGGGTACGCTCGACCGCCCCAGCCGCAACATCTCGGTCAAGTGGGATTCACGAAAGTAGAGACGGCCGGAGAGTTCGTCGTACTCCTTGTCGAATGTGCCCCCGGTAATGAAGAGGCGTAAGGGGATAGCGCCAGGCATCAGTCCTCTATTCTGAACCGTCACGGCCGATTACATGGGAAGAGCTACGGGACTCGCCATTTGGCCAGGGCGTTCCTCGCCAGCCGTAGTCTATCCTTATAGGTAAGGACGGGGTTTTGACTACGAACAGCCGAATCCGCGCCGAATCCCTGAGTAGACGATACCGTTCAGGGGCTACCGATGTCACCGTGCTGGATGACCTGTGGCTGGATGTCAGGGAGGGCGAGCGGCTGGCCATCATTGGTTCTTCAGGCGCGGGGAAGAGCACCCTGCTTCATCTTTTGGGCGGTCTGGACAGGCCTTCCACCGGTAGGATATACTTCGGCCATCGAGACATCGCGGGACTTTCCGAAGCAGCGTTAGCTGATTTTCGTAATCGGGAACTCGGGTATCTTTGGCAGAATCCGTCTCTGTTGCCGGAGTTTTCAGCGTTAGAGAACGTGATGATGCCGCTGTTGATTCGCGGCGTGCATAGAGAAGAGGCCGCCACTCAGGCGGAAACGAGGTTGGATGAAGTTGGACTTCAAACTCGAAAATTCCATCGCGCCGGCGAACTCTCCGGCGGTGAGCAACAGCGCGTCGCCTTGGCCCGCGCGCTGGCCGGAAACCCCCGTGTTCTGCTCGCTGACGAACCCACGGGCAGTCTCGATCAACGGACTGGCGAGATGATTTTCAGTCTTCTCGCCGACCTTCATAACTCTCACGGCCTCACATCCGTCTTCGTTACACATAACCTGCGCTTCGCATCCAAATGCGATCGGATTCTTGAACTAAAAAATGGCCGGCTCGAAACCCCCGTGGAGGGCGATTGGGAGCCGGCTGGAATAGCTGGAGACGCAACCCGTCTCGGCGGTGGCACTTATGTTTGAACGCTATACCGAGAAAGCTCGCCGAGTCATCTTCTTCGCAAGATACGAGGCCAGTCAATTCGGCAGTCCTTATATAGAGACTGAGCACTTGCTGCTCGGTTTGCTCCGCGAAGACAAGGCGCTGGCCAACCGCTTCCTGCGGTCTCACGCGGCCATCGAATCTATTCGCAAGCAGATCGAGGCGCACACAACCATTCGCGAGAAGGTCTCGACGTCGGTCGATCTTCCGCTTAGCCACGAATGCAAGCGCGTGCTGGCGTACGGCGCCGAGGAAGCGGAACGCCTCAGCCACAAGCACATTGGCACTGAACACCTGATGCTGGGGCTGCTGCGCGAAGAGAAGAGCTTTGCCGCGGAGATCCTCCATGAACGAGGATTGCGCCTTTCAGCCGTGCGCGAAGAAATTGCCCGCTCTGCCTCCGAGAAAACTTCTGCCAGCCGTCCCAAGGAAAGCTCGCTGCTCGCTGAATTCAGCCGCGACTTGACCCAGGCGGCCATTGACGGCATGTTGGATCCGCTCATTGGCCGCGATTCGGAAGTCGACCGCGTCGTTCAGATTCTCTGCCGCCGTACCAAGAACAATCCAGTGCTCATTGGCGAGCCGGGCGTCGGCAAGACGGCCATTGTGGAGGGCCTCGCCCAGCGCATTGCCGATGGCGATGTTCCTTCTTTCCTCTCTGACAAGCGCATCCTCGCCCTGGATCTCTCGCTGATCGTCGCCGGCACTAAGTATCGCGGCCAGTTCGAAGAGCGCCTCAAGACCATCATGAAAGAGTTGATGGAAAATCAGAACGCCATCATTTTCATCGATGAGCTTCACACGCTGGTGGGCGCGGGTTCGGCCGAAGGCTCGCTCGACGCCGCCAACATCCTGAAGCCCGCTCTTTCCCGCGGTGAGATTCAGTGCATCGGCGCCACCACGCCCGCTGAATACCGGAAGTCCATCGAAAAAGATCGTTCCCTGGAACGCCGCTTCCAGGCCGTCAAGGTTCCGCCTCCCAACGATACCGATGCCGTCCGCATTCTCTTCGGCATTAAGGAGCGCTACGAAAAGTTCCATGCCGTTGCTTACACCGACGAAGCGATCGAATCCGCCGTCTACACCTCAACCCGCTTCATTCCGGATCGCTTCCTGCCCGACAAGGCCATCGATTTGATAGACGAAGCCGGCGCTCGCGTCAAGCTGCGCCAGACCACGCTTCCCACCGAAGTCGCCGACATCCAGAAGCGCATCAAGTTCATCGTTCACCGCATGGAAAACGCCATTGCGAACCATGAGTTTGAGAAGGCGCGCTTTTACTCTGACGAAGAGCGCAAAGAACGTGAGAACCTGCGCCAGCTTCGCGAGAAATACAACCTGGATGACACGTCCACCGGCGTTGTCACCAAGGATGACATCGAAGACGTTGTCGCCCGCTGGACCGGCGTGCCGATGACCTCTATCAAAGAGGAAGAAGTCAGCAAGCTGCTCCGCATTGAAGAGGAGCTTCACAAGCGCGTCATCAGCCAGGAGAAAGCCCTCTCCGCGCTATCCCGCGCCATCCGCCGTTCGCGCGCCGGTCTGAAGTCGCCCAAGCGCCCCGCCGGTTCTTTCCTGTTCCTTGGACCCACGGGCGTTGGCAAAACCGAGGTCGCCCGCGCTTTAGCCGAATTCCTGTTCGGCAGCGAAAAAGCGCTGATCCGCTTCGACATGTCGGAGTTCATGGAAAAACACTCCATTTCGAAGCTGATCGGTTCGCCTCCCGGCTACGTAGGCTACGAAGAAGGCGGTCAGCTCACTGAGCGCGTCAAGCGCGCGCCGTACTCCATCATCCTGCTGGATGAAATCGAAAAGGCTCACCCGGATATCTACAACATTCTGTTGCAGGTTTTTGAAGACGGCCAGTTGACTGACGGCCTCGGCAACACTGTCGACTTCAAGAACACCATCATTATCATGACCTCGAACCTCGGCGCGCGTTTCCTCGATAAGCGCGGCCAGATCGGGTTTGCGTCGCCCACCGCCGGCGGCGCCATTCCG
>CAJCIT010000144.1 GCA_903970405.1 Acidobacteriaceae bacterium | reverse complement strand
GCCCCGTTTCTCAAACCAGTTCCTCACACCGTGTAGGATGACAATCTTGTCCCAGAAAGTTCGTTCCGCGACGACCGTTGTCACGCCTGCAGCGGACAGCCCAAATCGTGGTACCTCCTCTGAAATATAAGGGACGATACTCAGCTCCTCATTCGGATCGAGCGCCGATTTGGCTCCGGATTCAATCTTCACCGCGGGACGAATGCAATCGCCGTGTCCCGTCGTTACTGTCGGATACCAAAACAACAAACTCTGACCATCTGGATCGTCTGGATCAACGGCAACGCCGGCGGCGTTCGGCTCAATGTTCGACTGGGCGAGAGTATCCTGCGTAATCTCTGTGAATTGCCTGGCGAGCGTGTGCTCTATGTAATCCCGGCAGGCGCCTTTGATTGCATCGAGCCGCCCCTCGCGCTTCTTTCGGCTCATGTTCTCAAGCTCTGGAACGGACGCGGTCTGCCCGAGGTCCTCCCGAAATACGGTGATGTCGATGTCTTCGGAAAATCGCGATATCGGGCCGTAGGCTTTCGAGAGCGACGTTCCGCCCTTGAAAAGAAATCGCGGGTGGCCAACAGGAAGGCCATTAAAAAGGACGTCGAGCGTCCAGGTGACCCAGAAGTCTTTTTCCACGTTCTGTTCCGGTGTGCCGAGTCGAGCCGCGGCACTGAGAAAAACGTCTCGGCGATCCTGCGGCGTTGCTTCAAGAAATTCCGCAAAGCCAGGATTCATCGCGATGGCCCCGCGGGGCCATCGGTGGCAATCGGCAGAATCGCATCGGAAGAGGGCGCCGTGCTCTGGCGGTTGGCCGCGCGAGACTGATCCGAGTCATGAATGAGTCTACCGACGAGATCGCGCATCCATGTGGGGAGAGAGTCGAGACCGCCGCGAAGATCGTCGCGAATCTCCTTTCCCTGTTTAGGGTCTTCCAGAATTTTTCGGATTTTCTTAAGGATCGAATCGCCATCGGCTGGAAGCATGTCATGGAGCCAATGAAGGGCCTGAACGATGCGCATCGCCGGCCGTCCCGCGGGTCAGCCCGTAAGGCAGCCAAGCCCGCAGTATACGCGAGAAACAGATCAACAAATCACGCACGCGGTTCAGAAGGAAGCGGCGCGCGATCTTACTTTTCCTGCGCCCGCAAACACGCTTCCAGCGTATCAATGGCGAAATTCGCCTGATCCTTCGTAATCACCAGCGGCGGGCAGAGACGTATGCTGTTCGCGCCGCAGCCAAGGATCAGCAGTCCGCGTTCGAAGGCCATGCTTTCGAGCTCGTCGCGCAGGTCAGGAGCACGCTCCTTTGTCTCCTTGTTCAGCACCATCTCGAAGCCGATCATAAGGCCCTTGCCGCGCACGTCGCCCACATGCCGGAAGCGATGGGGCCAGTCGCTCATGCGGTCCAGCATGTGCTGTCCCACCGCCGCTGCGTTCTCAATGAGGCTTTCTTCCAGCAACTCAATGGTTGCCAGCGCCGCGGAACAACTGACGGGGTTTCCGCCGAATGTGGAAGCGTGCGCGCCGGGCGTCCAATCCATGATTTCGGCCTTCGCCACCATGGCGCCTAGTGGCATGCCACTCGCGATTCCCTTGGCAATGGTCACAATGTCCGGCGTCACTTCGAAATGCTCCGAGGCAAACATGCGGCCCGTGCGGCCCATGCCGGATTGGACCTCGTCATGGATTAGAATGATGCCGTGCTTGTCAGCCACACGGCGTAGCTCCTCGTGAAACTTCGCTGGTGGAACCAGATACCCGCCTTCGCCTTGGATCGGTTCCACCACAATGGCAGCCACTTCCTCCGCCGGCAGGATGGTCTTGAATAGCGATTCCTCAATCACTTTCACGCACTCGACGTGGCACGTGTCCGGCGATTTCCCATAAGCACACCGATAACAATAGGCGTAGGGAACGTGGTGCACCGGCAACATCGGTCCGAACTTGCGGCGCTGCGGGATCTTGCTTCCAGTCAGAGACAAAGACCCCATCGTCCGTCCATGAAAGGCGCCGAGGAAGGCGATGTACTTATCGCGGCCCGAGTGGTAACGGGCCAGTTTCAACGCGGCTTCCACGGCTTCGGTTCCCGAGTTGCCAAAGTAGACACGGCGGTCCACTCCGCCTGGCACGAGGCGCGCGAGCGTCTCCGCCAACTCCACCATGTTTTCGTAATAGAAGTCGGTTCCAGACATGTGCAGGAACTCGGCCGCCTGCTTTTGAATGGCGGCGACCACGCGCGGGTGCGAATGGCCGGTGGCCACCACGGCAATACCCGCATTGAAGTCGAGGAAGCGGTTTCCATCGACGTCTTCAAGAATTGCGCCTTCGCCGCGCTTCACGGCCAGCGGGTAGCAGCGCGTATAGGAAGGCGATATCACTTTCTGGTCGCGGCGAATCAGCGCCTCGGCCTTCGGTCCAGGCAGACTCGTTACCAAGTGCGGCAGCAGGGGATGGGCAGCGGTCTCGGTCGGCATACACGACACCTCACTTCAAGAATTCAGTTGGTGGGAAGAGAAACAGGAATTGGGCCGCGGGCGCGGGTGGATTAGTCGCAGCCGAAAAGCGACGGGCGCGCGGAGGATGGAGACACAGAGGCTAGGAACGCCATATCCCTACTGTAGTTCATATCGATGAGGCGTGGCGGGGGAAGCCGGTAACGGTGCTTCCGTAGAGCTTGACGGCCGTCCTGCACAGGGCTCATGGTGGACGGTTCCGCTGGGTCACGGTCCGCTTGCTCCGCGTCCGGTTCAGAAGGACTGGCTGAACTACTTGCCCTTCACGCTCACCGTGGCCATTGTGTTCTCCCACTGAAATGTGAGCGCTGATGGACTCAGCTTGATGGCAAGGGTCTCTACGGGACTTGCCGTCTTGCTGATTTTGAACGGCACGCGGCCCAGATCCTGACCCTGATCATAGTCGGTGCCCGACTGGCCGGTCTGTTTGTTGACGATGAGCATCATTTCGCTGGCGGAGACGGGCCAGATGTAGAGTGTGTAGTTACCCTTCGGCACGGACAGATTGCCAATCATCAGGTCGCCATCGGTGGAAAGCGACGTGGCGCTATTCGCGCCGAAGCGCCAAACCTCTCCGGTAACGTCGCGATAATGCCGGGAATCCTGAGCCGTGAGAGCGCGGCCGCCAAGTCCTCGCGCGAGGAGGTCATACCTTGCAGCACTCGCACCTTATTGTCGAAGGAAACGACGCAAGCTTGGTCGATTTTCTCGCGCAGAACCTGGGACAGAAACGTATAGCTGGCGCTACGCTCCTGGTCAAGAACGCCTAACTGGCTTCGGCTGGTGTCCACCAGCAGCCCCAGGGTAAGCGGAAGGCCGGACTCGCGCGAGAAATAGCGAATGGTCTGCGCTTTCCCGTCCTCCTGGAGGACGAAGTCTTCCCTGTTGAGATCCTTCACCACGCGGCCGTCCCTGTCATGCACCGTAGCCAGTAGGGAAACCACCTTCACGTCCGTCGAGAAAGTGGTTTCCTGCCGCGCCAACGCCGAAAAGGCGGCCCCGGCAAGAAAGCTGCGCCGCGACAACAGTGGGCGGAGCTTATTCACTTTTTTCCCCCGCCTGCTCCATGCCCCTTCATTCAACTCATCCAATTGGATGAACGCGCTGGCGCGTCAGTCCAGGTCAAGACCACTACCGGATCGAAAACCCGGAGACACGTTCCGGAGCTACTTCGAGTTCCTCTACTGTTCTGACATCTGAGAAGCGAGGACCCTGATGCAGCGCACCCCGGAGTTCAGAGATCTGCTCAGGCGTCCCCGCGGCATACACTTCAACTCGTCCATCTTCGCGATTCTTCGCGTAACCTCTGACACCGATCTCCGCCGCCCGAAGTTGCGCAAAGACTCGAAATCCTACGCCCTGCACGCGTCCCGAAATAAGCCAACGCCGCGCCTGATGCCCCATGCCTGGTAAGCCGTCTATGCGCGTTCCAGGTAGCTGCCTTCGGACGTGCTGACACGGATACGTTCGCCCTCGTTGACGAACGCAGGAACTTGAACCATCAGGCCGGTTTCCATTTTGGCTGGCTTCGTGACGTTCGATACGGTGGCGCCCTTCAATCCGGGCTCGGTTTCAACTACCGTCATCTCCACCGCCGCGGGAAGCTCAACGCTGATCGGCTTGCCCTCATAGAACTCCACCGCCACCCTCAGGTTGGGAGTCAGATACAGCGTGGAGTCGCCCAGCAGGTCGCGCGTCAGGTGCATCTGCTCAAACGTCTCGGTGTTCATGAAGTAGAAGAATTCGCCGTCGTCGTAGAGATACTCCATCTCCTGCTCGTCCAGCGAGATGCGCTCCACTTTATCCTCTGATGAGAACCGGTGCTCCATCATCGAACCGCTGCGAATGTTTCGCATTTTCGCCTGAACGAAGCCCCGCAGGTTGCCCGGTGTCCGATGCACCATGCTGAACACAGAATGAAGTTCGTTGTTGAACTTCACCACCATACCGGGGCGTAATTGAGTCGCTGAAATCATGAAAAGTAGAACTCCGAGCCGCCGGCTGACGCGCTGTGCCTATAGCGTCAGAATGCGCGCGTTTCCGAGCGGAATTATCAGTTTAGCAGGGCTACCGTCCCGCCGATTCCATGGCCTCTGGCCTATTTTGCGGTGGCTACGCAAATGATCTTCTCGCCGTTGTTGGGCGCCAGAAACATACCGGCAGCATCGGCGTTCGAGTAAATCGGCTTCTTCTCGCCTTTATAACTGAGTCTCGTCTGGGGCGCCAGTCCCCACAAAATCGTCGACGGCGAGCGTGCGCTTGTCTCAGTGGCTTCCGCCGGCAGGTCGACGCATCCCTTCGAAAAGGGTAGCAGCGTCAACCGGCCAGCCGTAAACGGTTTCGCTTTCCAATCCGCCGGGCAGTTCTGCTCAGAGACGCCGCCCACGGTGATGCGAATCCAGCAGGCATCGGGCTCCCATGATGTGCGCGCGTACAGCAGGCTGGCGTCGCGATCGTAAGACCACGGGTCCAGATTGTAATAACTAATGCCGGGCAGATATGGATTGGCCCAGAGGAACTCATACGCCACGCCCGGCCCGGTTCGCATCACCTGAGGATCCTCCAGCACCCAGCCTTGCAAAAACTGCGCGCCCGCCAAATTCGGATCGATCGCCACTAGCGCCAGCGCGGCCGCCCGCGTCTGCCACGTTGGGGACTCCACTTCGCGCGGGTGCAGCGAAAGCAGATATTCCATCGGCAATTGTTGAAACAGCGGGCCATCGTCCGTCCGCGGATCGTCGCGAGAATTCTGGCGCACCGCATCCAGGATCTCGCACAGCGCATAAAGTTGAGCCGGATCGGTCAGCCAGTTGCGATCCCTGCTTTTGAGATGCGGCAATATTGCGTTCCACCAGCGCGAAACATCCGGAAACTCCTGCTCACGCTCCGCTCGCAACAGCAGTCCGTCGCGATAGCGAACCGGGTCGATTTCCCCATCGGCGCGTTTTTGATAAGCCCGCCATGCCGCGCCCAGAATCTCGTCGCGCTGCGCCCGAGTCAGCTTACCGCCGCACCAATCCACAACCAGCGCCACTTGGCGCGCCTCCTCGGGATGCTGCCTGGCCCATCGGATCGCCTGGTCCGCCAGTTCCGGATTGTTGCTCACCGCCGCCGTCAGGGCGAGTTCCATCCCTCGCTCCGGCGAGTCAGTAACCGTACTTACCCGGTCTTGAAGGTTTTGCCAACGCTCCGTCTGCCGCGTCCGGTCGCGGTCCAACCGCTTCATCCGTTGCGCCGACAGCAACAGTTTGGGAGCATCCT
>CAJCIT010000143.1 GCA_903970405.1 Acidobacteriaceae bacterium | reverse complement strand
AATATAGCCCGCTCGGAGCGGCGCGGTGCGCCGCTTGCCCAACCGGAAAGGTGTGGGCCGGCGCCGGTGGCGAGTGCGTCGAGTGCGAGGCGCCGCGCGCAGGAATGGAACGCGGTGGTCTGGGGACAGGCTGCTCTGGCCGCACGGCGCGTCAGGAGAGGTAAACAAAACTGGACGTGGCTCGCGCCTAGGCCAGAGTAGATGAGTCCCCCTTCCGTCGATGCGCACGAGTGGAATATAGCCCGCTCAGGAGCGGCGCGGTGCGCCGCTTGCCGGCAACCGGAAAGGTGTGGGCCGGCGCCGGTGGCGGTTGCGTCGAGTGCGAGGCGCCGCGCGCAAGAATGGAACGCGGTGGTCTGGGGACAGGCTGCTCTGGCCACACGGCGCGTCAGGAGCGGTAAACAAGACTGGACGTGGCTCGCGCCTAGGCCAGAGTAGATGAGTCCCCCTTCCGTCGATGCGCGCGAGTGGAATATAGCCCGCTCGGAGCGGCGCGGTGCGCCGCTTGCCGGCAACCGGAAAAGTGTGGACCCGACCGAATGACTTAGTCATCATGGGTGGCGGTTGCGTCGAGTGCGAGGCGCCGCGCGCAAGAATGGAACGCGGTCGATTGGGGACAGGCTGCTCTGGCCGCACGGCGCGTCAGGAGCGGTAAACAAAACTGGACGGGGCTCGCGCCTAGGCCAGAGTTGCCAGTCCCCCTTCCGACGATGCGCGCGAGTGGAATATAGCCCGCTCGGAGCGGCGCGGTGCGCCGCTTGCCGGCAACCGATAATAATTAAAATATCATAAGTCACTGGCAGTTATGCGAACAATTAAGTGGCTTACTCTTCTACGGGCCTGGTCGGGGCCGTCGGCGCCAGTCACATCCTATTCAATCCGAGACAAGACCACGGAGGCTACGCTTAGCCACTACTGAATCGCGCGCGCAGCAAGCGGACCGCGGCGGGTACCATTTCCCGTCGCATATAAGCGGGCGCGTGTTGACGGCCGTCCCGCACTCGGCTCGTGGCGAAGGGTTCGGCTGGGTGACGGTCCGCTTGCTACGCTACGGGGTTACGGCGGATGATCCAGCGACCCACCTCGGCACGAAACGGCCTCCTGGGACAAGCCTGCCCCGATGATCGGGGACGTATTGTGGTCTTAAATAGGTACGCTGGAATCTCCCAGACCATCAACTCCCACGAATGAGATTCGCAAACTTCTTGAGGTCGGTTGCGTCTACATCCGACACCGCCCAATAGTCCAGGCTATTTTGCCTCCAGCGGAGCAGATGATAACCGCCCAGCTCGTGGAGTTCCGGTTTCGAATCCGGGCCTGCCGAAGGCGATACGTATAAATCGATCACATGCTGCCGGCGGCGGTAGACGATGGCGGCGGCGGGCTGCCGGTGGATCACTTCCAGACGCCCACCGATGAGAACGAAATCTTCCTTGGTCAGATCCGGAACCGGCGGCGAAAAATCAACCTTGCCCTGAAACCACGGTTTGACGGTGTGCCGATCTGAGCTGGGCACGTCCACTTGATGGATGGCCTGGAGAGCCCGCAGATGGTTGTCGAGAATTTCGGCGGCGACGGCGTCGGTTTCCCGGCTGGTTTGCAGCATGGGGATGGCAACGATCGTCAGAACAACAATCGCCGTGGCGGCCACGACAGAGGTATTGAGCCAGCCGGCGCTCCAGAAACGAGATGGCGATTTCTTGTCTTCCAGGAACCGGGCGGCGAGTTTCCGTTCCAGCGCGATACCGGGTGTATATGACAGATCCGCCGCGGCGATTTCTTGATGCAGGTTCTCAAGCGCCGCGTACTGGGCGGCGCAAGCGCGGCAATTCGATAGATGCAGATCGATGGCGGCAGCGCCGGCCATATCCAGCTCATTATCCAGGCGGGCATGCAAGAGCGGTCCGGCTTCACGGCAAGTCATGCTGAACCTCCTTCGATCCGCCGAGTTCCACCAACAACTGATTTCGCGCCCGCGATAGCCGCGACATCACGGTCCCCATGGGAATGTTCAGAACGGCGGCGATCTGTTTATATGACAGGCCTTCGATTTCGCGCAGCACAAGCGCTTCGCGGAATTCCGGTTCCAGGCGTGAGATCGCCCGGCGTAGCTGGTCGCGGCGCGATCGTTCGAGCAAGACGCGCTCGGCGTCAGGCGAATCGTCCTCCGGTTCGAATCCTGGTTGGTCCAAGGTTATCGTGCCAGACGATTTGTAACGGCGCAAGAAGTCCATCGCCGTGTTCCGCACAATCGATAACATCCAGGTTCTGGCTTCATTGCCGCGGAAGCTCTCCTGGGCTTTGTACGCCTTCAAGAACGACTCCTGCACGATGTCCTCGGCGTCATGGTCGTTGCGGACGAGCCAGCGCGCCAGGTTATAGGCGGCCCGCATATGGGGCCACATGGTCAGCTCGAAGATTCTGACCTTGGTATCCACGGAGTCCTTTCCAAAGTAGAAGTTCTCTCCAGTTTCGCGTAAGTGAAGCTGTCACAAAAAAGTCTGCCCCACTGTGTGGACGCGGCTCGCCCCAAATTTATTCCCGACTGGCCGTCCGGGAATAAATTCGGTGGGCAGCGAGTCTCCCGATAGGAAAGCGGCGTTGACGCCGCCACAGAAAGGCATTCACATGACTGAGATTAGAAAAGACGACCGGGACGGAGCGGCGAGCGCTATTAGCCGGAATATCGACAGGCGCGGCTTCCTGAAATGTATGCAGTGGGCTGGCGCGGGAGTGGTGTGGAGCTTTGCCGGGGGCGTGCCGGCGTCCCGATTGCTGGGCGCCCAACCTGAAAAGATGCGCCCGGAGGACTTCACCTTTGTCCAAATAAGCGACAGCCACATCGGGTTCGACAAGCCGGCCAATGCCGACGTCAACGCGACCTTCCAGGCTGCGGCGGATAAGATCAACGCGCTGGATCATCAGCCCGACTTTATCCTTCATACCGGGGATCTTTCGCACTTGGCCAAGGCCAGTGAGTTCGATACCTTGGACCAGCTCCTGAAAGGGGTGCGCCAGAAGCAGGTCTTCTTCGTCCCCGGCGAGCACGACTTGCTGGGAGACGACGGCAAGCAATATTTGGAGCGTTTCGGTAAAGGCACCGTGGGGCGGGGTTGGCAGAGCCTTGACCACAAAGGGGTGCATTTCATCGGACTGAATAATTCCGCGCAGCTTGAAGGCATGGGCGCGCTGGGAGACCAGCAGTTGGCGTGGCTGAAGAGGGATTTGGCCACACTGGGCGCCAGCACGCCAATCGTGGTTTTCGCTCATATTCCTCTGTGGGCGGCCTATCCGGAGTGGGGCTGGGCCACCAAGGACAGCGCGCAAGCTTTGGATATGTTGAAGCGTTTTGGCTCAGTGACCGTCCTGAACGGACACATTCATCAAACGATGCAGAAGGTGGAGGGGAACGTGACGTTCCATTCGGCGATGTCGACGGCCTTTCCACAACCCGCGCCAGGAAGCGCGGCGTCTCCCGGACCGATGAAGGTGCCCGCGGATAAGCTTCGCGACGTGCTGGGCATCCGCAATGTCAATTTCACGGCTGGATCGCATAGCCTTGCGGTGGTCGATTCGCCACTCAGCGCCGCGTAGTGCGCTGCGGAGACGAGCCTCAAATGCAGCAGAACTGGACAAATCTGAGATTACGAATAACGCTGACGGTTCTTGGGGGCGTAATCTGCGCGGCTATTGCAATGGCTTCTTCAGGCAAGGACCCCGACCGCGGCCGTGACGCCTTCGAGAAACGGTGCACCGGCTGTCATGCGCTGGATAGGATCAAAATCGGGCCGCCGCTGCGCGGCGTCTACGGACGCACTGCCGGGAAGGACGCGCGGTTTACTTATTCGGAGGCGATGAAGGCGGCATCGGTTACGTGGGACGAACCGACGCTCGATCGCTGGCTGACGGATACCGAGAGCGTGATACCCGACAATGACATGTCCTTTCGACTGAACGAACCGGCCGAACGAGCGAATATCATTGCCTACCTGCGGCAACTGTCGGGCAAATGAATAAGCAGACCAGCATGCTCAAGAAGCTTTTCATCGCAGTAGGGGCAGCCGCCATTGCGGGACTGGGCGGCTCCCTGATTCATCCCTTCGGGACGACCGCCGTTTCCGGGGAGGACCGAGCCATCTTTCGTGAGGCGCGGATCGATCAAGAAACGCTTGCGCTAGTCCAGCGCGCGTGCCAGAACTGCCACTCCCAAAACACGAAGTGGCCCTCATACAGTCACATCGCCCCGGTGTCGTGGCTGCTAACGCACGATGTTCAGCAAGCCCGCTCGCATATGAATGTGTCGCATTGGCAGGATTACTCGACGGACGATCGCGTTCGATTGCTGAGCGCGATCGGCAGTGCGACCAGAAACCGTGAAATGCCGCCTCAGCGGTATCTGTTGCTGCATCCCGAAGCCAGACTGAGCGATGGGGAGCGCCAGCAGATTTATGGCTGGACTCGCAACGAGCGGCGCCGAATAGGGGTGCGCCAAAGTTCGGTTCAATGAAAACTCCCGGCACAGGGGGAACCTACCCGCGCTGCGGGCCAGCAAAGAGTGCTTCCTCACGTGGACCCTGCGGTTCCGTGATGCACCGTTGGAAGAGCCTTTTCCGGCGGTTCGCAAGAGCCTAAGTCCCTTTGAAGCAATGATTTCTCAGGAAAAGGGACAGACCCCATTTGCGGGGAGACGTTCAGGTTGCGGCGAAGGCCGGATCGGTTTAGATTTTAGAGCGTCATCGACGAAAGCGAGTTGCCCGCCTTCGTAGGCGGTTCCGTCCTGGCGACCGTGGACTGGTCATCTCCAGCGGCTCTCGGAAGAGGGTAAGTCCTTTTGCATCAATATCTTC
>CAJCIT010000142.1 GCA_903970405.1 Acidobacteriaceae bacterium | reverse complement strand
CAATCTGCTTTAAGTGCTCCTCGGTGAGCGCGTGGAACACAATGATTTCGTCCAGCCGGTTCAGAAATTCAGGCCGGAAGGCCGTCCGCAACTCTTCCAGAACCGTCTTCTTCATCCGCTCGAACTCCGAGCCTTCAAACGCGCCGTGGTACTCCAGAATCCGGTGGCTGCCCACGTTCGAAGTCATGATTACGATGACGTTCTTGAAGTCCACCGTCCGGCCCTGGCCGTCCGTGAGCCGGCCGTCGTCAAGCACCTGCAAGAGGATATTGAAGACGTCGTGATGGGCCTTCTCGATTTCATCGAACAGCACCACCGAGTACGGCCGCCGCCGAACAGCCTCCGTCAATTGGCCTCCCTCGTCATAGCCGACATATCCCGGAGGCGCGCCTATCAACCGCGACACCGTGTGCTTTTCCTGATACTCCGACATATCGATGCGAATCATCGCCCGCTCATCGTCGAAGAGATACTCAGCCAGCGCCCGGGCCAGTTCCGTCTTACCCACGCCCGTAGGACCGAGGAAAATGAAGCTGCCGATCGGCCGGTTCGGATCCTTTAATCCCGAGCGGGCCCGCAACACGGCCTCCGCCACCGCCGTCACCGCTTCATCCTGCCCAACCACCCGCTTGTGCAACTCGTCCTCGAGCCCGAGCAGCTTCTTCATCTCGCCTTCCAGCAGCTTCGTTACCGGCACGCCGGTCCAACGGCTGACTACCGCGGCGATATCCTCTTCATCCACTTCTTCTTTCAAAAGCCGGTGCGCCGACGCCAGGTGTCCCGACATGCGCGTCTGCTCAACTTCCAACAGCCGTTCGAGCGCCGTCAGCGTGCCGTACTTCAGTTCCGCGGCTTTGTTCAGATCGTAGGCGCGTTCGGCCTGCGCCATCTGATTCTTGACATCGTCAATCTGCTCGCGGAGCGCACGAACGCGCTGCACGCCTTCTTTTTCGGCCTCCCATTGCGATTTCAGGGCCGAAGAACTGGTCTTCAGCTCGGCCAGTTCCCGCTCAATCTTCTGGAGCCGCTCTTTCGAGGGCGCGTCCGATTCCTTCTTCAATGCCTCGCGCTCAATTTCAAGCTGCATCTGGCGGCGCAGAATCTCATCGAGCGCCGCCGGCATGGAATCGATCTCCGTCCGGAGCTTCGCCGCCGCCTCATCCACCAGATCGATGGCTTTATCCGGCAGGAACCGGTCCGTGATGTAGCGGTTCGAAAGCACGGCCGCTCCCACCAGCGCGCTGTCCTTAATGCGCACGCCATGATGGAGTTCATACCGCTCGCGCAAACCGCGCAGAATGGAGATTGTGTCTTCCACCGAAGGCTGATCCACCATCACCGTCTGGAATCGCCGCTCCAAAGCCGCATCCTTTTCGATGTACTTGCGGTATTCGTCCAGCGTCGTCGCGCCGATGCAGTGCAGCTCGCCGCGCGCCAGCATGGGCTTCAGCAGGTTGCCGGCATCCATTGAGCCTTCGGCCTTGCCCGCGCCCACCACGGTGTGCAATTCATCGATAAAAAGGATGATGCGCCCCTCAGCGGATTGCACCTCTTTTAGAACGGCTTTCAGACGCTCCTCAAACTCGCCGCGGAACTTCGCGCCCGCAATCAACGCACCCATGTCAAGCGCCACCACCCGCTTGTCCTTTAAACCCTCAGGTACATCGCCGCGCACAATGCGTTGGGCGAGTCCTTCCGCGATAGCTGTTTTGCCGACACCCGGTTCGCCAATCAGCACGGGATTGTTCTTAGTGCGTCGTGACAGAACCTGGATGACGCGGCGAATCTCTTCGTCGCGGCCGATCACCGGGTCCAGCTTGCCTTTTTCGGCCATCTGGGTCAGGTCGCGCCCATATTTTTCGAGTGCCTCGTAGGTGGTCTCGGGGTTCTGTGTGGTGACCCGCTGGTTCCCGCGCACTTCGGCCAGGGCTTTCATCAAGCGGTCTTTCGTCAGGCCCGCTTCTTTGAGAATGCGCCCGGTGGGGCCCCGGTCTTCAGACGCGGCCAGCAGCAGATGTTCAATTGAGACGTAGTCGTCCTTCATCTGCTTGGCTTGGCCTTCGGCATTCACAAACAACTGATTCAGCCGGTTGGTGACGTAGATTTGATCAGCCGCCGTGCTGCCGGAAACCTTGGGAAACTTCTCAATCTCCTGGAGGATCTTACGGTGGACGGGCTCCAACTGAATGTCTGCCCGCAAGAGAATCGAGGGCGCCAAACCGCCTTCCTGCTGGAGCAGGGCGGCCATCAGGTGCTCCACTTCCACCTGCTGATTGCCATTCTTGACGGCCAGGGACTGCGCCTGGCGAATGGCCTCCTGGCTTTTTTCGGTCAAACGGTTGAGATCCATGTTGGTAAACGTCGGGATGTACTGCTGTCTGTAGAAAGCGTATCACATGAGTGGCTGAGACTGCAAGAAGCTTAGTTGATTACGCTCAGATTTTTGTAAACCGCACTGAGGGTAACGGGATTGCCCTTCTAAACGCCCCCGTCGGTGGCTCTGTGATGTCTCCCCCAAGAACGGCGTCTCTCCCCATTCCTGGGAAACTTATGATGGAAAGGGGCTTACAACCTTTACCGAGCCGCCGGAAATCGCTGTTAGCGATCACCTGGTACGTCTCTTTTGGGACGAGCGCCGACCTTCCGCCCGACGCGCTGAGCCGATCCCCAACGCCGAAATGGGCGAAAAGGGTCGACCCAACCGCTTCGGCAGCCACAAATGACACCCGCGGGACATTGGGTCGCCGCATCGGTTGCAACTCCGCGGACGAAGCGGCGCTTCGGTTTCGGAGACTGTCGCCATCTCGGTAACGCCCTCCCTAAGAGGTCAGCTGACAGCCGATCCGTGCGGATGATTGACGATGTCGCCGCCTTCGCGAAAGCCGGGCGAAAGTTCGGAAAACGACGATTTCAGATGATCGACGACAGAAATCGCTTCGCAGAACCGCGAATGGTGGCAAGTAAATAGTTCAAGATAATGTTAAAGATTCGAAGATGCGCGCGCGATTATTACCCCTCGTTGCCGTCCTGTTGTCGTGTGCCGCTCCCTCTCCCGGGTGGTGGGAGGCCGGTCATCGCGCCATTGCTCGGCTCGCCGCGGAGCGACTCACTCCACAAGCGCGCGCTCGCGTCGCGGCACTCCTCGGCGTCCCAGACAACCCCGCCAGCGTTGCTGACGCCCTGGCCGTTGCGTCCACCTGGGCCGACGAAATCAAGGGACAAACAAGAACCGGCGCCTGGCACTACATCGATCTGACCCTGCAAGACAAGAAATCCGGCTTCGCCACGCGTTGCAAGAACGATGACTGCGTCACTGCTCGTATTCGCCTGTTCCGTGAACAGCTTGCCGGACAGCGAAAAGACCCGAAGTGGACGGACCAGGAAGCGCTCAAGTTCGTGGTCCACTTCGTCGGCGATCTTGAACAACCCCTGCACACCATTTCCGATGCCGATCAGGGCGGCAACTGCGAAGTGTTGAACCCGCCCGTTGACACCGCGCGCAACTTGCACGCTCTCTGGGACGGCGGCATGTTGAAGGAGGTGACCGATGACGACCGTGCGCTGGCCGCTCAGCTCGATACCTATGCCGACAGCCTCTCAAAGGGTCAGCGCAAGCGTTGGGCGAAGGGCGAAGAGGTGAAATGGACCTGGGAATCGCATGAGCTCGCCGGCAAGGTCATCTATCGGCGTCTGAATATCCCCGTGGAAGCCGAAGTGTTCCCGGCGAATTGCAAAGCCGCGCCCGCGGAAATTCAAAGCATCAAGCTCGTGGTTGACAAGGCCTACGTGGCGGAGATGCAGCCGGTGATTCGCGAACAGCTTGTGAAAGGCGGCATTCGGCTCGCCGCGGTGCTCAACAAGTCTTTGGATTAATTCTCAAGCTACGCGGCCGGCGCGCCTTCGGGCTTCGGCTTTCGCAGAACGATCAGCGACGCCACCGGGACCACAAGGTTCACCGCCAAATCGGCCGCCCGCAGCACCTTCAGGCTGGCCTCATCCTGCACCCAGACGAGGGCTATCGTCCCCAACACACCCACCACAATCTGAAAGAAAAACAAGCGCCGCATCCACATCGCGTTGCTTTCGCCGGGCGGCGTCCCCTCCCGAAACTTTCGTGTCAGAAAGCCCGCAATCACCAGCAGCATCATGGTGTCCATCATCAGCAGCAGAGTGTACGTTTCCGAGAATGACTCACGGTCAAGCCCGGAGCTCAGATAGGCCGCCAGACATCCTCCAGCGAGCAGTCCAGCCAGAGGAGGCGCTACATAACGGATTGACAGGGGTTCAGGCTCCGGCGCCAGGCGAAAGAGCTCCACTGCGACAAATGGGAGCAGGAAGAGGTCCATGACCCAGGAAATCATGTCGCTGCCGCCGGCGGCTGCCGGGCTCAATTTCGGAAATAACTGCGGAGCGAGGAACACAACCGATAGCGCGTTCCAGAGAACGAACGTGGGATAGCGATCCTGAAAGCGCACCCAAAGCAGCCGCGACACCCACAGTATTGTTGCTCCGAAGAGCACTTGCACCAGAAGCTGGCTTATCGCGTCAGAGGACATTCTCCTCTATTGTCTCAATTCGTGTGAACTTTCCGTGTGGGGCAGTTTGTCAAGCTGCCCCACACGGGCGTACTAACGGTAGTATCCGTAGCGCCGGTCGCGCCCGCGCCATTCATGTCCGCGCCAGTCACGCCCGCGCCAGCCCGCCGGTCCCACATAGACGCCAAACGCCGGGGCACGGTATTCAACTACCGGGGGCCGGTAGAACGGCGCGCCATACACCGCCACCGGAGGACGGCCGTATCCATATACCGCCACGCCATGCGGGCGATAACATTCCTGAGCTTGAGCGGCGGCGGGCAAGAATGCAGCACCGGCCGCTAATGCAAGAGCCAAAGCACCAATTCGTTTCAACATGGGGAACCTCCTTGTTTGTTTCACCCACTCGTCCGGCAGCCTGTCCGGTTGCCTTCACTCATAGGGATGGCGGCCGTGCCGTCGCCGTTCCTCACGCCAATTCGTGCTTTTGCATGAAGCCGGATTCATGCGCTGTCAAGCGAACCGCTTCTCACACGCCAACCGCCTCGCGCGGCAGGGCCTCTTCCACGCCGCTGCGTTCCTGCAGAATCTCCATCAGCCCCGCTGCCACCTTTGAGAACACCTTCCGCCGCCGGTGAATAATCCGTACCGGCCGGAACAACTCCGCCGGGTTCAGCCGGACCGCCACCAACCGCCCTTGCGACAGCTCTTCCCGCATCACGCGCTCCGGCAGAATGCTGATGCCCTCGCCATGCGCCACGGCTTCCTTAATCATCTGCAGATTGTCAAAGTGGAGAACGATCTCCACGCGCACATGCTTTTCGCGCAGGTAGCGGTCGATGTTACTGCGAATCGGCAAATCCTCGTCGAACGCAATAAACTCCTCGCCTTCCAGATCCGCCGCCACCGCTTCGGTTCGATTCGCCAAGCGGTGCCCCGGCGCAACCACCACCACCATCTCCTCTTCGCGCCACGGCAGCGTGATCATGTCGCGGCGCGTCTCCGCGTAGCTCAATAATCCAAGGTCAGCCATCTCCTCGCGCACCACCTCAAACACCTTCTCCGGCCTTAGGTATGAAACTTCCAGCACTCCTTCCGGGAACCGCTCATGGAAGCGAGCCTCAATGTGTGACATCTCAGACAGTCCCACCGAATAAATGGCGGCGATGCGCACGGTGCCGATAGATCTCTTCTTGTGCCGGTCAAGATCGGCTATAAATTCCTCTCGACGCCGGAGCACATCCCGGCAATACTCTAAGTACAGTTTGCCTGGCTCGGTCAGTTGCAAAGGCCGCGTTCGCCTATCGATTAGCGTCACTCCCCAGTGCCGCTCCAACTCCTGAATCTGCTGGCTTGCCGCTGATTGGCTCATCTCGTTCAGACGGGCGCCCCGGCTAAAGCTCCTGTAATGAGCAATGTCGCGAAAGAGTCGATGGTTCTCCATGGAACAAGCCGAGCGTATCATAAGCTCGGCTAATTGTAAACAACCACAAATTTGATTTGACGAATATTGTGCGGGTCGTTATACTGATAACCTATTCCTCTTCGAATTGAGGGAAGCCGCCGTGTACCTAGTCGATACTCCCAATCAACTGCCCCGCCGCCAGGGCCTCTACGATCCTGCCAACGAACGAGATGCCTGCGGCATTGGCTTTGTTGTCAACATCAACGGCGAGCGCTCTCATGACATCGTCCTCAAAGGGCTGCAAATCCTGGTGAACCTGCGCCACCGTGGCGCCTGTGGCTGTGACCCCGAAACCGGCGACGGCGCAGGCATTCTGATCCAGATTCCCCACGAGTTTCTTGCCCGCGAGTGCAAGACGTATGGCTTCACGCTGCCCGCGGCCGGGCAATACGGCGTGGCCATGTGCTTTCTGCCCGTGGAGTTGCAGCAGCGGCTCACCTGCGAAGGCTTGTGTGAACGCATCGCCCGGGAAGAGGGCTTGACGGTTCTGGGCTGGCGCGACATGCCCGTGGAAGGCAACTCCATTGGCCGCGTGGCCCGCGCTTCCCAACCTTACATTGAACAGTTTTTCGCCGGCTGCCCGGCGGGCATGGATCAGGACGCGTTTGAGCGCAAGCTCTACGTGGTTCGCAAGCGGGTGGAATCGGCCGTCGCCGGCTCTGACTTGCGCGACAAGAACTTCTTTTATATCCCGTCTTTTTCGTCGCGCACCATCGTCTACAAGGGCCTGCTGCTGGCGCACCAGATCGGCGACTTCTATGCGGAACTGCTGGATCCGGAAACCATCAGCGCCCTGTGCCTGGTACACCAGCGCTTTTCAACCAATACGTTCCCCACGTGGCAACTGGCTCATCCATACCGCTATATCTGCCATAACGGCGAAATCAATACCGTTCGCGGCAATATCAACTGGATGCACGCGCGGCAGGCCGTTCTCGAAACGCCGCAGTTTGAAGACATCCGGAAGCTCTTCCCGGTGATCCAGGAAAACGGCAGCGATTCTGCCGCGCTTGATAATGCGGTGGAGTTGCTGATGCTCTCCGGCCGATCGCTGCCGCACACCATGGCGATGTTGATTCCCGAAGCCTGGGATGCCGATACTGCCATGCCCGATGAAAAGCGGGCGTTCTATGAGTATCACGCCTCTTTGATGGAGCCCTGGGACGGGCCGGCAGCCGTCGCCTTCACCGATGGCCGCGTCATTGGCGCCACGCTTGACCGCAACGGCCTTCGTCCGGCCCGCTATCTGAAGACTAAAGACGGTCTGCTGGTGATGGCGTCGGAAAGCGGCGTGCTACCCATTAAGCCCGAAGACATCGAGCTCAAAGGCCGGCTCCGGCCTGGCCGCATGTTGCTGGTGGATCTGGAACAGGGGCGCATCGTTCCGGACGATGAAATCAAGCAGGGGCTTGCCCGGCGCAAACCTTATGGCGAATGGCTCAAGCAAAACCAGATCACGCTTGAATCGCTGCCTGAGCCGCCTCGCGTCATTGCGTCGAACCACAAAACCGTACTGATGCGTCAGCGCTGCTTCGGCTATACGGACGAGGACTTGCGCCTGCTCATCGCTCCCATGGGCCTCAATGGCGAAGAGGCCATTGGCTCCATGGGCACCGATACGCCGCTGGCCTGTTTGTCAGACCGGCCGCAGTCTCTCTTTAACTACTTCAAGCAGTTGTTCGCACAGGTCACTAACCCGCCCATCGATCCTATCCGGGAACAGTTAGTGATGTCGCTGACCAGTTACATCGGCAATGAGCGGAACATTCTCGATGAGACGCCTGAACACTGTCAAACCCTGAGACTCAACCATCCGCTGCTGACCAACCGCGACCTGGAGAAGCTGCGGCGGGTATCGCGCGGCGATTTGCTGGCCTGTACCCTGCCCATGCTGTTCCGCGTCTCGGATGGGGAAGACGGCCTCAAGCGCTCCCTCGATAGCCTTTGCCGCGACGCTTCGCTCGCCATCGAATCGGGCTATACGCTGTTGATCCTTTCCGACCGCGGCGTGAATGACGAGTTCGCTCCCATTCCCAGCCTCCTGGCGTTGACGGCGGTCCACAACTCCCTGGTTCGCGAAGGCACCCGCACCGGCGTGGCGCTGATCATCGAATCGGGCGAACCGCGCGAAGTGATGCACTTCTCGCTGTTGATCGGCTACGGCGCGAGCGCGGTGAACCCCTACCTCGCCATAGAGACCATTGAGCAGATGGTGAACGACGGTTTCTTTCCCGATGGCTTCGATTTCGCCAAGGCTCTGACGAATTACAAGAAGGCCATTAACAAGGGCCTGCTGAAAGTCTTTTCGAAGATGGGAATCTCCACGCTCCAGAGTTATCGGGGCGCCCATATCTTTGAGGCCATCGGCCTGAACAGAGAGTTAGTGGACGAGTATTTCACCGGAACGCCTTCGCGCATTGAAGGCGTGGGCCTGGATGTGCTCGCTCGCGAAGCGCTGGCCAAGCACGCCTTTGCCGTGCGGCCCGTGTCCGAGGCCGAAACAGAACTCGCCGTGGGCGGCAACTACCAGTACCGGATTAACGGCGAATACCATTTGCTCAATCCTGAAACCGTGAGCAAGCTGCAGCATGCCGTCCGGCGCGAAAGCTTTGCCACGTTCCAGGAGTACTCGCAGCTCATTGACCGCCAGAACAAGCACCTCTGCACGCTACGCGGGCTGATGGAACTGAAGCTTGCCCCGCGTCCCATTCCGCTGGAGGAAGTGGAGCCCGCGGCCGAGATTGTGAAGCGCTTTGCCTCCGGCGCGATGTCCTTCGGCTCCATCAGCAAAGAGGCGCATGAAACGCTGGCCATTGCCATGAATCGCATCGGCGGCAGATCGAATACCGGCGAAGGAGGGGAGGATCAGGCTCGCTACGTGACCCTGCCCAATGGCGATTCAAAGCGAAGCGCCATCAAACAGGTGGCTTCCGGGCGCTTTGGCGTTACCGCGAACTACCTCATTAATGCCGAGGAACTCCAGATCAAGATCGCGCAGGGAGCAAAGCCGGGCGAAGGCGGCCAGTTGCCCGGTCACAAAGTAGACGCGGAGATTGCCCGCGTGCGCCACTCCATTCCCGGCGTCACCCTGATTTCGCCGCCGCCGCATCACGACATCTATTCCATTGAGGATCTGGCGCAGTTGATTTACGACCTCAAGAACGTCAACCCCCGCGCCCGGATCTCGGTGAAACTGGTGGCCGAGGTAGGCGTCGGCACGGTTGCCGCGGGCGTGGCCAAAGCCCATGCCGACGCTGTGCTGGTCAGCGGTCACGATGGCGGCACCGGCGCTTCTCCCTTGTCCTCACTCAAACACGCCGGCGTGCCCTGGGAGTTGGGCGTCGCGGAGACTCAGCAGGTGCTGGTGATGAATGACCTGCGCAGCCGCATTCGCCTCCAGACCGATGGCAAACTCCAAACCGGCCGCGACGTCATGGTGGCCGCTCTGCTCGGCGCCGAAGAGTTCGGCTTCTCCACAGCCCCGCTGGTCGCCATGGGCTGCATCATGATGCGCAAATGCCATCTCAATACGTGCCCGGTCGGGATTGCGACTCAAAATCCGGCGCTTCGGAAGAAATTCGAAGGAACTCCGGAGAACGTTATTAACTACTTCTTCTTCGTTGCCGAAGAGGTGCGTCAGTGGATGGCGAAACTCGGCATCCGCGAAATGAATGACCTGATCGGCCGCGTGGACCTGCTTGAGATGCGCCCGGCTATCGACCATTGGAAAGCCCGGGGTCTCGACTTCTCCTCCATCCTTTACAATCCGCAGGTCCCCAGCCGCATCGGCCGCCGCTGCCTGATCTCGCAGGATCACGGCCTCAAGGAAGCACTCGATCTGAAGCTCCTCGATCTGGCAAAGGACGCCATCGAACACCGGCTTCCCGTGGATTTGAAGATGCCCATTCGCAACGTGCATCGCACCGTCGGCGCCATGTTGAGCGGCGAAGTGGCCCGGCGTTACGGTTCGGAGGGCCTGCCGGATGACACCATTCGTATCCAGTTTTCCGGTTCGGCCGGTCAAAGCTTCGGGGCATTTCTCGCGAAAGGCTTGACGCTGCGCCTGGAAGGCGACGCCAATGACTACGTTGGCAAGGGACTCTCCGGCGGCAAGCTGGCGGTGTATCCGCCGCAGACCTCTTCCTTCCTGCCCGAACAGAACATATTGATCGGCAACACGGTGCTCTATGGCGCCACCACCGGCGAAGCCTACTTCAACGGCGTCGCCGGTGAGCGCTTCGCCGTGCGCAACTCGGGCGCGGTCACCGTGGTGGAAGGCGTGGGCGATCACGGCTGCGAATATATGACCGCCGGAACGGTGGTGATCCTTGGCGCCACGGGCAAGAACTTCGCTGCCGGCATGAGCGGCGGCATCGCCTACGTGTTCGATGAAACAGGCGAGTTTTCGAAGATCCTTTGCAACAAAGAGGGCGTCGATCTCGATCCCATCTTTGAAACCGCTGATATCCAGTCGCTGCGGTCGCTCATTACGAAGCACGTCGATTACACCGGCAGCCCGCGCGGCAAGTGGATTCTCGAAAACTTCTCGGAGATGCTTCCCAAGTTTGTCAAGGTCTTCCCGCATGAGTACAAACGCGTGCTGGGCGTGGCGCGCTCAACCCCCAAGGTGGATGTCCCCGCCGCCGTGGCCGTCCCGAAGGCAGAGGCGGTTCATGAGAGGGCGCGCTAATGGGGAAAGCCACTGGATTCCTGGAATACACGCGCGAGGCGCCGCCCCGAAGGCCTATCCCTGAGCGCATCAACGATTGGTTTGAGGTCTATCAGGACTTTCCAAACGAGAACGTCCAGCGCCAGGCGGCCCGGTGCATGGATTGCGGCGTGCCCTTCTGTCATACCGGTTGTCCGGTAAACAACCTGATTCCCGATTGGAACGACCTCGTCTTTCAGGGGCACTGGCGGGATGCCGCGCGCGTCCTCCATTCCACCAACAATTTTCCGGAGTTCACCGGGCGCATCTGTCCGGCGCCCTGCGAGGCCGCTTGCGTCCTCGGCATCAATGAGCCTCCTGTCGCCATCAAGGCCGTTGAGCAAAAGATCATCGATTACGCGTTCTCCGAAGGATGGATTCAGCCGGAGCGTCCCGTTCGCCGCACAGCCAAGAGGGTGGCGATTGTCGGCTCCGGACCGGCCGGGCTCGCTGCGGCTCAACAGTTGAACCGCGCCGGGCATCTGGTCACCGTCTTTGAGAAGCACGATCGTCTGGGCGGCCTGCTTCGCTACGGCATCCCCGATTTCAAAATGGAGAAGTGGGTGCTGGACCGGCGTCTGGAACAACTGCGCGAGGAGGGCATTGAGTTCCATACCAACTTCACGGTTGGCGTGGATCTGGAGGCGGCGGAGATGCTCCAGCAGTTCGACGCCGTGCTGCTTGCCACTGGCGCCGAGGCCCCGCGCGAAGTCGGAATTCCGGGGCGCGAACTAAAGGGCATTCATTTCGCCATGGATTATCTGACCCAACAGAATCGCCGCTCGGCGGGTGACCGTATTCCCGTTGAAGAAGAGATTACCGCGGCCGGCAAGCGGGTGGTGATCATTGGCGGCGGCGACACTGGCGCAGATTGCCTGGGCACGGCCCATCGCCAGAAAGCCGCCTCCGTTCATCAACTGCAGATTCATCCCGCGCCGCCGGACTCGCGCCACCCTGACACGCCATGGCCGGATTGGCCGTTGATGCTGCGCGTGGAGGCTGCCCACGAAGAAGGCGGGGCTCGCGAGTGGAGTGTCCTCACCACGCACTTCAGCGGCGATGCGCGCGGCAACGTGAACAAGCTTCATGCGGTGCGCGTCGGCCCCAAGCCGAAGCTGGAGCGCTTTCCCAATAGCGAGTTCTATCTCGACGCCGATCTGGTTCTGATTGCCATTGGCTTTCAGGGGCCGGTCCGTCAGGGCCTGCTTGAGCAATTGCCCGTTCACCTCGACAAGCGCGGTAATGTGGCGGCCGGCGAGAATTACATGACGTCCATCCCCGGAGTGTTTACGGCGGGTGACATGCGCCGCGGCCAGTCCCTGGTGGTCTGGGCCATTGCCGAAGGCCGCAAAGCTGCGCACTATATTGACCGCCACCTGATGGGCGCAAGCAAACTGCCTCTTTAGTTGTGGCGCGGACGGGGCTGGCCGCACAAGCCTTGCAAAAAACGCTCCCATGCAACCATGGTGTTTATGTGCAAGCGTTCTTTGCTGACCATCTTGTCCTGGGCAGCCCTGACTTCCACCCTCTGTTTCGCCGCGAATACGCCTCCGAAATTGCGGCTCAATGAGGTCCAGAAGATTGACCCGGTCAGCTATCGCGTCGACCTCACCCTCGATCCTGAAAAGGACGACTTCACCGGCATCGTCGTCATCAAACTCGACATCAAGGAGTCCACCGATACCCTCTGGTTGAACCAGGAAAGCATCACGATCCAGTCGGCAGTCTTGGATGGGGACGGCGAGACCAACGCGGCGGTCATCCCCGGGGGCGACGATTTTGTCGGCTTCAAGTTCCCGAAGCCCATCGCGGTGGGCGCCGCCGAAATCACGATTCACTACAAAGGCACTGTCTTCACGAAGAACAGCTCAGGACTGTTCCGGCAGCAGGACTCCAACAACTGGTATCTCTTCTCGCAATTTGAACCTACCGACGCGCGCGCGGCATTCCCCTGCTTCGATGAACCTTCCTATAAGACGCCCTGGCAGTTGACGCTCCATGTTCCCTCCCAGGACACCGCTGTCAGCAACACCGGCATTCTGAACGACAAGGTGAAAGGGGCGACGCGAACCGTCACTTTCCGGGAAACGCTGCCGCTGCCGAGCTATCTGGTGGCCCTCGGCGTAGGACCCTTCGAATACGTTGACGCCGGTAAAGCGGGCCGCCAAAAAGTGCCGGTGCGCATTGTGGTTCCCAAGGGTCACGCCGCCGAGGCGAAGTACGCGGCCGAACACACCGCCGAAATTATCACCCGCCATGAAGAGTATTTCGGCATGGATTATCCCTACGACAAAGCCGATCAGTTGGCGATTCCGAATACGGTTGGGTTCGGCGCCATGGAGAATCCGGGGCTCGTCACTTACGAAATGAGCCTCCTCTGCGTGAACCCGCAGCGTGACACCATCGGGCGTCAGCGGGAGTTCATTATCACCGCGGCCCACGAACTGGCTCACCAATGGTTCGGCGACATTGTGACCACCGCCTGGTGGAACGATATCTGGCTGAATGAGGCCTTTGCCACCTGGATGGAGCAGAAGTACTCGGCCGAATACTTCCCGGAGTGGGACACGCGGGTTTCTGACGTTGACTCCAAGTTGTATGCCGAGAGTGAAGACAGCCTGATCACGTCGCGAAAGATCCGCCAGCCGATTGAAGCCAAGGACGACATCAACAGCGCCTTCGACGCCATCACCTATAACAAAGGCGCCGCGGTGATCGGCATGTTTGAAAACTGGATGGGTCCGAAGGAATTCCAGCAAGGCGTCCAGGCGTACCTGAAGCAATACAAGTTCAAAGCAACCACAGCCAACGATTTCCTGGACTCTCTGAGTTCAGCGAGTAAGAGGAACGTCACCCAGGCCTTCTTCACCTTCCTCAATCAAGCGGGCGTGCCACTGGTTACCGTGGGCCTTGCTTGCTCACCGGGCGCGCCGACGCTGCATGTGGAACAGGAACGGTATTTGCCCGCGGGGTCGAAGGGTTCGACCGACCAGACCTGGCAGATTCCGATGTGTATCCGTTATGGGACCGGCGACAAGGGTGAGTCTGTCTGTAAGGTGATTACCGACAAGAGCACCGACTGGCAACTGGAAGCTAAGCAATGCCCGGCCTGGGTGGAGGCGAACGACAAGGCCCTAGGTTACTACCGGACCAATTACAAAGGCGACCTGCTCTCTGGCCTGGTGAAAGGCGATGTGACTAAGCGGCTCAGCGCCGCTGAACGAGCGGACCTGATCGGCAATGCCCGCTCACTGACCAGCGGTGGACAACTTCGCGAGTCGCAGGCGCTTGAGTTGGTGGAGCAATTTCACGCGGACCCGGCCCGGCAGGTGGAAGAGAGCGCCCTCAGCCTGGCCAGCTCTCTGCATACCCATTTAGTTGCCGAAAAGCTCATACCGAACTACCAGCGCTTCATTCAGAAGAACTTCGACCAGCAGGCGCGCGAACTGGGCTGGACACCCAGGCCGAAGGAATCGGACGATACCCGCCTGATTCGCCCTACGCTGGTTGAAACCGTGGCCACGTATGGCGATGACCGGCAGTTGGCGAAGGAGGCGTCTACCTTAACCGATCAGTGGCTCAAGGATCACAACTCGGTTGACGCGAATCTGGTCAGCAGTATCTTGAGCGCCGCCGTCTATTACGGGGATAAGCCGCTTTTTGACAAGTTTCTAGCCGAGTTTAAGGAAACAAAGGATCGGCAGGTACGGCGCGAACTCATTGGCGCCATGTCGGGCTTCCGTGACCGCGAGGCCATTGAAGCGGGCATGGAAGCCGTACTGAAGGGCGACATTCCTTTCCTTGAGGGCGCGCAGGCGCTGTTCAGCGGACAGGGTGAAGCCGCAACCCGCAAGATGGCTTTTGATTTTCTGAAGGCCCACTACGATGAGATCGTTTCGAAAATGCCCACCGGCGGCGGCTTCGATTTTGGAACGGTGCTGCCGCAGGTGGGCGCTACGTATTGCGATGCCAAGTCGAAGGCGGAACTGCAGGAGTTTTTCGCCCCCCGCATCGGCAAGTTCATCGGCGGCCAGCGAGCGCTCGATCAGGTGCTTGAATCCATCGATCTGTGCGCATCGCAGGTTGAAGCGAAGCGGGCCGACGTGTCGGCGTTCCTCGAGAAGTATTGATATCGGCCCGCTGTCACACGTCCTCGACCCGCTTGCCGCATGACAACATCCCGGTCACTCCACCCGATCAAGGCGGGCGCGCCATCTTTTCTTGAAGGCCACAGTCTCATCGCGAGTGTAAAAGTGGCGCACCGCGGGTTCGGCATAGATCGCATCCAGCATGTCGTCAGGCAGCCAGAATTGGCGCCGGACCTCCTCCGAGAGCGCGCGCGAGCGTCGCGTCGCACTGCTATTGATGTTGGGGAAGGCCGTAACCGGCGTTTCCAGAAATGAACTTGCCTGCGCCAAAAGACCGGCATATCCCGATGCCGATGGCAGCATATCCTCCACCCGGTAGAGCAGGATCTCCGCCCCAGACGCGCTGACTCGTTGCGCGCCAGCCCGGGCGTTACACTCACCCTCCAAGACGTCAACTTCAAAGACCGCGCCGAGCTCTTCGGTAAACCATATTCGGAAGCCGTTTGTTAAGTACCAGAGCAGCCATTCGAAGGTCTGGCGGGGCTCATCCCGTTCTAAGACCGAGCGCCAATTCTCCTGCAACGCCCCTACGATGTACTCCGGTGACATTTCGACATGGGGACTCAACGGCCGTGAGACGTGGCCATGGAAATCAGCCATAAAGACGATCAGAGAGATAGACCGCGCCACGGGGTCGCGCATCCCGGAGATCACTCTGATCCTCTCTCCATTTCGGCGCGCCGATTCGATTTGGCGCCAGGCTGAAGCCCCCACGCGAAGCAGGTTCCGGGGCATTAGCATATTGGCAATGGTTTGCTGAGCGGGCGGCAACAGGAAAACAGCCTCAATGCGCTGCCGATTTTCCGGGACAACATAATGACAGTGAACAGGGTGGAACTCCTTTGCCGCTTCAAACCAGCTCCGCGAGGCCACTTTGGCCATTTGATAAATGAGGATCAAGAGATTGCTACGTGCGGCCCGGACTTATCGATGTCGGCCGCCAACGTCTTGACAATGTCCTCGAATGAATCGCAGTCGATGAACCGAGCGGGGTCGATCTCAATGCCGAATGCCTCCTCCAGCTCGCCGGCCATGAGAACGGCGTCAACAGAGTCGAGCCCGTAACTGCTCAGCGCCCTTTGGTAGGCGATCGATTCCGGGGGCACGCCCAGGACGTGAGCCAAATGAGTGCGCACCCATTCCCACAATCGTTCCTCGGTCGTCATCGGTCCCACTATACGAAATAGGCCGGTAATTGAAGCAGCGGCGCAATGTTCATGCGCTCGCTCGAGACCGGGGGTTGTGGCGCGAGCTGAATGCGCGGCTTGGCAAGCAGCGCCCTCATGGCAACCTCCACCTCAAACGCCGCAACCTGAGCGCCGATGCAGCGGTAAGGTCCAGCCGCGAACACCAGCGATTCCGGTCCTTTCCGCTCAAGGTCGACGTCGTTTGGGTTTCGAAAGACTCCAGGGTCTCGATTGGCCGCGCCCAGGACCAGCATCAAGGGCTCGCCGGCGCGAATGAGTTGGCCTTCCAATCGAAGATCCTCGCCCACTTGCCGCCATACGTACTGGACGGGCGAGACCAATCGAAGCATCTCACGAGCCGCCTGCGGAACCAAGGAGAGATCGCCGGATAGCTGCGCGCGCAAAGCCGGACGTTGCAGTATGAGGTGAGCGGCCCCGGAAATCGCCGCTGAGGTTGTCTCCTCGGCGGCCACAAAGAAGAATGTGCAATACCCGGCAAGCTCCCGGTCGCTGCACCCCAGCTGCTGGTCAGCCAGCCGCACCAGCAAGGACGCGCCGTCGTCCGCGCCGCTGCGCCGCCTCAACTGGATCAGCCGTGAGAAATAATCCAAGAGCGGCGCGGCGCTCTTGTCCAGCTTAACTAGCGACCTCAGGGATGGAAGAATCCGTTCGAATGCCGACACCATGCCGCCGGCCACGCCGCTGAGCTCGAGCAGGTCCTCCTCAGGGACGCCCAGGGCGGCGCCGATGACAAAGAGGGCCAACAGTTTTCCATAACCACTGGCCAGATCGATGGAACCTTCGCGCTCGCCTTCACTAAGAAGCCGGTCCGCGCGCTGTTTCAGCAGGTCAGGCAGATTCAATCGCCAAATCCCGCCAAGAGCCTGCGCAAGAATCCGGCGGACGGCGTCATGACGCGGCGGACGCGTGAAAAAAGAGATGGAAGACCAGAGTTGCGCCACGCTGGCCAGATTCAGTTTTCCGCGCTGCGAGAGCGACTCCACGAACTGCGCTCCATCTAACGCGAGCGCGTTCGGATGCCGAAGCACCGCGCTGACGTCGGCATATCGCGTTAAGACCCAGGAGCTATGAACAGTGCTCCAGTAAACGGGTGAGCGTTCACGTAACTCGCAATAGATCCCATAACGGTTCGCCGGGCATAGACCGCTCAGCGGATCGCGCTCCAGCAAAGTCATCACGCGAACTCCCGGGCCTGGGGCCGACAGCGGCCGAGTGCCGGGTGGTCAACGGTTGAAATCGCGGCCAGCCCGCCCCCCAGATAGAGTTCCCTACACCGGTTCCGCTGTATCTTGCCGCTGGTTGTTCGCGGGATTCTCCCCGTTAGCAGCACCAGGTCATAGATCGTCAGTCCGAACCGGCGATTCACGGCTGCGGCAATCCTGCTAACCAGAGGGTGAATGTCCAGCCCCGGCATCGCGCTTCGCTCGATTTCCAGCACCAGCACCACTGCTTCGCCATCATCCTGATCGATCGAGAAGGCCGCAGCCCCGGCGGTTGAGAGCGCTGGATCCGTTTCGCAAGCCGCAGCTTCGATGTCAAGGGGATCGTAATTCGCGCCCCGAATCATGACGATCTCTTTGCGTCTCCCAGTTACTACAAGGCCATCTGTGCTCTGGAAGCCGAGATCTCCGGTGCGCAGCCAGAATCCGGAATCGGGCTCGTCAGCCAGTTGAGCCTGGAAGGCGACCCGCGTCTCTTCGCTTCGGTTCCAGTACCCTGCGGCTACACTGGGCCCTTGAAGCCAAATTTCACCGATCTCCCCCGGCGCTATCCGGTGGCCCGAGGCGGGATTCACAATCGCGATCCTTTGGCCTTCACTCGTGTACCCACAGCAGGCCAGTTGCTTATTCGT
Organism: Acidobacteriaceae bacterium; assembly: GCA_903970405.1. Taxonomy (GTDB): domain Bacteria; phylum Acidobacteriota; class Terriglobia; order Bryobacterales; family Bryobacteraceae; genus CAJCIT01. The sequence goes on along the minus strand of CAJCIT010000142.1, from coordinate 11,839 downwards.
TTCCGTGGCGGCGGAGATCGGAATGGTTCGCGTCTTCATCCCGGTCCCCAGCGGCGTTGTTGTGGCCAGAAGCGTCGCCTCCGCCAGACCGAAGGCGGGCAATACAGCCCTACGGGAAAAGCCGGCTGGGCGGAAAGCCTCGGTGAATTTTTCCAGCAGTTGCGGCCGGACAGTTTCACCGCCGCACACGGCTGCCCGCCAACTGGAAAGATCAAGATCCGGTTCGCTTTGAGGGGTGTACCTTTGCGCGCAAAGATCGTAGGCAAAACAAGGCCCGCCGCTAATGGTGGCGCGATAGCGGCCGATCGCTTTTAGCCAGCGGATCGGCTTTTGGATAAAGGCAAGCGGCGGCATCACCGCGCAAAAGCCGCCTTTGTACACGGTGTGCAGAACACCGCCGATCAGCCCCATGTCGTGGTGAAGCGGCAGCCAGGTTACGCCAACATCGCCCGGGCCCGAGTCCAGCGCCCGGCTCAAGGTCTGGAGATTGTGCATCAGATTCGAGTGCGTGATCATGACGCCGCGCGGATTGCCGGTGGAACCTGAAGTGTATTGCAGCATCGCCAGACCGTTGGTTTCGGCGGGCTGCGTCACGCTGAAACCATTGGAATTTGGAATCTCATCGGTAGCGATAAAACGTACATTGGAAATCCGCGGGTCCGCGATCTCTCCCAGCCGCTGCACGTCGCTACGGATCAGAGCCCGCACAGAAAGCACTGCCGCGGCTTCGGCGTCCGACAAAATGGTTCGGACGCGCTCGAACGAATTTCCATAGTTGGCGACTGGTGACGGGACGGCAATCGCCCCAGCATAGAAGCAGCCAAAGAGCGCCGCTACAAATTCGAGGCCGGACGTATAGGCCAGTACTACGCGCTGGCCGCCCAGTTCGTGTTGCTGTAAAGCGGCAGCGATGGTTCGGGCGCGCACACGAAGTTGGGCAAAGGTCCACGACTCGGTCTCTCGTTCACCGCGTTCCAGGTAAACAAACGCCCGTTTATCGGGCTGGTGCGCGGCTTGCCAATCCAGCGACTCGCGAAGTGTTGGCGCGTCTGGATTCCGCACGATTTCCTCAACGGCCTTCATGAGGCATGGCGGGAGGCTGAAGTCGAAGCCCCGGAGGCCGAAATCAAATCATGCAGCTCCGCCGAAACCGCTCCGTCCGCCATGAAGCTCTTGAGCACCGGTTCAAGAAGTCCTCGCACCAGCAAATCCTTGACGCTGTCAGGGTCGCTCGAATCCGGAATCGCTGTCAGGGTCACGCCGGGGACGTCCGCCATGAAATGCGCGTCGGCAGCGTCTCCGGCGCACTGCTCTCCGAAAATCAGCGTCACGTTGGGCCGCGAGAGAGCCTCCAGATACTGGACATGAAAATTCTTATGCCCGCTGGGCAGATCTTCGAGCACAGACCTCATGCGCGCTCGCTGGTCGAACTTCATGGTCTCCGCCGGACGAAGCTTCGGACCGAGACAAAGCACGCTCTGCGCGCCCAAGGCCAGACCGAAGCGAAGCGCTCCCAAACAGCCGACGCAATTTCCGAGCATCAGAAGGCGCTTTGCACCATACCGGCTCACAAGGCTTTCAAAGCCTTGCACCGTGGATTCGAAATCGTTGCCCAGGCCAACGATGCCCCGAGCGTACCAAACGCGTTGCAGGTCCCGGCAATAGACGATGTTGACTCCCGTTTTCCGCAATATCTTGTGCAGGAGAGAAAAGGTCATCCAAAGCCGGTTATTGGTTCCGGCGAACACGATGAGGAGGGTGTCGGAATCGGGGACCGGCATCTCGACGAAGCCATGCATGGAATCCAGTTGGTTTTCAGGCGAATCGGGATCCACGGGCCCGGCGGCCAATGGTTGAGCGAGGCCCATGCGGTCAATCTGTCGAACGGCCAGCAGGAGCTGGCGGGCGGCGGGAAAGCGCGCTTCCAGCCGGGAGAGGGCGGGCTGCGCGGCCTCAGTCAAGCCATATTCAACCAGAATCTTTGCCGCCTCAAGCTGCATTCCCGGAGGCGCGTCCGCCGCGCGAACGCACGCCAGCGCATCCTCTACTTCCGCCCGCCAGTCATAGCTTCCCTGTTCCGATTTTAAGTAGCGAAGCTCCTGCTTAGGACGCAGATCCAGCGGCGCGGCGGCGGCGGCCCTCTTAAGCAGCGCCGTTGCGCGCGCGGTATCGCCCCGCGCCTTTGCCGTCTCAGCCATCCCGAGCAACGCTTCGATGTTCAGCGGCGACTCTTCGAGGATGCTCCGATAGATTTCTTCAGCCTCCTCCCACCGCGCGAGTTCGTTGAACGCGTCGGCCAAATCGATGCGGAACTGGACGCTTTTCGGGTTGGAGTCGACCGCGATGCGAAACTGCTCGAATGCGCCGGCCCAATCGTCTCGTGCGCGCGCCAAGGCGCCCAGACCGGCGCGCGCCTGCGAATGCTTCGGCGCTTGGGCAATCACGCGCAGAAAGATCGTCTCAGCCTCTTCGTTCCGGTGCAAGTGCACCAGAAACCTGGCAAGGCAGATTTGCGCCTGCGCGTCGCGGGGGTTCATCTCCGCCGCGGCTTTGAAGTGCGCAAACGCGGCCTGGTGGTCTCCCAGTCCGCGGGCGATCCAGCCCAAGCCCATGTGGGAATACACGTGCTTGGCGTCTACGGCAAGAATTTCTCGATAGATCGGCGCCGCCTCTTGCGCCCGATACAGTTCGCGCAACGCCGTCGCCAGTTGTGTCAGGATGTGTATGCTTTTCGGCTGAACGGCGGCCGCTTTCCGCAGGTGTTCAGCCGCGGCGGTGAAATGCATCAGTGCCGCTTCCTCATTGCCGCCTGCGCGGGCGATCCAGCCCAGCCCCATGTGCGAGGGCACGTGAGCGCTGTCCAGCGTAAGGATGTCCTGATAAACAGACTTCGATTCCTGCGGCCGCTCCAAGTCACGTAATACAGCGGCAAGTTCCGTCAATATTTGGAGGTCGTTCGGATTTATCGTGGCCGCGGCGCTCAGATAGTCGCAGGCGGCCGAATCGTCTCCAAGCCGTCTTTCAATTCGGCCTAACGCCATCAGCGCTTTGGTGTTGCCCGGCTCGCGCTCCAGGAATTCGCGGAAGGCCGCTGCGGACTCCTCAAGGCGGCCTTGGGCTTGATGCCCTTCCGCAAAGGAAAGGAGCGTTTCGCGGTTCTCCGGCGCTGTTTGAAGTGTGGCGCCTGTCTCCATAGTCCGCACCTGTGGCTCTTGAAGCACCCTCCAGCGTAGCCCAGGGAGGGTGTTTTGTCACGTGCTGCGCGTTACGCGTTCGCCGCCATCGGCTTCCACGCGACGGTGCTATACGGCCGCGCCTTTGCGGATTATGCGACGCAGGCCCTTTGGAACATGCGGCCCGTTGAAGACCCCACTCCGGCCGATGTCTTGGCGATTCGGCGCGAGCCCCGCGTTACAAGAAACAGATGGAAACGGCGGTGAGCAGAAACCATAGTCTCCGTGTGCCTCGCAGAAGGGACAAGTTTGCAAATTACCGCGAAACCTCGATGGTGGATTCGCGCCACTTCGTTCGTTTCTGTTCCATGAGGCGCCGATAATGTTCGATGATACGCGGACACCACTCCGCCACCGGCGATGCGTCCGAAAGGTCCGTCAGGCCGGCGTGCTCCGTCTTAAGATAGCCGCCGCGATAATTTCCCGAACCGTACTGCAGGCGGTCGCCGAGAAAGGGAAACCGCTGGTTGTTAAACGCGACAATATCCCGATGACTCCTGGCGAGCCTCAGGAAGGTGGAATCGCAGGGCCAGCCCAGCTTCGAAACCTCAGCCAGAGTCCCCAGTGGGTCGAAGACCAGGTCCTCATAATGGACCACCCCGTCGAATCGCGCGCCCTGGCCGAATACTTCGTCTAGAATCGCAAATTTTTCTTCCATAAACCCGCAGTGATGACGGTATGTCTTGGCGGCGAGCGACCGGTAATTCACCACCGGGTGGCGAAGCAGAAGAAGCGTTCGGTCGGGTTGAAAGCGCTCCTGGTGCAAGGCCAACGGAAAGGCAGTTGTTACGACGACTTTGGCCACCACATCCACCTCGCCCGGCAACGCCGGAGCGGCGAACATCGTCCAGATATCGACAAATGCGCTTGTCATCGGCTTCTGCGCCAGGATCATCGCCAAAGTCGACGCGCCGCTCGATTGCATCCCATAGATGAGGAGCCGCATTTTGTTGCCAGTGGTTCCCTTCTCCACCAAAGTGGCCATTCGCCGACGCCTGCCATTCGGCCACGGATGCGGCGAAACATCAGTGTAGCCGGGCGTGTGGGCTCGGCGGAGACACCCTTGTCAGTTCCAGCGGGGTATTTGTATAATCGCCGGGCGGCCTGGAGGTATTCGTGCCGACACTTCGACGCTCTGGTAACGAGGCATTGTCTGACATCCCGTATTACTCCGCGAGGCTGATCTGTGCCGTTTTCCTGGCCTGCCTGTTCAATACCGCAGAACTGGCGCAGACGCCAAACGCGGCTACTTCGATCGACAATCCCCAGAACGCCACCAGCCAGCAAGCTACCGCTCCAACCGCGGGGCGCTTACCGCCCGCGCTGCTGACGAGTGTAGCCACCTATCACAATGACCCACAACGCACCGGGTGGAACCCAAATGAACTAGTTTTGACGCCATCGACGGTGCGGACCCCGTCGTTTGGCCTCTTGAAGGTGGTCAGCCTGGATGGCCGGGTCGACGCACAGCCACTGGTTGTCGGCATTCACAAGGTGGAGGGCGGATCAGCCGTCTATGTGGTAACTGAAAATAACACGGTTTACGTTATCAACGGAACAACTGGCGACGTTCTGTTGAAGCGGAACCTGGGTCCAGTGTTAACGACGCTGCCTGGGGGCGGACAAGACGGACAAACTTGGTGCACATCATCCACAACGGTGGGCATCAACAGCACTCCTACCATCGATCTGTCCTCTGAAACGCTTTTCGTGATGGCCGCTACGGTTACAGTTGCCGGCGTATCGGAATATCAATTGCACGCACTGGATTTGGCGACGCTGGCTGACCGCCTCGGTTCGCCGGTAGTTGTGGCCGCTTCGTCCCCCTTGGAGAACGGCACTACCTTTACGTTCAATGCCCAGTATCAGCGCCAACGGCCGGCCCTGCTTGAGAGCGGCGGCAGAATCTATGCGGGCTTCGGCAGCTTTGGCGACTGCTATGCGAAACTATCCCGCGGTTGGGTGCTGGGTTGGGACAAAACGTCTCTCGCGCCGTTGTCCGCAAACGAACTTTTGAATAGAACGCCAGCCACGGCCCCGAACCCGTTTTTCTTGTCTTCGATATGGATGTCGGGGTACGGATTGGCGGCTGACTCCGCCGGCGACGTATATTTCACGACAGGCAATTCTTTGAGCGGCACCTATAATCAGCTATTTAATGCATCGGAGAGCGCGGTCCGGCTTCCCGCCGAACTGGGTCAGATCCTGGGGGTGTTTACTCCGGCCAACTCGGACGCATTAGATGACGACGATAACGATTTTGGATCCGGCGGCATGATGGTGCTGCCTGACCAAAGCGGGCCCTTCCCGCACTTAGCGGTGGCCGGCGGAAAAGATGGCCGCCTGTTCGTTCTCAACCGGGATAACTTGGGCGGGCAGCATACGCCGGACATCCCCAATCAGGTCGCCATGGGCGGCTGTTGGTGCGGTCCATCGTACTTTGAAGGACCGCACGGTCCGGTTGTGGTCACAAGCGGAGGCACACAACTGAGAGAGTGGTCGATCGGCATCGACAACAACCTGCCATCCCTATCGCCGGTTGCCTCTTCCTCGATTGAGGCCTCGCCACATAATCCTGGATTCTTCACTTCGATCTCCTCGAATGGAACAATGCCAGGCACGGCGGTTATATGGGCAGTCGGCCATGGGTCGGGGAAGAGCAATTCTGTCACTCTTTATGCATTCGATGCGAATCCATCTGGCGGCAGCCTCCGCCTGTTGTGGTCCGGCGCAGCCGGCTACTGGCCCTGGTGGTACTCAAACCCCAACATTGTGCCAACCGTCGCCAACGGCCATGTGTATGTCGCGAGCATTCAGCAACTATATATCTTTGGCCAAGAACTGAGTAATCCGGTCGACGCCAAACGCAATTCCGGCAGGGCGCCGAACGTCATTCCATCGGGCCAATGAAGGCCATTCAGGCGGTCCCGCCAACGGGCCGCTCCCTGACGGTCGCGGCTCGGAAGATGCGGCGCTTTATGGTTACTCTTGCCGCATCCTGTGAGGAACGCCGTTCTCTTCGAGATACTCGCGAACATTGCGATAGGCGAAGTCGATCTGGCGGTTGAATGCATTGAAGCCTGCCTGCTCGGACGATGGGGAGGAACCGGAGCGTTGCAATCGACCGGAAGCTATACTACGATGTGGCTTTCGCACAGCATCGTGCAGGGCTCACAAGCGAGGTTCGGGATGAAAGAAATGAGCAAAGCCGGTCTATTGGTTTTAGTATTAGCAAGCGGAATCCTGATGGGATCCGGCGGACGCTCGAAGGACGTCGATAACTTCCCGATCGGCATCGACCTCAAGCCAGTGGACCGCTATAGCCCGGAGCAGCAGCAGCAGTTGCTTAGCGATTTGCAATCGGCCGGGGTTCGGCTGATCCGGACTTGGGTGGTGAACGACTCTTCGTATAAATTCATCGGCGACGCGAGTTCCCTCGGGATGAAGATCAATTTCACGGTTCTGATCCAGTACCGGCCCGACGCGGTGAAGCGGGCAAAGGTTCCGGAGGCGCCCACGATGTACCCGAGTTATCCGCTTTCGGCCGCCGACCCGGCACTCACCGCGAGTGTGTTCGAAACCGAGTTGAGCCGCCTCGACTCCATGGGGATTACGCTGGCGGCACTCGAGGTTGGCAATGAACAGAACAACCCGGGTTTCAATGGCGAATTCGCGATCCGGGAGCCGGGCAGGCGGAAAAACATGGGTCTGGAGGATTTGAAAAGGGACCCGGAGGGGCAGAACATTGCCGCCGGTTATCGCCAATATGTGAAAGTGTTGGCCGCGGTTAAGGAGGTGCGCGACCGCTCGACTCTCAATCGCCATACGCCGCTCCTGCTCGGCGGACTGGCCGACAGTGGCGAAGAGAAGGTGCGGGAGAATGCTCACGCGAACGCGGTCACGATTAGCGCCACCATCCGCTATCTCCGTGAGTTTGGCTTGGACCGATATGTCGATGGCTATGGCATTCACACATATCCGTGGAAGAACGGACCCGGCGAATCAGGCCCGGCGGCGAACCGGCGGTCCAGGCTGGAAAAGTATGCGCTTGAAGAATGCAGCGAAAGCAAGCCATGTTGGGTCACCGAATGGGGCTTCCAGAATAAGAATCTGACGTGCCCTTCCGATGAGAGCGAGCGCTCCATTCTGGTCCGTGAGCTGATGAGCGATTTTCGGCCTTATATCAAGCAAGGACGATTGAAGGGGCTGCTTTATTTCGTATGGTCGCGCGATGCCTGGAGCAAAGAGGAGGATCCCTACTCGGTGTTCCGCTGCGGCGCCCTTACGGAAAGCGGACGTCTGGCGCTTGACGCGAGGCTGCTTCGCTAGTGCGCAAGCGTGGGGCAGGTCGTCAACCTGAAGCGGATTTTCAATCGGCCTCGGCCGGTCAACACGGTCTCTCACCTCCCTGAGAATAATGTGCAATCTCCCGACGGGTCCACACCGAAAAATCGCGTTTCTTGTTCCGGCGGGTGTGGTGATCAACCATGATCGCGTTGTCTCCTATGAAAGCTCCGACCGGACCCGGATCATTGCCGCGCGCCTGAACATCGGCGACACGTTTGTGTTCGAATCCTCACTGCGTCTACTGCGGTTCGAACAGTTGCAGTGCCTTAACACCTATTCAACGAACATCGATGAAGCGGTGGCAGCGCTCAACGACTGCGACATCGCCATTCTTCGCGGCTCAAACTACCTGCACGCCCAGATGGACTGGGGAAATCTGCCGCAAGTTGTGGAGCGGAGCCGTGTTCCAGTGGTTGCATTCGGGATCGGCGCGCAGGCGCCCCGCTACGAACCCGTGAATCTTAGTAAGGTATCGGTGCGCTTCTTGACTATGATCGCGGAGCGGTCGCACTCGATCGGATGTCGAGGGAGGTTTACAGCCTCCGTTCTGGAGGATGTTGGCGTCAAGAACGTAACACCGATTGGATGCCCGAGCTTATTCAGATCGAACAACGCCGGGCTGCGGATTTCCTGGCCGCCGGAACAGGCGGCGCGGGTCGGATTTACATTAACCCGGGGCTTTTCGCCGGGTTATTGCGACGATGTCAGCGCAGCAACTGCCTGCGAGCTCTCGATTTTGAAGAAGCTCGCAAATCAGTACGACCTCTATATTCTGTCCCAGGGAGAAACAGAGGAGAAGATCTTCTATTACCGAGCCTATGAGCGGATCGATCACGCCAAGAAGTTAATGATGGAGACCGGCTGGGACCTTGACAGCATGCCGTGGCTTGAAGACTTATACTGGCGCAGGATGTTCTTTGGAGTGTCGCCTTCGGATTATGAAGGAATGATCAAACAACTCGATTTTGTATTGGGCTATCGGCTTCACGGCAATTTGATGGCGTTGTCACTGGGCTTACCGGCCATCTATATTACTTACGACAGCCGGACGCGCGAGATGGCCGAACATTTCTCCATTCCCCACCATGACATCATGGACAGGCGGCCATTTTCTCTAAGAAGGTTCATGCGGAGGGAGATATTCGCGGAGTTTAATGAGAGATTCGCATTGAATTATCGAATTGTCCGCGATTTTCTTGAAGACAACGGCATCAGTCACGGGATGACTTCCGAATGACCTCCCCGCCCCCTTTGGCAATCCGGAGATTGGCGGTCCCAGGCGAGCGGCTCTCGCCGATAAGGCGGTTCGTTGATTTCAGCCCACATTGCTTTGTGGCAACGCGGGCACAACAGGCATGAGCGGGGCCAAAACATACTTCGATATCCGCCGGCCGCTTTGCGAAAATGCCGGCTTGCCCAGAGAGTTCTATCCTGGGGCCGTCAACACCGCGGAGCATCTGCATTATTACCGGCAGCCTCAGGTGGTCGATCTGTTGTTGTCCGACGAAATGCCGATTCCGGCCACCGAAGACCGCGAGAACTACTATGACGACCGGCACATTGAGTATTGGCTCTCCGGGTACGTCGATTGTTGCAAGATGACGCGTTACCTGTCGGCCGTGGGCGGCCGCGTGCGGTACCTTGATTTCGGCGGCGCCACCGGGCGGGTGTCCCGGCATGTGACCAGAGATCCGGCGAAAGAGGTTTGGCTCTGTGACATCAATGTGAATTGGATCGAATGGGTGGATCGCTTTTTTGGCCGCCCGATTCATGCCTTTCAAAATAGAATCCAGCCATCGCTGCCGCTGGAAGACAAATACTTCGATCTGATATCGGCGTACTCTGTGTTTACCCATCTCGATCAGGACGAGATACCGTGGCTTCTGGAACTGCGGCGCATTCTGCGTCCTGGAGGCCATCTCTACCTGACCGTCCTCGACGAGAATGTTTGGGACCGTTTGAAGGACCCGGCCTGGGAGTGGCTATTGCGGTCGATTTCGCGAGGCAGGAACGATGAGTTTCTGGCCGAACGATGCCGGGAACCTCTCTCTGAGCGCCTGGTTCTGGAGTATTCGGAGGCCGAAGCATACAACATCAACACCTTTCTGCCGCGGAAATACCTGCAGCGGAAATGGGGTCCCTTGTTCAGTGAGATTCAGTTCATTAACGATCATCACAACTACCAGACCGTGGTGATTCTGAAGCGGCCTTGAGGCCGTATCCGCACGTAACGGATCCGCGAGGAGGTTCCGGAAAACGCCGAGATTTCTAGTACAATACCAGCATCTGAAATCCTGTCCTTATGTCAAGCCGGCTTAGCGTCGATTACGGAAGCGGCTCGTTTTTGCAACGCCGGTATGCCGACCATGAAGAAATCCCTACCGGCCAGCTGCCGCCGACGACACCCGAGGCCGGGACAGCCATCCAACCGCGCAGGTTCGACATGAAAGCGCCATCGGAAACCACGTTTCAGATTGCGGTCCTTATCCAATCGCCCGACGAGCTCAAAGCGTTGCCGGGCGCCGGCGGGATCGAGTGGATGTACTGCAAACAGTCACGCGATTACTCGTTTGAGTTTTACAAGGGCGAAGAAATGGTATCCAGCTTCGATCTGGAAGACTGGCGCCTCGATCTTCCAAATCTGCTGGGCATTATTGTGGTGGGGCCGGCGGACCTCTTTGAAACGATCCGCTACCAGTGGATCTCCAAGCTGCCGGCCGCCGGGGTCGCCTTCAAGCACATTCCGGAGTTCGACGAGAAAGCCATTCTCTCTTCGGCTATCGAGTGCTTTGCCGAAAACCTGCAATCGCAGCGCAGCCATGCCGGCCGTGCGGCTCTTGACTTGGCGGCTTATCGCAGCGAGTTCGAGCGCCTTCAGCACAGCTTCTCACGCCTGGAAGAACACGTGACCCGGCAAACGTTTCAGCGCGCGGCGGAGATTTTCGAATATCCGCCAACTTCAGCTACGGCGTCCGGCAACAGCCCGGTGATCCAGTATTTGCCCGTTGACTCATATGGTTTCTCGGGTTTTGCCGTTCACGTCGCCACAAAGCCGGCTGAGGCTCAGCCACTTCGCGTCACGCTGAGGGCGATTGAAACCGGAACACTTTTCGGAGTCTGGGAGATCGGCGCCGAGGTGGCGAATGGATGGGTTGAGTTGGCGCTCAACCGCGCCATTGACGAGCCAGCCTTGACGTTGGAGGCGGTTTTCGAGTTGGCTCACAATGGCGGCGGTTGGGCGCTGTCGTTGGGCCCGCCTCATCCCTATGCGGCGTTCCGGGCGCGCGCCGAAAGCGGATCATACCTGGACGCGCCGATGGCACTGCGAATCTTCAACGCGGCGCCCGGTGTCCGAGTGGGGGCCACCACTGGTGCGATCCGACCCATCGATGCGCCACAGCCGCGGGCGGAATTCATTCCCTATGAAGTCTACGGAACCGTGACCCAGGTCGCTCCTCCAGTGGAGGACGAAAGACCGGCGCTAGTGGCCTTCGATCGGGAGATCGGCTGCATAACAGTTCATCCGCGCAAGGGCGGATCGGTGACTGCCGCCCGCATTGACGTAGCGGTTCCCAAGGATGCCTGGCAGGTGGCGGCGCAGATTCATCTGGCGCACGAACGCTCAAGCACGACGCACTTCGGATTGCTGGTTTGCCCGCCTCGAGACGGGAGCTTGCAACTGGCGCGGCTCGATCGGCTGGATGCCCCTTCCACCACGTTCTCCGGTTGGAAAAGCCTGTCGCCCCTCGAAAAGAAGACCATTTCCGTGCCCGTTTCCGCATCGCGTGAAGAGCGTCTATCGGTCTTTCTGGTAACACGCCTGTCTCCAGAGGCAAGTCCGGACTTTGCCTGGGCCAGGTTCGCCATGTTCGAGTTCAGCATTCTGCCGAAGCCGCTCGCCGACCGCAACGGAACGGGCGACGCCGACAAGGTCTTCAGTGCCGCCGTCCCGGGGATTGAACCAAATGCCGGATCGGTCTGACTGTCCAACCATTGCGATTGTTGTCCCGCTTTTCAAGCACAGCGTGTTGGTGGCTGACGCGCTGGCTTCGGCGATCCGTCAGCAGAGCCGCTATCCTATCGCCATCGTTGTAGTTAATGACGGTTGTCCTTTTCTTGAATCCGATCTGCAGATAAAGTCCATTATCGCCGCGTCTCCGAATCCGATCCGGTATGTGGTGCAGGCGAACCGCGGCCTGAGCGCGGCGCGCAACGCGGGCATCGACTACGCCCTCACGAGGTTTCCAACCGTACAGGCC
>CAJCIT010000141.1 GCA_903970405.1 Acidobacteriaceae bacterium | reverse complement strand
ATCATGTCGGCGGAGGGGCTGAAACGCGCCTACCTGGATAACCTCTTTTATGTTCAGGGGAAATTCCCCGAGATCGCCACGAAGCACGATCAGTACATGGCGCTCGCCTACACGGTGCGCGATCGCTTGCTTCAACGATGGCTAAAGACCACCGAGACGTACCTGGATAACGGCGTCCGGATAGTGGGTTATCTTTCCGCGGAATACCTGCTGGGCCGTCATCTGATGAATAACCTCCTGAGCCTGGGCATCGTGGAGGAGAGCAGGGCGGCGCTCAGCGGGCTAGGTATCGATCTGGACAGCGTCGTCGACGCCGAGGAGGAGCCGGGTCTGGGCAATGGCGGACTGGGGCGGCTGGCGGCCTGCTATCTGGACTCCCTCTCCACGCTTCACTATCCGGCGGTGGGATACGGTCTGCGCTATGAGTTCGGCATATTCGACCAGCAGATCCGCGATGGCTGGCAGGTGGAAACCGGTGATAACTGGCTGCACTTCGGCAATCCATGGGAGATTGCCCGCCCGGAAGCCACAGTGGACGTCCCATTCGGCGGCCGCACCGAAGCCTATAGCGACGCCACGGGAAAATACCGAGTCCGCTGGGTCAGCGACCGCGTGGTGCGCGGGGTGCCGTACGACACCATTATTCCCGGCCATCACACGAACACCGCCAATACTCTGCGGCTCTGGAAGGCCGAAGCGCCGGAATCCTTCGATTTTGCGGCGTTCAATGTGGGCGATTTTTACGGCGCCGTCCGCGCAAAGGTCCAGAGTGAGAACATCTCAAAGATCCTGTACCCGAACGACGACAACATTCATGGCAAGGAGCTTCGGCTGGAGCAGCAGTTCTTCTTCGTCTCCTGCTCATTGCAGGATATGATGCGCGCGTTTAAATCCAGAGGCGGCGCGCCTGACCGCTTCCACGAAAGGTTCGCGCTGCAAATGAATGACACGCACCCATCCATCGGCGTGGCTGAGTTGATGCGGTTGCTGATCGATGAAAACGAATTGAGCTGGGAGGCGGCCTGGGACGTGACCGTGAAGACGTTCGGCTTCACAAATCACACGCTGCTGCCGGAAGCGCTGGAACGCTGGCCCATTCAATTGTTTGGCGCCATGCTGCCGCGCCATCTGGAGATCATCTATGAGATCAACAGCCGGTTCCTGAACGCGGTGCGCGCCAAGTATCCGGGGGACAACGCCAAAGTCTCGCGCCTTTCGCTGATCGACGAATCCGGCGAGCGGTACGTCCGTATGGCGAACCTTGCCACGCTCGGGAGTCACGCCATCAATGGCGTTGCGGCGCTTCACACCGACTTGGTTGAACATCAGCTCCTGCCTGACTTTTACGAGATGTATCCGGAGCGGTTCAGCAATAAGACAAACGGCATCACGCCCCGGCGCTGGCTTCTGGAGGCGAATCCTCGCCTGGCCGCGATGATCACTTCCCATATTGGGACGAAATGGGTGACTGACCTGAATGAATTGACGAAGCTGGAACCGCTTGCCGAAGATGCCGCGTTTCGCGCAAAGTGGCGGGAGGCTCAGCACGCCGTTAAGGCGGATCTCGCCGCCTACATCCACCGGACGCTGAAGGTTGACGTTGATCCAGCGTCGCTTTTCGATGTCATCGCGAAGCGGTTTCACGAGTATAAGCGGCAGCATCTCAAGGTGCTGCACGTAGTGACCGCTTACCAGCGCCTCAAGAAGAACCCCGATGCCGAGATTGTGCCCCGGACATTCCTATTCGGAGGTAAAGCCGCCCCGGGCTACTTCATGGCAAAGCTGATCATTAAGCTGATTAACTCGGTGGGTGACGTGGTCAATAACGACCCGTCAGTGCGTGGCCGGCTGCGGGTAGTCTTCCTTCCGGATTACAACGTGACGCTGGGCCAGAAACTCTATCCGGCAGCCGATCTCTCCGAGCAGATTTCAACAGCCGGCAAGGAAGCGTCCGGCACGGGCAATATGAAATTTTCGCTGAACGGCGCGCTCACCATCGGCACTTTGGACGGCGCGAACATTGAAATCCGCGACCATGTTGGACACGAGAATTTCTTCCTCTTCGGCCTGGATGTCCAGGGAGTGAACGACCTCAAAGCCCGCGGTTACAATCCTCGCGATTACTACGCGAAGGACGAAGAATTGAAGGAAGCGGTAGACGCGATCAAGAACGGCGACTTCAACGACGGCGACCGCAAGCTGTTTCGGCCGCTGACCGACAATCTGCTGGACAGCGATCCTTACATGTTGTTGGCGGACTACCGTTCTTACGTCGACGCCCAGGATCAAGTGGACGCGCTGTATCGCAACGAAGAGGAATGGACGCGCAAGTCCATCTTGAACTCCACCCGGATGGGTTTCTTCTCATCCGACCGCGCCGTCAAGCAATACGCGGACGAGATCTGGAACCTGAAGCCCGTGGAGATCGAGCTGTAGGACGTCAATATCTTGAATACTCAGCCTTTGGAGATGTGTACCCCGCCATTGATCGTCTTCGCGCGAATCGGGGGGCCGCCGGAGCCGAGCTTAAACGACAGTGACTTGCCGATATTGCCGCTGACCTGCACCGGAAAGTCGACATGCAAGCCGCCATTCACGGTGGATGCTTCAACGTCCGCCGAGTAACCCTCCGGCACTCTCATCTGAATGCCGCCATTGGTAGTTTCGGCCCGCAGCCCTGCGCCGCGCCAGGATGATCCTCTCAGTTCGATGGTGACGCCGCCATTTTGTGTGACGCCGTCCACATCGCCCGCTACATCGGTCAGGTGAACGCCCCCGTTTTCGGTGCGGAAGCGCAGCCTGCCCTCCAGCGACTCAATCGAGATGCCGCCATTCAAGGCATGCATGTCGACATTCGACTTATTGGGCATCCAGATCTCATAAGATACGTCCCAATGACGCGAGTGCGAGCTTGCGGGGCCATCGGGCTGGATGTCGCCGGGGCCGCGGGCGATCTTGATTTCCTTGAGAAGGGCATTGGCTTCGGCTTCGGTGGGCGCGGCGGCGTGGATGCACGCTTTGATCAGGACATCCGGGTTATTCCAACCATGAACGGTGATTCCGCCATTGGGCCCGGGGTTAATGGAGGTGTTGGAGGCAGCGGCAAGATGCTGCTCACGGCTTTCGGCAACGGTGGGTCTATCGTTCCAGTTCCAGCGATCAGCTTTGCAGCCGTCGGCGGCGAACAACGTTTCGCCGGCCAAGAGGCAAAAAACAGCGGAAGCGGGGAGCAAGCGGCGCATGGGATCTCCTTGACAAGAACTTGTCAGAGGGACCGTTGCACGGCGAGGGCCGTCGAGTTTTCAGTGAGTTACAGGCGACAGCAGGCGAGGTTCGTTTCGTTTGTGGGACGGGAATGTGCGGCCCGGGACGGAAGCAAGGTTTCAGCGGGGTCAAGTTTTCGCAGGGTTAACTTGACCAGTTCACAACAACCAGATGCTTCACTCTTGAAAATTCCTTGACGTTCCCCGTTACCAGGGTCAGATTGCGTCTGAGTGCTTGACCTGCGATTAAAGTATCGAACGGCCCGATGCTCGGTCCGCCGTTGGTTAGATCTGCCCGAACGTGACCTGATGACACAGCATCGTCTGCTGTGAAATCCAAAACAGAAACTCCGCCGAGAAAAAAGCTTAAGGCCGCGGAACTCCGTTGCGGATGTTTGCTTCTTCCCACGCCAAGAGTGAGTTCGTGTAGAACGATGGAGGAGATGACGATCTCATGACCGGATACCACCGCTTGCTCAAACTGTTGTCTGGCTTTGAGGTTCGTGGCACGGATTACGTCGATACAGGTGCTGGAGTCCAGGCTGTAGGCTTTAGTCAAAATCAACTCCCTCGGGCATAGGCGGTTGTTCTCGGCCTTTCGCCATAAAATCTGTTGCTCCGCAACTGTCGATGTCCGCAAAGTATTTCTTCACATCGAAAACAAGAGGTTCCAGCACAACCGCGCTGCCAAGGCGACGGATACGTACTCGATCGCCTTCAAATCGAAACTCCTTCGGAAGACGCACCGCCTGACTCTGCCCGTTGCTGAAGAGCTTGGCGAACTTGGTTGGATTCTTTGTCATAGTCTATATAGAAAACATATACTTTGACCCGGACGACTTGGCAAGGCAGCCACTTCGAGTGGAAGTTTAATTACTTCCGGCCGGCACCGTCCTCACTCCGCCATTAATCGCCCAATCCTCATCGCCACTTCCAGCGCCTGTTCATAGTTCAGCCGGGGATCGACCTCAGACCGGTAGGCGCGTTTCAAGTCCGTATCGCTCAGGTTCCTAGCCCCGCCCAGGCACTCGGTGACATCTTCGCCAGTTAGTTCAATGTGCACGCCGCCCAAGTGGCTGCCAGTTGCGCGGTGGATCGCGAATGCCTGCTCCAGTTCGCCCACGATGTCGTCAAAGTGCCGGGTCTTTGTGCCGTCGCTGGTCGCGATGGTGTTGCCGTGCATCGGATCGCAGCACCACACCACTGTCTTGCCGGTGGCACGGACCGTATCGATCAGTTTCGGCAACGTATCGCCAACGCCTTTGTTGCCCAGGCGGTGAATCAACGTTAAACGTCCGGGTTCATTGTGGGGATGGAGCACGTCAAGCAGACGCGCCACAAGATCCTTTGTAAAGCCGGGTCCCACCTTGATGCCAATAGGATTCACAATGCCCCGGAAGTATTCCACGTGGGCGCCGTCTAACTGCAGGGTCCGCATGCCGATCCACGGGAAGTGCGTGGAGAGGTTGTACCAGCCGGTGTGGCTCGGCACCTGCCGCGTCTGCGCTTCTTCGTAATGGAGTTGCAGAGCCTCGTGGCTTGAAAAGAAATCCACCCAGCGCATTTCGCCGTTCTGCACTCCTAGAATGTTCTCCATGAACTGGAGCGACCCGGAGACCCGCTTGGCGATGGCCGCGTACTCCGCGGCAAGCGGCGAGTGGCGGGCGAAAGCCAAGTCCCAGTTCTCCGGATGGTGCAGGTCGGCGAAGCCGCTCCGGATCAGGGCGCGAATGAAGTTGAGCGTCAGGGCGGAGCGTTCGTAGGCCCGTAGAAGAAGATGCGGGTCAGGCGTTCGTTCTTCCAGCGTGAAGCCTGAGCGGTTGACGGAATCGCCTCGGAAGCTCGGCAGAGTGACGCCGTCGCGCGTTTCGAAATCCTCTGAACGCGGTTTGGCGTACTGGCCGGCAAATCGGCCAACGCGCGTGACAGGGCGTTCGCCTCCCTGTACCAGAACCAGGCTCATCTGAAGCAGGATCTTCAGCTTGCTGGTGATGACGTCGGATGTGCAATCGGCAAAACGCTCTGCGCAATCGCCCCCCTGCAAGAGGAACCGTGTGCCCGCCGCGCATCCGGCCAATTGCGCCTTCAGGGCATCGATCTCCCAGGAGGTGACCAGAGGAGGAAGGCGGTGCAGTTCATCCACCGCCCGGTCCAATTCTTCCGCCGACGGGTAGGCCGGCTGCTGTGCGGCCGGCTTCGAGCGCCACGACTGGGGGGCCCACTCTCTCATGAAATTGCAAGCTAACACACGCCGGCGGCGCGTATCATCAAAGGCATGGCGCATACACCATGGGGCGAAGTTCCAGTGGGCGACGCGCATGTCCACTTTTTCTCGCCGGATTTCTATCTGGGTTTAGCGCGGCAGAAGGGGCTTGAGACCGCGCAGGCATTGAAGCCGCTACTCGATTTCGAAATTCCTACTGACTCTCTTTCGCTCGCCGCGGCGTGGGTGAGTGCGATGGATGCGGCGGGCGTTTCACGCGCGTGCCTGATTGCCAGCGCACCCGGCGACGAAGCCAGTGTCTCCGTGGCGGTCGCCCAGTATCCCGGCCGTTTCTACGGATACTTCATGGTGGATCCACAACAACCGGATCTCGCCGCCCGGATTGAAGCCGCCGCCCGGAACCCCCATCTGCACGCCATTTGCCTGTTTCCCGCAATGCACCGGGTACCGATCACGGATTCGCGCTTGATCCCGCTGCTGGAACTGGCATCTGAGCATCGCCTCACGGTGTTCGTGCACTGCGGGGCGCTGAGCGTGGGCATTCGCAAGCGGCTCGCTCTGCCCAGCCCCTTCGACATGCGCCTGTCGAATCCACTGGATGTGCATCCGGTGGCGAACCGTTTCCCGCGGGTCCGCTTCGTTGTGCCACACTTCGGGGCGGGAATGTTTCGCGAGGCGCTGATGCTTGCCGATCTCTGTCCCAACGTTTGGCTCGATACATCCAGTACCAACCGCTGGATGGCTTATGAGGGGTTGGATCTGCGTACGGTGTTTCGTCGCGCCATCGAAACCATCGGCCGCGAACGTCTGCTGTTTGGGACCGATTCGAGCTACTTCCCGCGCGGGTGGCATGCGGCTGTTTTCGACGCGCAGGCCACCGCTCTTTATGAACTTGGATTGGAGGAGCCGGAGGCGGCCCAGATTCTTGGTGGCAACCTCACGCGGCTGCACGCGCCGCGCGTCGAGGCCATAAGCGCCTTCTGGCGGGCGGCCGGCGGTGACTGACCGCTTTTCAGAACGCCGCGTTCGAGTCGTAGAATGGTCAGGGTTTTTTGAATGACGCCGAAAGTATTGCGGCTTGTCTTGACGCTGGAGTTTCTGATTGCGATTGTCGCTATTTTCACCGCCTGGTCGGAAATTGGCGGCCAGGCCGCGTTGGACTTGATGCCGTGGGGTTGGAAGCTTGGATTGGCGCTGGCTCTGGCTCTGGCTATTGTGCGTTACACGGCCGCGCTGATGGAGCAGGATGACTTTTGGTCCATTCGCTCAGCGCGCTGGTTCAGCCTGATCCTGATTATTGGGCTCGCCATGGGCGTGGTGACCTTCTATTATGTGCTGCAGGAAGATACCATGGATTCAGATGACGCGAATACCAGCACCTCCGGAATTGCGCCGGTGACACCCGGACACTTGGCCGCATGACTGCCGAATCGCCGCCGATTTCATTTGGCTTGTGGAACCCGCCTGGCGCCCCGTTCCGCATCAAGTATTCACTGCCTTTGCTCCGGGAGATCGACTTCTTTGTCGGCGACGGCTACCGGCGCATCCCGCACGGCGGCCTGGAGGTGGGCGGCCTGCTTTACGGAACCGAGGAGCCTGAGGGGCTCACCCTCATCGCCTACCAGGCGATCGAATGCCAGCATCAGCTCGGCCCAAGCTTTGTCCTATCGGAGGCCGATGTCGAGGCTTTGAAGACCCAGACTGCGAAACCATTCCACCACGAGTCACATGGAGACCTCGCGCTGGCAGGCTGGTTCATCTCGCACGGACGCAGCGATCTAAAGCTGACGGAGCGCGAGCTGGAACTCTTTGACGACCTGTTTCCCGGCCCCCGGCGAGTGACAATGCTGGTGAAGCCCGAGAAGTTCAAACCGACGCGCTACGGCTTCCTTGTCCGTCCGCGGCGTTCGCGTTTGACCGATCGGGTGTGCCATCACACTTTCCTTCTTCCGCTGACCGCAAAGTCAGGAGATCAAATTGTGGGAGAAGATCCCGCCGCGGTTCGGAGCTTGCCGTCGTCGCGTTCCGGCGCCGAATCGCAGCTGGCCCCGGATTCAGTTAAACCGGCGGATCTTCCAGAGATTGCAATCGACGCCGACAGTCCCGCCGCAGCTTCCCCACCGGCGCCTGCGATTGAGCCGATTGCCGCCGTGCAAGCGCCGCCGGCTGTCGTCGCGAAAGCCGTTCCCGCGGAAGCGCCGGCGACGGCCCCCCCACCAGTGATGCGCGCGGATGTCACGGCCGCTCCTGAGATCCCAGCGAAGGTTGCGAAGCCGGAGACCATACCCGTGCTCACGCCGGCAGGCGAAGACGATTTCGTTCCCTTTAGCGGACGCCGCCGTCATGAGTCCAAGCCTGAGAAGGGCGGCGACGGTCTCAATGCTATTCC
>CAJCIT010000140.1 GCA_903970405.1 Acidobacteriaceae bacterium | reverse complement strand
TACTGCGAGGGCGGCATATTGAACTGTTCGGTGAGCCACGCCGGGATGCCGATATTCTGCAGATGGGCAATATCCTGCGGCGTGGGCCCCCAGGTGGCCTGTTCGAGGAAACGGCGGGCGTCATTATAGGTCACTTGCGTTCCGGCGTTGTTCACGATCACGATGAACGGCGCGGACACCGATCCGCCAGGGTTCGGATTACTGACCTTTACTGTGATCACTCCTCCTACCGGCGGGCTCACGGCGCCGGTGGCGGTCAGCCTGGTGGGGCTCAACCACGTTACAGCCCAACCTGTTCCGCCTCCCGTCACGGTGGCCGACGGAGCAAAACCTGTTCCAGTCACAGTGAGCGTCACATTCCCGGCGATCACCGGCGAGGTAACCGCGGTAATAACGGGTAGAGCATTTTGAAGCGTGATCAGCGACGTGGCGGATTGCGTTGGATCGGCCACGCTGGTAGCCGTCACAGTGACAGCGGCCACGCCGATCACGGCCGGCGTCAAATAGTTTCCCTGCGCATCGATGGTCCCGACAAAGGCCGGCGCGGCGGTCGGCTGGTTCGTGGCCGGGTTCGTCGCGCTCAAGCTCCATGTGACGGTCTTCACTAACGCGTTACCGACAGTCGGCGTGAACGTCCGCGCTGCCCCGGCGCGAAGTGTCGCCGCCGGCGGGTACACGCTAATGGTCACTGGAGCTGCCACCTTCAGGGTTTTCGAGGTCGACGTTGTCGCGCCCGAGCCCGGATTGGTCACCGCCACCTGAATCGACCCGCCTCCCGCCGTTTGCGTGGCGCCGGTCACCGTAATCTGCGTGCTCGATTGCGCGGTGATCGTCAGAGGCGTGCCATCGCTAAACGTGACAGCCGCCTGAGGCAGAAAGGCCGTACCCGTAACGGTGAGAACAAATGAGAGCTTCGTGTTCACCTGGCTCAGGCTGAGCGTCGAAATGGCTGGAACAGGATTCTGCAGCGTCACTGAAGCGGAGGCCGTGTCGGCCGCATTCGCCGAGTTCACAGCCGTCACCTTGACCACATTCGGCGACGGTACGGTTTTCGGCGGCAGATAGTTGCCGTTCGCGTCAATCGTACCTACCGTCGAGTTCCCGGATGCGACATTGTTCACTAACCACTTCACACTCTTGACGCTTGCCGCGAACGTCTTCGATTGGCCCGTCGTGAGCGTGATTGCCGTAGGACTTACCGTCACGGCCGCTATTGCCGGAAAAGAACAGACGGCGGCCAAGCACAGGGTTTTTATCAGAATGAAATACGGAAGCCGAATAAAACTCATAGAAAAAGGTGACCTCTTCCGCCGGTCGGCGGCGCTAGGGACTCGCCGCCTGAAATTGAATGGGGACGGCGAAAATTAAGAGTCCACAAGAGTTGTCTGCTTAGTGCGTTGTTTTGTGTTTCGATAGCGCGGCGTCCCTAAGGACGCCATGTCCCTCAGTAGCCCCCGTTTCGCCCGCCAATCGGCCAATCGGCCAATCCGGCAAGCGCACCGGATTCATCTTCCCTGTTAATTTCGGCAAAATTGGGATAAGTCTTAGTTCCATCTCGGAGCCGAACCACGCTTCACGCCTGCTCTCCGGCTCTGTAGCGAGGTAATGCGGGTTAAACCATTTGGTTAAACCGCTTTGCTTGCATTTACGCGCGCGGTTCGGAAGGCCGTCGGAGCCAGCACAACGCGTCGCTTCCTGAGGACATGGGAAAAATCTCAGTCTCAGGAAGTGACTTGGGCAGCGAGGCACTGCCCGTTAACCCGCTTGCTCACGCGCGCGGTTCAGAAGGGGCGTTGAGGCCGGCACAACCGGTGGCTGCCCTGACGGCTGCGGCTCGGAAGCGTTCGCCGCGTTCTGTCAGGCGCGAATTTTTTCAACGTTCTATAGACGGCAGATCAGCAGTTCCCGTTCGTAGATCATTTCCGGCGGGATATGGTCGTGGATATCGATGAACAACTCCTCGTGCCCAATGACTTCCGCCCGCCACTCGGACCGATGAAAGGCCTGCAGTTCTTCGAACCTCTCGCGTGAGAACTCCAGCCCTTGCCATTCAAAGTC
This sequence comes from Acidobacteriaceae bacterium, assembly GCA_903970405.1. Lineage (GTDB taxonomy): Bacteria > Acidobacteriota > Terriglobia > Bryobacterales > Bryobacteraceae > CAJCIT01. The sequence goes on along the minus strand of CAJCIT010000140.1, from coordinate 16,067 downwards.
GTCGTACCCCGGCATCCAGCCGATCGGCGTTTCGCGGCCTTGAGCACGTCCATGCGCCCGGTCGACGATCCACTGCAAGACCCGCATGTTCTCACTGAATCCAGGCCACAGGAACTTGCCGTTCTCATCCTTGCGGAACCAGTTCACATGGAAAATGCGCGGTGTCACAGTGAGCGAGCGCTGCATCCTGATCCAGTGCCGGAGGTAATCGCCCATGTGATATCCGCAAAATGGCAGCATCGCCATGGGGTCGCGCCGAACGCGCCCCACCTGTCCAGCGGCGGCGGCTGTGGTCTCAGAGCCCATAGTCGCCCCCGAGTAAACCCCGGCGCTCCAGTTGAAGGCCTGATAGATCAGCGGCATGGTGGTGGCCCGGCGCCCGCCAAACACAATGGCGCTGATGGGAACACCTTCGGGATTCTCCCACTCCGGATCGATGGTCGGGCATTGTTTCGCGGGCGCCGTAAACCGCGCATTCGGATGCGCCGCCGTGGCCCCCGTGCTCTTCGCAATCCGGGCCGTCCATGGCTTGCCCCGCCAGTCCAGACATTCGGCGGGCGGATTATCCGTCATTCCTTCCCACCACACGCCCCCATCCGGGGTCAACGCCGTGTTGGTGAAGATGGTGTTCCGTTTCAGCGTTGCCATGGCGTTCGGATTCGTCTTCGCCGATGTTCCCGGGGCAACGCCAAAGAAGCCCGCCTCGGGATTAATAGCGCGCAACTCTCCATTGGCGTCCGGCTTGATCCAGGCGATGTCGTCACCAACGGTCCAGACTTTCCAACCCTCGAAACCCTTCGGCGGAATCAGCATCGCCAGATTCGTTTTGCCGCAGGCGCTCGGGAAAGCCGCCGCAATGTACGTCTTCTGGCCCCGCGGATCCTCCACTCCAACAATCAACATGTGCTCCGCCATCCAGCCTTCGTCGCGCGCAATATTGGAAGCGATGCGCAAGGCAAAGCACTTCTTGCCGAGCAGCGCGTTGCCCCCATATCCCGATCCATACGACCAGATTTCGCGGGTCTCCGGGAAATGGACGATGTACTTCTCAGAGTTGCAGGGCCATGCGACGTCAGCCTGACCGGGCGCCAGCGGCATCCCCACGCTGTGCATGCAGGGCACCACCCGCTTGTAATCCTTATCGATCTCTTTGAACACGGCGAGACCGATGCGCGCCATGATGCGCATGTTCACCACGACGTACGGCGAATCGGTGAGCTGGACGCCGATCTGGGACATGGGGCCGCCCACCGGACCCATGCTGTACGGCAGCACGTACATGGTCCGCCCGCGCATAGAGCCGTTGAACAGCCCCTTCAGTCTCCGGCGCATCTGGTACGGGTCCATCCAGTTATTGGTCGGTCCCGCCGCTTCTTTCGAGAGCGAGCAGATGAAGGTGCGGTCTTCCACGCGAGCCACGTCGCTTGCGTCGGAGCGCGCCAGGAAACAACCCGGCCACAACTCCTGGTTCAGGCGGACGAACGTCCCCGCTTCCACCAACAAGCTGCAGAGAGCGTCATACTCCTGGGCCGACCCGTCCACCCAATGAATGGCCTCGGGCTTGGTGAGGTGGGCCATCTTCTCCACCCAGCGCAGAAGGTGCGTGTTTTCACTGAGCGGTATGGCAGGATCGCGCCCCGCAAGGAGTCGATGGTTTGCAAGCGTAGCCATGATCCACTATCGTACCCATGCGCCCCCGGACGAACGGAGCCGTGATCGAAAACGAGCGATTTCGCTGTATACTCCTCTAAGAGCCTGATTCACAAGGGATCGGGTCCGGGCCTGAATCGCGCAATCTATCGATTCCGAGTCTCGCCGGTGACCCTCTCCGAATCACGCTTCATAAGGAACAGACAAACATGCGCAAATTGAATTTCCTCATCCTGCTCACAATGATCGCCGCCGCGCCGGCCTTGGCCCAAACGGCGGTCACCGTTACTTTCCCGTCGAACCTCTCCTGCACAGTCGCCGGCGCCGTAACCTCCACATTTCCCGTGACCAGCGCCGCCTTTTCAATCAGTGGCCCGGCTCTCACTGGCACCGCGTCGGCGGGAAAGCCGACGTTTTCGGCATTCCAGATAACGAAACCCTCCGATTCCTGCTCGGTACCGCTGTTCTCGGCCCTGGTACTCGGATCTCACATCGCGGGCCCGGTCACCATTAATTACTACTCCACAGCCACCGTCACCGCAATTACCAAACCGGTGGTCACCTTCACATTGACCAACGTCTTTGTGACCGCGTTGAATTTTCCGGGCACCGAGGCCGTGGAGACCTTTTCTCTATCCTTCGAGGCGATCAAGCTCACGGATCCAGCCACTGGCGCCGTGTTCTCGTGGAACCTCCAGACTAATTCAAGCATTTGAGCGGTGCCGGGCGAGAACCTGAGGTGGCTTCGGTCCGCGCGATCCATGCCGCGAGCGACGCCAACTTTTCGTCCTCGCGCCAGGGGGGCCCTATCGACTTCCCGACTTCGGCGATGCGTTGTTTTCAGAGCGGCGCCAGATAGCTCGAATACCGTTGCGGCTTTCTCCCATACCTCGCGCTCTCTTACTTTTGTCACTGGCAGCGAGCAGTGTTCGCAAGCGCTCATCAACACTTTCCGGAAGAACTCGCCTTCCGCTGTATGAATCAGCGCGTGGGAACGGAGCGTTGCAGCAAGGTCCGGTAGAGGGCGTCCTGACGCGAAGAGAATGCCGGCTCCAACCACGGTCAAGCCGTCCTCTCTGAGTTGAGCCGCCCAAGCGCTCAGGGCTCGCGTGGCGAGCAGCGTCGAACTCTCCCGGCATTGGCGAATCAGGGCTTCGGCGCTCTCGCTATCAAGCCCCTCAGCCGCATGATAGGGCTGCTTAGAACCGGGAAGCCTAGCGTCGGCGGTCTCGATCCGGCGTCGTTCCACGATGATCGGCTTCACCGGCGACCCGGCCACCGCCACGGCGGCTGTCCAGCCGGAGTGGGCGCGAAATCCCAGGGCCACTGTTTCGCTCATCGCTGTTCGATTACCGCCGCCCACCGGCGATCTTGAGGCTTGTACCTGTTAGTAGCCAAGTGTCAAACCGGCCAAACGATACGACCGTGAAAATAGGTCCGGCTTCCTTGTCCAAGATCAGGTGGCTTGGGAATGCCGGCTTGCCGGCTTGTGGGACCAAAAGACGGTCCCGCCTCCCTCACGGCCGAAAAACCAATCGTGTGCCTTCCTCTGAGCTGTTCCATAGTGCTTCAACATCGCTGAGGGCTGCGGTCTTTACGTTGAACTGGAACGGCTCAGTGGCGGCGACGTTGAAAAACTCCGCGATAGACGCCTTGATCTGCTGGAGAGAGGCGCTTCCGAAACCGCTCCCCAGCAACTCGAGTCCCGAACTGCGGAGAGTCGCCGCCGCCAAGCCTATGCTCCGCCCGGCGCTCTCGCCGATCTGGACATACCGGACGCGAGGCGCCGTCTTACGCAGCCCCCGCTGCGCGATGGCTTCCAGCAGAAGCTCGGCCGGATGACCCCACAGATAGTCGAGAACTACGTCAAAACCCGCTTCCGCGTACTCACCGCGAAAAGCAGCCACCAAACCTTCATGCTCCTGATCGAGCGAGACTACTGCATCCGCGCCGAGTTCCGCCAGCGTTTCGAGTGCTTGCGGATTGCGTCCGGCCGCTATCACGCGCCGCGCACCCAGCCGCTTTGCCACCTGCACGGCAAGCCGCCCGGCAACACCCGTTGCGCCCAGGATTAAAACGCTTTCTGTGGGAACGAAGTGGGCTCGCTCAGTGAGCGCCACCCATGAAGACATGGCGGGATTGGCGATGCCTGCCGCCGTTGCGTCATCCAGTTTGTCGGGAAGCGGGATGCACATCCACTTCGCCGCCAGTGCCCGCTCGGCGAAAGCGCCGAATGGGTTCCGCGAGATGCCGAAGTAGACGCGCGAGCCGTCCTCTAACTTTCCAACTCCGTCTACTCCTGGCACCAATGGCAGTTCTCCGGTACTGCCGTAGTGCGTACCGTTCGCCAGCGCTTTCACGATGGGGTGGAGACCAGCCGCGGTTACCGTCACCGGCAGTTCCCCTTCTTCCGCTACGGGGTCGGCGAACGTGGTGTAGCAGGGCGGCGCATCGAAGGCATGAACAACGGCTGCATTCATGAGGGTGCTCCTATGGATTCGCTAAGCCCATCTGACCTATGCGCGAGGTGGGCAATTGGGATACCTAATCATAGCCAAGGGCTGCGCCCTTGAAATCCAGACGGTTGCGGGCGCCGGCGGTGGGCCCTCGCTCTCAGCGACTACGGTTTGGGCTGCTCGATGTGCTGAGGTCCGAGAACGCCGGCATTGATGTCATCCTTCTGTTTCTGAGCGCGCACCGACGTTTCCTTGTAGAGCGACATCTCGCGGTCCGCATCCTCTTTGCGTCCCGCCTTGGCCAACGCCAGCGCGGAGAAGTAATGGGTGGTGGGATTCGCCGGTTCAAGCTTGACTGCCTGCTTGAGCGGCGCGATGGCCTGTTCCACTTGTCCCGCCGCCAGAAGCGACCGGCCCAACCCAATAAACGCGTCGGCCATGCTCACGTCGAGTTCGCTGGCTCTGCGGAAGTGGCGGACCGAGTCGTCCCATTGCTCCTTCTGTCGCGCGATCTCACCGAGCACGTACTCGGCGGCCGCATCGTCGGGATCGATTTTGAGTTCAGCTTCGAATTCGGCCTTGGCGTCATCGAGCGTGGTGGGTGTTGGAGGCTTCGAAAGAATTAGACGCCCGATGCGGGAGTGAATGCCCCGCGTGTGCGGGTCTCGCTCAAGAACGGTGCGGTATTCGGAAAGCGCCCCGTCCCAATTCCCCTGCGTCTCCTGGGCTTCCGCATTGAGCTGATGGACCTGCGGCGAGCCGGGGTTGGTGAAGAGCAACTCTTGGGACGCGCGCACCGAAAGATCCGAATAAACGTGCGTGGCGAGGTAAAGGATTTCCGGATCGCGAGGGAACTCCACCCGCAGCCATTCGATGAACCGGGTGGCATCGGCGCTTTGGTTGTAGGTCATGGCGCATCGCAGACCCGCCTCGCCCGCATCGCGCTTCATCGCGCTGTCGGCGGGGCGGCCCACGGCGGCCTTCAGAGCGGGCATAGCCTCGCCGCAATGCCCCTGCGCGGCGAGCTCGATGGCGCGGGAGAGCGGAATGGCGGCAGTCTGCGGCTTTGCCGGGGCCGAGGGCCTGGGTGGAGCTTGAGCGGAGACAGAGGCAGCCAGCAGCAAAGGGGCGAAGTAAAGGGTAGAGCGTGCCATGAAGCGTTTCTGGTTCGAGTGTAGCGGCCGCTGCGCCCGCGAGGAACTGCTCGTTTATCCGCTTGCTTAGGCACGCGGTTCAGAAGAGGGCGTCGCGGAGGTACGGCCGCCGCAAAAAAGAAATCGGGTTTGCTCGAGACACAAAGCAAACCCGATCGGCTGACAAAGCTGCCCGGCCCTTCCCCGCCAGGCAGCAGGGCCTACACTTGCTGAGCCACCCGCGAACTCGGCGGGCAGGACGCCCCAAGGGGCGGCGTCCTTATTCCGCTCAGAAGTGCATCTTTAAGGCGAATTGGATCTGACGCGCGCCTTGTGCGCTTTGAATCACGCCCATCCCTGCGCCGAGGCCCACGCTGGGCGAATTCAAGATAGGCGTGTTCGTCAGATTGATGGCCTCTGTTCTGAACTCCACCTTATACCTCTCTGTGACGCTGAAGAATTTCGAAAGGCTGAAATCGAGCGTGTGGAGTCCCGGTCCGCGAACGGTGCCGACGCCGCAGGTTCCGAACGTGCCCGGAGTCGGCGCGGCATAGCTGGCGGGACTGAACCATTGGTATCCGCCTCCCAACGCCGCGGTTGCCTCCTGCTCACCGAAGACATCGGGCGGCGCAATACAATCGGGACGGGCGCCGCGCGAGTTAGTGCCGGAGGCGTCCGGGCCCTCCAGGGTTAGCGGGAAGCCGCCGTGCCAGGAGAGGATGGCGTTTGTTTCCCACCCGCCGACCACCGCATCGGTGAGCTTGTTCATGCTCTTACCGAACTGGCGTCCGCGGCCGAAGGGCAGATCATAAGTGACATAGCTTGTCAGGATGTGCGTCACGTCGTAGTAGCAGGGGCCCCATTCGGCCTTTTGATCGTAAAGGTTCTGCCAGTAGGGTGACGTGGGCGTGGTCTGGCCGCCCCAGGAGCCGTAATAGCCGCTGGAGTCAGTCATGCATTTGGAGTAAGTATAGGCGACGTTATATTGTAGTCCCTGGCTCAAGCGCTTGCTCAACACAACCTGCAGCGCGTTGTAGGTCTGGTTACCGTTGGAGGCGGTGCCGGAGATCTGGCCAATCTCGCCCTGGAGAGTGGGATTACCGGAGAGGTAGGGGCTGTTCACCACCGTGCCGTTCGGTAGCAGCTCTTTCTGGAGGTACGGCATCGGCACCATCAGGTGAGTGCTCTTCTGGCCCACATAGCTGGCTTGTAAGGTGGTGGTCTGGTTAAGCTGCCGCTGAATGGTGAAGTTCCATTGGTTCGAAACCGCCGGCCGCACATTCGGATCCCAAAGGCGAAGCGTCGCGTCGGCGTAAGGATCGGTGGCCGAACCGATGGTCGAGTAGCCCTGATCCAGAGTTGAGCTGGGCAGCGATTGAGACGTATAGTTCGCATTCTTTTCGACGGCGAACGGGGGATTGATGGTGAGGCGGAGGTTGGTCCCGGTTCCTTCGAGGTAAGAGGACATCGTGTACGCGCCGCGGAACACAGTCTTGCCGCCGCCGGGCGTATAGGCAAAGCCGACGCGCGGCTGGAAGTTGGTGGCGCCGTTGTACTGGTTGTACAGAGCGCGGCTGTTGCCGTCCTGGCCGGCGATCTCAACCTGGCCGCTGATGAGTCCGAAATTGGCCTGCCGGTTGTCCACTTCCACCCACGGCGTGTGGAGTTCATAACGCAATCCGATGTTCAGGGTCAGATTGCGGTTGATGCGCCAGTCGTCCTGCGCGAATGCGGAGATGACATTCGCCCGCTGACCCCAGGTGCCGCCGTTGGTACCGACGCCAACCTGCGAGGGGAGACCCAGGAGGAAGTCCGCTTCCCCGGCGCCGCTGCCGCCGCCGGCCACGGCCAGCGGATTCGGGCCAGCGGTGTAGCGGCCGTCAAAGGTAAAGATTCCGGCTTTGCCGTTGTTGCCGGAATAGAAAGTGTCGACGCGATCGCGCCAGCCCTGGAAACCGAAGTGAATGGTATGGGCGCCCTTGGTGAGCGTGGCAGTGTCCTCATACTGGATCACCGCATCGGCGAAGAGCTGGTAGACGTCCTGGTTGCCGATCTGGCTGGCATATCCGCCGCTAAAGCTCATCGCGGGGAGGATGCCTTCCGTGGCGCCGGGCAAGCCGACGGTCTGAGCAAAGTTCTCCACGCCGTTGCCGGCCGCGCCGTTGTTCACGAACACGTAGTTCACGCCAACGCGGGCATCGTTGACCAGAGTGGGGCTCACGGTGCGAGTCCAATCCATCACGCCGTTGTGCGACGGGAACAGATTAAAGGCGTTGTAGTTCAGCGGAAGGGTATTGGTGGAGGGCGCATTAATGTTGCTTTGGGAGTAGCGTCCGAAGAAACGGTCCTTGTCGCTGATATTCCAATCGATCTTTGCGTCGCCCTGATCGCCGTTGATGGCGCTGGTCGAGGAATACAGGTAGTTATTCACCAATCCCGATCCGGTGGGAGTCGGATAGTACTGCGAATCGACTATCTTCAAGGCGAGCGGAGAGAGCAGATTCTGCGGAATGATGTTGCCGGCGAAAGGAGTGCGCTGCCCGGCGGCGTTCAAGGAGAACGGATTGTAAAGCTGAATGGACGGTAGCAGTTGTGAAAAGTTGCCCGTTCGTTCGGCGGACGTAATCAGAGAGGTGGGTCCGGTGCTGGTCGGCGTATCGTACCGCTGCCCTTGATAATCGACGAAGAAGAACAGCTTGTCCTTCTTGATGGGACCGCCGATGGTCCCCCCAAACTCGTTCCAGCGCAGCGCGGCGCGCGGCGCGCCTTCAAAGTTGTTCGACCACGAATTCGCATTCAACACGTTGTTACGGAAAAATTCGAAGACATCCCCGTGGAACGCGTTGGTGCCGGACTTGATGCTGGTGCTGACGATGCCGCCCATGAAGTTGCCGAATTCCGCCGGCGCATTATTGGTGATTTCGTTGAACTCGGCAATGGCGTCGACGCTGGGAGCGTAGCCCACCAGGTTGTCGGACACCTGATTGTTGTCCATGCCGTCCAGCATGAAGTTGTTGGCCTGTTCGCGGTTCCCGTTCACATACGGGCGGCCGCTGCTAGCTGTGGTTTGCCCGTTCTGAAAGCTCGATGGATCGGGGTGGACGCTGCCGGCTGCCAGCAGCGTGAGTTGCACATAATTGCGGGTGGCGAGCGGAAGCTCGGTGTTGACGCGCGAGTCAATGACTTGGCCGAGCTGGGTGGATTCGGTCTGCAGAAGCGGCGCCGAGGCCGACACTTCCACCGACTCGCTGACGTTGCCTACTTTCAGATCGAAATCCAGGCGGGCGATCTGGTTCAAGACCAGCGTTACGTTGGACTGCTTGGCAACACTGAACCCGGGGCTCTCCGCCTGGACGTTATAGGTGCCGACAGGGACCTGAGGAATATTGTAAAAGCCCTCCGCGTTCGACGTCGTGTTCCACACGGAACCTCGCTCGACGTCGGTGGCGGTGATTTTGGCGCCGGCGACGGGTGCGCCGGAAGCATCCAGGACTTTACCATTGATGGCTGCGGTAACGGTTTGCGCCCAGGCGGCACCCGGGGCAAGAGCAAGCACGGCACAGACAGTTAGCGCTAGTGCCAGCAAGCACTTTTGCCACCGGCCGGTTTGTGGAGGTGAGACATTCCTCATAGTTCGATTTTTCCTTCCGCCAATCTCTAGGGCTCCGGGTTTAGACCGAAAGCCCAGGAAGGGCTACTAGATTTCAGTTATTGAGATTGTAAGGACCCTTGGCGGCGGGTGTCAAGCGAAAAGAAAGAAAACGAAAGGGCCTGGGTTGCGTTTCGCTGATTCAAAAGGTAAATTGAGCCGCTTGGGCAAACAAAAGGCGTCACCCACGAGGCCCATCGGCCAATCAAAAGAAAGATGTCTTACAGTGTGGCGCGTGTAAGACAGCTTGTCACCCCGTGGCGCGGGCTTTCAGCCTGCTGAGCCGAGAGTCCTCTCGGCTGTTCCGTGGTTACGGTTGAAACGGAACGGATTCTGGCCTACACGACAATGACTTGCACGCCACGCTGACGGAGTCGATCGATGTCGTCGGGCGAGGCGGCGCAATCCGTGATCACCCGCTGAACTTTGGATAGATCGGCAATCAGGGCCAAGCTGCGCCGGCCAAGCTTGCTGGAATCGGCGAGGACTGTGACCTCGCGAGCGGCGGCAATCATGAGTTGATTGAGCTGGGCTTCCATGATGTCGAGCGTGGTGAGGCCGATATCGAGGTCCAGGCCGACAGTGCCCAGAAAGCAGTGGTCGGCGTGCAGACTGCGCATCACTTGTTCGGCGTGGGGACCGACAAAAGCGCTGGAAACCTGGCGCAAAATGCCGCCAACCATCACCAGGGAAACGTTGCTGGCGTCAGCCAGCCGGGCCGCGATGTTCAGCGCATAAGTAATAACGGTCACGTTCTCGATGGAAGAGCGCCGGATCTGCCCGGCCACTTCGGCCGACGTGGAGCCGGAGCCCAGCAGCACCGATTCGAAGGGTTGCAGCAGCGCCACGGCCGCGCGGGCGATGCGCGTCTTTTCGTCATGGCGGATGCTCTCACGGACACGGAGCGGGTGGTCAGGGCCTTCGGTGAGTTGCCGGATCCCGCCACCGTGCGAACGCACCAAGGCGCCGTTGGCCGAAAGCGCGTCCAGGTCGCTGCGGGCGGTCACCGCCGAGACGCCAAACCGCGTCTTCAGCTCGGTTACGGTAATGCGGCCTTTTTGGTCCAACAGGTGAAGGATCTCGCGGCGTCGCTCCTCGGAGGAGAGCGGACTGGGCTCGTTGCTTGCCATTTCTTTTACTTTCGTGTGCTTATCTTACAATAGCCTTAAACTTTTGCAAGAAAAGGATGATCTTGTGCTTTCTTTTGCTTGGACGAGCGAACTAGCGCGAGAGTTGGCTTCTGCACCATCATGAAAATGTCAATCTGATTAATTGACATTAAGATTTGTTCACCTTGGCCAAAGCGCCGTGCCGCCCCGCCGAAACGGGAAGATGGCCGGGTCTTTTCCGGGCCCCTCTTTCCAGGGGAATCGGCGAGAATGAAGCAGCAATGCCTTTCGTCTTCAATCAGGGCGCCAGGATCTATTGGGAGGAGCAAGGATCGGGCGATCCGGTGCTGATGATCATGGGCCTGAGCTACACGCTCGACATGTGGTATCGGCTGCGGCCATCCGTGTCGGCCCGGTATCGGACGATTCTCTTCGACAATCGCGGGGTTGGCCGGAGCGATGCCCCGTCCGGCCCGTACTCGATGCGGCAAATGGCGGACGACGCGAGGGCCGTGCTGGATGCCGCCGGGGTGGAATCGGCCTACGTCATGGGCGCCTCGATGGGCGGGATGATTGCCCAGGAGTTGACGCTTCGGCACCCGGAGCGGGTGCGGGCCTTGCTGCTGGGCTGCTCCTGGCCTGGTGGTTTGCGGAGTAAGTTGCCGCGATTCAAACGGCTTCAAGTCTCAAGCAGCACGCCGGCAGCGAGGGATCGGCGTGAGTGGGCGGTGGCGCCGATGCTTTACGCGGAGGCGACGCCCAAGGAACGCATCGCCGAAGACATTGAGGTCCGGCGCAACTATCCGCCCACTCCGGCGGGATTTCTGAGCCAGCTTGCCGCTATTGTGATGTGGAGTTCGTACTCTCGACTGCCGCGGATCTCGGTACCGACGCTGGTGATCCATGGCGACGAAGACCGGATCATGCCGCCCGCCAACGGAAGGCTGCTGGCGGAGCGCATTCCGGGCGCAAGGTTCCACCTGATCACGGGCGCCGGCCACATCATCACCACCGATCAGCCGGACGTGGTGGATTACGAAGTGCTGCGGTTCCTGGACGAGCAGACGGCGAAGAGCTCGATCGTTGCGTGAAGGCAGGCGAGGTCGAATCATGTCCCTCCTTGCTTGACGCTAGAAATCCCTTTCCGCCAGCAACCGGCGAAGCTTCTTCAGGCAGCGGCCTCGAATGAAGCCGATGGAACCCACCGCCAGGCCCAGTTGTCTCGCGACCTCTTCGTAGGGGCGCGAGGGTTCCTCAAAAAACAACATCTTCACCAGTTCCTGGCATCGTGACGGAAGATCCTGCAGCGCCTCCCGCAGGATTTGCTCGCGCTCTGTCTCAACCGTCAAAAACGCCACGGAGGGGCTTTCGTCCGCCGGTTCCCGCTCCGTCCCGCCAACCCCTATGCGTCTCATCGCCTGTTGGCGCATTTTCAGGTGGTAGCACTTGTGCGACGCGGTTGTGACCAGCCACGAACGGAGCGCCCCCACATGGCGCAACCTTTTCAGTTCAGAATAGAGGTCCGTCCAGACCTCCTGAAAAATGTCCGCGCCGTCTTCGGCCGCCAGGTGATATTTCACGGGAACAGACCACACCAGATCCTTATACTTATCCACTAAAGCGTTCCAGGCCGCTTCATCACTTTCCAAACAGCGCTTGATCAACTCTTCATCCGGCGTTGAGCGCGACAGCCGTTCCGTCGAAAAGAAGTTCCGGATCTCTCTCATCTCCTCGGTTCCGATTGTCCGGCGGCGGGAGTCACAAACAATTCATCGGCATTCCAGAGCGTGTAGTGGTCAAGGATCGACGGGCGCAGGTTGTGGACCCGGGCCGAGCGCGCCACCAAAACGTGAGGGCTCACCAGGCTGATAATCGGCAACTGTTCCGCTTCAATCTGCTGGAGCCGCAGGTAGAGCCTTCGGCGGGCGTCGAAGTCAATTTCCACTTCCTGCTTATGCATCAGCACGTCGATCTCCGCTTCCCACGGTGTAGCGGGCTTCTCCTGTTGCGGATTCCAGACGTGCATGCTGCCGCTGGAGAGCCACACATTCATTTCACTGTTGGGATCTCCGTCACCCGCGCCCAGGCCCAGAATGGCGGCTTCGTACTCATGTGTCTTTAGGATTCGATCCACCATCGATCGAAACTCCAGGCTGACTACATGCACGGTCATGCCAATCTTCTTTAAATCGTCCTGGATCAGCGTAGCCATCGATGTTCGCTCGGCGTTGCTGCTGGAGGTCAGAATCGTGAATTCAACCTGCCGTCCGCTGCCGTCCATCAAGAGCCCCTCCGAGTCCCACTTAAACCCCGCCGATCTCAGAAACTCGCGCGCCTTCGCTGGTGAGGCCGTGCCGGCACTCATCCCTGGCGCGGCCCAGCGCCGATTGCTTGGCGCGACGTGCGTCGCAAGGGGAGTCGCCAGCCCGAAGTAGACCAATTTCACGATGCTCTGCCGGTCAATGGCGGCTGAGACGGCCTGTCTGAATGCGCGCTTCTCAAACCACTCTTTCCCCGGCATCGCTGCCTGCGAAGTCAAGTTAAAGAACAGAAAATTGTATTCGAGACTCGGACCGACGTCCTCTACCGTCATTCCGCGCGAGCGCAGCACCGGTACGTTCCGGGCGGACACCCGATTCATCAGATCCGTTTCGCCCGAAAGGAAGCGGGCCAGTTGGGCGTCTTCGTCGCCAACGAATAGGAATGCGATTTCACTCAGATACGGCTGGCCCGTCTTCAGGTAAAAAGGATTGCGCTCCAGCACCAGCCGGTCCCCGGGCCGATACTCTTTGAGCCGAAAGGGTCCCAGCCCGGCGATGTCTTTGTTCGGGGTGCTGAGCGTCCAGGCCTTCGAAACCGATCCTTCCTCGAAACTCTTTTCCAGCAGGTGTTTAGGAAGCATGGCAAGCCCATCGAAGATCCGGATCGCCGTGGCGTAAGGCGTCGGTAGGTCGAATCGCACCCGAAACGAGTCGAGTTTCCGAACCTGGATGGGAGATCCATCGATGATCAGCAAATCGCGCTGCGGCGAATGGCTGCGTTCGTCCAGATAGGCTTGAAAGCTGAAGAGCACGTCGTCCGCGTCGAAGGGCTGCCCATCGGAAAAGCGAACGTGTTGACGGAGGTTGACCGTGTAATGTTTTCCGTCGGCCGAGACGCTCCACGATTCCGCAAGGACCGGGACAGGCGATTGGGTCACCCGATCGGTGCTGATCAAATCGGCGTTCATCCTGCCGATGACTTCCCGAGACGGGCTATCGAGGGAGGTCAGCGGATTGAGAGTTTTGGGCTCTGCCCGAAGGGCCGCCACCAGTGTGCCGCCCCGTTGAACCGGCGCTTCCCCCGGCGCGAGGGCCCGTAAACCCAAGAATAAACAAAGGGCCAGCCTGTTTCCTGACAAGGTCCATCCACGCTCAGCCTATTGTAGTGCGCACAACGTTCCGGGCGTGGCGGTCGGCTGCAAATTGAAAGAGGAAGAGTACTACGCCGATCAGGGAGGCCTCAAACCAATAGCCAGGATGGGACTCAAGTACTGAAAAATGGCGCAGTGAAGTCAGCATTCCGCCCCAGGTGGCGTTCGGCTCACCCTCCCCCAATCCGAGAAACGTCAACGTCACGTCCACCAGCATGAACTGGGGAAGCAGAGTGGCCGCCTGGGTCCAAAGGAGTCTGCGGACCTGAGGGAGGATGTGCCTGGAAATCAGATAGGCGTCGGTGGCGCCAAGAGATCGGGCCACCGCTATATAAGGACGCTCCTTCGCCGAAAGGAAGACGCCCCGCACCAAACGTGCCGGACGCGGCCAGCCTGCCACAGCCGCTGCCGCCACCACCAAGGCGATAGCGCCGACCTCACCTACCTGCAGGGGCATCAGCGCCCGGATGGCAAGCAGCAGGTAGACCAACGGGAGCGAAAGGAACAACTCTGAGCAGCGCATCGTCGCGCTATCCAGCCAGCCACCTTTAAAGCCCGCCGCCGCGCCTGCCGTGAAACCGATGACGATGGCCACAAGAGCGGCCAGAAGGCCGGCCAGAAGAGACCGGCGTCCGCCATAGAGAAAGCGCGAGAAGATGTCGCGTCCATACTCGTCGGTCCCGAACAGAAAGAGATGGGCCGGCTCCGGGACGCCCAGAACATGGCGCATCCTGGGAAACAATCGGACGGGAAACTGCCGCCCATTCGCCGTCACAAAGGGCCAGCCCGGCGCTCCGGCTGCAGTTCTGAACTCTACACGGGTTGGCGGCCGGTTTGCCTCTTCCCGGTGCTGTTCGTTTTGATCGTAAGGAGCGAAGACCGGGGCCAGCGAAAACAAGACGCACGCTGCGATGATGGCTACCGTCAGCAGGCGGTTCATTAGCCGGCTTTCCTGATTCGAGGATCGTTCCACAACAGCAGGAAATCGGCGCAGAGATTGCCCGCCAGCAGGAACAGTGAGGACAACACCACGGCCGCCAGGAGAAGATAGGTATCTCGTGCGAACAGCGACTCCAAGAACAGGGGGCCGAGCCCGGGCCAACCGAATATCACCTCCACCACCAACGAACTGCTGAGGAGGGTTGCGAGCGACAGCCCGAATAGGGAGAGCAGCGGATTGGCCGCTGCGGGCAGAATGTACTGCCACCATAAGCGAGCCGGCGAAATTCCGAGCGCAACGGCGGCCCGGATGAAAGGCTCATGCAAGGATTCACTGACCGCCAGGCGCACATGCCGAAAAAGTACCGGAAAAGCCATAGCTGTCAGCACGATGGCCGGCAGCGCCAAGTGAATCGCCAGTTCGCGAAACCCGCCGCCGTGCTCGCCCATCATTCCGCCCGCTGGGAGCCTGCCGGTGGTCGCCGCCCAATAAACCAGCAGCGTTGCCACCACCAACTCCGGAGTGGCCAGCAGGACACCGGAAATTCCCCGCAGCGCCTGATCCGCCAGGCGGTTTCGCCCAGCGGCCGCCCACACTCCCAGCGCCAAAGCCAGGGTCCAGGAAAGGGTCAGCGCCGTTCCGGTGAGCAAGAGCGTATTACGGATCCTGGGGGCCAGGAGCTTTGACACGGGTTGGTTATAGGCGATCGACTCGCCCAGATCCCCGTGCGCCAGCGACCGGAGCCATCGGCCGTAGCGGATCGGCAGCGGTTGCGAAAGGCCGTATGTATCGCGCAGTTTTGCAATAGTCTCGGCCGAGGTAGATGGATTCAGTCGTGCTTCGTCAAAATAGTCACCCGGCGCCAATGACAGGGCCAGGAACCAAAGCGAGGAAATCAAGAGCAGTAAACCCGCCGATTGGAAAACGCGATATAAACCTCGGGCGAGCATTTACGCCGTGCCCTTCAACTCGGAAAGCAGTATCTTCATCGCGGCGCTCGCCGGCGTGTCCAATACCTGTGCCGCGCTTCCGAACTCCACCATCTCGCCGGCGTCCATCACGGCGATGAAGTCCGCAAATCTGGCGGTGATCGAAAGATCGTGAGAAAGAAACACATACGTCACCGGTAGCCGATCCTGCAGCTTCATCAACAAATGGAACAGCCTGACGCGGAGCTCTTCGTCGAGGGCGGAAAACGACTCATCGAAGATCAGGAGCCCTGGCTTCGCCTGGCTGGAACAGACGGCGGCCAGCGCGCGGGCGATAGCAAGGCGCGCCTGCTCGCCACCGCTGAATTCGCCGCTTAGCTTACCCAGGGAGTGCGAATCGGCCGGCAGTTCGACACGGCGAATCCATTCGCAGGCCCGGTCGTTTGCTTCACGCTTACTGTGGCCGCGAATTCGGAAGGGCTCGGCAACCACCGCAAGGGCATTCCAATATGGATTCAGACTCGACCCCGGCTCCTGTGGAATCAGTTGCGGACGCGCATCGCAGAATAGCTCAATTGTCCCTTCATCCGGTTGCTCCCATCCGGCCAGGCATTTCGCCAGCGTGGACTTTCCGGAGCCGGATTCGCCCACAATCATCAGCCTCCCTGACTCGGGGATGGAGAGTGAAACATTCCGTAAAGCTTGAACCGCCGGATGCCTGCCGTATCGCTTGCTGATGTCGCGCAAACTGGCGATCATTCGGCCAACCGCGCCTCTGAAAAAGGCTCC
>CAJCIT010000139.1 GCA_903970405.1 Acidobacteriaceae bacterium | reverse complement strand
GGTGCCATCCCGCCGAGGTTCGGAATTTCCAACGCAATCGCATGGCGCAGTCTATTGCCGAGGGGGCAGCGCAGCCCGCGGGCAACGTGGTGCACAAATACTCGGGAAGCAACGTGTCGATTCAGCAGAGTGGCCTCCAAGCTGTGCATCGCCTGGAGGAACAAGGGCTGGTGGCGGAGTATCCCGTCGCCTATACAGTCGGCGCGGGCGCGGTGGGTTATAGCTACCTGGTCAGGGCTGGTCCGTATCTATTTCAGTCTCCCGTCTCCTATTACACGCAGACCCAGAGCTACGATCTCACTCCTGGTTATGAGACGGAGAGGCTGCTCGATTTCACGCATCCGATTCCGGCGGGCTGCCTCTTTTGCCACACCGGCGGCACGAAGCTGATTCGCGGGACGACGAACGGCTATGGCGAGCCGGCCTTTACCCCGATCTCGTGCGGGCGCTGCCATGGCCCTTTGGAAAACCACTTGCGCAATCCCGTGCCGGGCTCGATTGTGAATCCGGCGAAGTTGCCGGAGCGAGCCCGCGCCAGCGTCTGCGAACAGTGCCATCTGGAGGGCGAGACGCGAGTGTTGCATCCGGGCAAGACGTGGACTGACTTTCAGGCGGGAATGGACTTGGAATCTACATTTACTACCTTTCTGCGCAGCGGCACGCTTTCCGATACATCGTTGCGCGCCGTCAGCCAGAGCGAGCAGTTGGCGCAGAGTAAGTGCGCAAGAGCGAGCGGAGGCAAGTTATGGTGCGGAACCTGCCACAATCCCCATCAGGCGGTGGCAGACCGGCCGAAGCAGATTCGTGGCATCTGCCTGTCATGCCACGCCACGCTGTTTGCATCGGCCGCGCACCAGCCTGCTGAGGAGTGCGTCAGTTGCCACATGCCGCGTCTGCGCCCCACGAACGTGGCCCATTCCGCGATTACCGACCACCGGATTCCGCGCCTGAAAGCCGAACAGCATAAGGAGAGCGCGGCGAAGCAGCCGGGGGAGGATTGGCGGCTCCATGCCTGGCGCCAGCCGGATGGCTCATTAGCTCAGCGCGATCTGGGCATTGCCTATTATGAATTAGGCGTAGCCGAGCACAATAGCCAGGAAGTGATTGCCGGGTATGAGTTACTTTCGCACCTGCCCCTATCTGAACGCTCGAAAGATCCGGAGGCGCTGGCCGATTTAGCTTCGATTCTGCTGCAGCAGAAGCAGCTGGATGTGGCGCTCCGTCTTTTTACCCAGGCCATCGCCTTGGACTCTGACAACGCCCGTATCGCTTATAGTTATGCGCTGGCTCTTGAACAGAAGGGCGACCTGCCCGCCGCTGTCAAAGAACTGAAGCGTAGCATTCAACTGGACCCCGCGATTCCCAAGTCGTACCTCAGGCTGGCGCGGATCTATGAGCGTTCGGGACAACCGGCGTTGAAGGCGCAGATTCTGGAGGACTACCTGAAAATTGTGCCTATGAATCTGGAATTTCGCGGCGCGAAGGTTCACTAGCGCAATTCGACGCTCTACTCGTGCATCCTCAATGCGGAGCGTACTTCGGGTCAATCTTGGCGGCGAGCGCCATTTCCGCCTCGGCTTCCTGCTTGCGGTCGATTCGATCCAGCGCCACACTCAGGCTGTAATGCAGCGGGGCGCTGAGCGGATTGATGACGATGGCTTGCCTGTAGAGCTGAATGGCTTCGTCATACTTGCCCTTGGCGTACAACGCGCCGCCCCAGTTTAGATAAGCAGGCACATAATCGGAATCGATTTCGAGGGTTCGCTTGTACTCCGGGATCTCGCCATCGTTCGCCATCGCGCCGTATGCGACACCGAGATTGAAATGCGCCCCTTGGTCTCTTGGGTACCGACGCGTCGCTACTTCCAGGATCGCCGCGCCAATTTGCGGATTGCCCGTCTGGGAATAACTGATGCCCAGGTACGTCAGCGCGCGCAGGAAGTGCGGATAAATCTTGAGCGCCTCAATTAATTCAGCCACCGATTCCTGTTGCTTACCTTCTTTACGCAGTTTTACGGCATCATTAACTTTGGCCTCTGCCTCCTCGCGAAAATTGCGCGGCATGCGCTGAATGATGACGTACTTCCCGTTCGCTTCCAGTACGGGCGAGATCTCTCCATACTGAAGCTTCAGGACTGCCGGCGGCCACGCCGGGTCAAGTTGGTTCGCCTCGATATCTCCCATATAGCCGCCATTGACGGCCGTCCCGCGGTCGAGCGAATTCGCCCGGGCAAGTTCGAAGAACGAGCCTCCGGCGAGAAGCTGCTGCCGCATCGCCCGCGCTTTTCCGCCGTCGTCCAAAACAATCATGCGTAGATACACATGCTTGGGGATGACCGTGGTTCGCCATGCCGGATTATGCGCGGTCACTACCGTCTTTTGCTCGGGATGGACATTGATCCAGTGATCGGCTAAGTGAAATACGCCGTGTATCTGGTCCGGCATATGACATCCCACGCAGCCGCTGCCGCGATTCACCGGGCACAAAGCGGCGCGGTTCGCCGCCGTTGCGCTATGGCATCGCAAACACGCCTTTTCGCTTCTGGCCACGAGCACCGTATGGGGCGCATCCTGATGCGGGTTGTGACAGTCCGTGCATGCGATCTCACCGCCGCTCTGACGCCAGCACGCGCTGTTTTTCAAGGCCGTCACCTGATCCGAAATCAGCAGGTTGTCCGCCATGGGATCCTCCACGAAACCGGAACCCGCATGGCATTGCGAGCAGGGCCGCATCCGGTCGGCAATGGGAAGTTTGTCCGGGTTCACGATGCCCAGATCCTGAGAGTGGGAGCTGAGCGCGGCTAAGTGTTTTTGGCCCGGGCCGTGGCAGTTCTCGCAAGCCACGCCGGTCTCGACACGGGCTCCCAGGGTTCGCGGCGCCGGGTGGCAACTGAGGCACCGTTTTTCCAAGCTCGGAGTTAACACGCGGCCAAAGGCCGTTTCATAGTTAGAGGGCTTCTCTTCTGGAAAACCGAGCTCAAGCGCCAGCCCATTCTCAAGTACCGAGTGAATGTACCGCCCCTCCACCAGAGGCGCGCGCGGCAGAGGCGAGCCTTCCAGTTCAGGAATGCGGAATAGGAACGTGATGGCGTGGCGCTTGCCGCCGATAGCAGCCTCCACGGGAAATTCCAGTGCCGGCTGCCCGGGCATTTGCACTCGATACGCCGCTTCGCCGCCGGCTCTCTGCGCCGTGTATTCGATTACGGGCGCCGGCCCCTCCGCATACTTTTCGAGATAATTCGCCGGCAATTGCCGGGTCGCAACACCCTGCCAAGTCCGCGCCATATTGGTTTGGGACTGGGTCATCGCGATCTCTTTGTGGCAGCCGGCGCATACGTCGCTTCCCAGATAACCGCTTTCGCCTGCGCTGCCGAACGTTGCGATCGCCAGCAGCAGGAGGATCTGACGCGCGACTATGGCAGAACTCACGCTCACGATTCTAACGTGTAGGGCAGGCTGTTCAGCCTGCGGCTAAAGCCTTTGCCACCAAGCATTCATCCGGTGGCGCCGGCTTTAGCCGGTGGTTGGCCCCGATCAAGGAGTTGGCCCCTTCAATTCGCGCCAGCGAGCCATTTCCTTCTTCGCTTCCTCCGTTTTGCCTAACTGCATGTAAGTTTGGCCCAGCAGATAGTGGGCTGAGAGGTTTTGCGGGTCCAGCTTGAGCGCATGCTTGAGTACACCCTCCGCATTCGCGAGCTCCTGGCGCTTCAGGTAACCCTTTCCCAGCAGAATAAAAGGACCACTGTAATTGGGATTCAGCCACACGGAGCGCTCCAGCGGCGCCATTGCGTCGTCCCACATTTCGCGGCGGCTGTAGGCATCGCCAAGGCGGTAATGCGCCATGGCGAAGCTAGGATTGATCTCAATCTCCTTCTTGAGATGACTAATGGCATCGTCGATCTCGGCGTGCAGAATAGCCACCTCGCCCAGCAGGAAATGAGCTTCGGGAATGTTGGGATCGAGTTCCAGCGCTCGCTGCGCCTGCTTGGCTGCTTCGCCATCGGCATCCTGATGCAGCATCATTCGCGCGGTGACCACGTGCGCCGCGGCGGAATCGGGCTTCACCCCGAATACCTGCGCGAAAGCATTCACTGACTTGTCGTACTGCTGGGTAAAAATGCACGCATTCCCCAGCATGTATGCCGCTTCCGGCGTGGACGATTTCTGCGCAGTCGCCTTCTCGAGCCAGGGAATCGCCTCTTTGAACTGAGTGTCCAAGTAATAGCTCTGGCCTAACAGCAGGATGGATTCGTTATATTCAGGGCTGCCGGGCGGTTCGGTCTTCAGCGCCTCGGTGAAACGCGTAACCGCTTCCTGAAATCGATGTGCTTTATAGGCCGCCAGCGCTGCCTGGTGTCCGGCAGGCTCTTGCGCGCCAAAGCCCAATAAAAACGCTAAGGCGAGCAACATAGCTCCAGTATAATTAAGGCGTTCGAATGATCCGATGTTTGTGCTTCATTGCGCTGTTCGTTTCCATCGCTCCGGCTCAAGAACGCGTGAAGGAGATTGAAGCCAAAGCGATTCAACTCAAATTGCGTGGAGACGCCGCGGGGGCTTTGGCCTCCTACGAACGAGCCGCTGCCGTGGAGCCGAAGAACCCCCATTTCCAGGATGAGATCGGGTTCTTGCTGGCCGTGCTGGGGCGGACCCCGGAGGCGGTGGCGCACTTTCACAAGGCGATTAAGCTTGATCCGGATTTCGCTTCCGCGCACTATCACCTGGGTGTCGCGCTTTGGCTATCGCAGCAGCAATCGCAGAGCATCCCCGAATTGCAAGCGGCGGTAACGCTGGATCCAAAGAATCCCGAGTATCTGTCCCGGCTCGGCGAAGGGTTGGTTTCGATGGGACAGTTGACTGAAGCGCTGCCTTCTCTGAGGGCGGCTACGGAACTGAAGCCTCAGGATGCAGCGGCGTGGAACCGTTTGGGAAGCGCCCTCGAAAAGACAAACGATCCGGTGGGCGCTCTGGAGGCGTATCGGCGCGCCGTTGAGCTGGACCCGGCGAATACCGCTGCACGGCTCAGCTACGGCATGATGCTGGTGTACGCGCATCACCCGGAGGACGGCGTGGCTCAGTTTGAGCGCGTCTTGGCGGACGATCCGGCGAACATCACCGCGCGCCTGAATATCGGGTTTGTCCATTTGCAGAAGCGGGAACTGGATCAGGCGATTCCTCTGTTCCGCGAAGTTATCGCCCGTGATCCGGCGAACGCCGCCGCGCACTACAACCTGGGTGTCGCTCTCAAGAACAAAGACGATGTCGATGGCGCGAAAGCAGAACTGGCGGCGGCCATCGCCGGCGATCCAAAGATGCCTGAAGCGCATTACATGCTCGGCATTGCCGCGTGGCAGTCGGGAGAATTCGATGACGCCGCGAAAGAGATGCGCGCCGCTGTCACCCTGCGGCCAACTTACGCGGACGCTTACTTCATGTTAGGGACGGTTCTGAAACAAAAAGGAGAGACCGCGGCGGCTGAAGATGCATTACGCACAGCCATTCGCCTGGACCCTGGAAACCCTGGCCCCTACAATACGCTCGGATTGATTCTCCGGCAAAAGGGAGAAATGGAAGAGAGCAGGAAGATGTTCGCTGAGGGCGCTCGCGTTAAACAGGCCAAAGAGAACGAACTGGGCGTGATGTTGCAGCGAAATGAGTAAGTCGCGGCTGAAGTTCTTTGCCCTTTTCGCGTTGGTCTGCTTGCCGCTGACCGCCGAAACGGTAACGTTTTCCGAGCACATCGCCCCGATCCTCTACCGGCACTGCGCCGCCTGTCACCGGCCGGGCGAAGCCGCGCCGTTTTCATTGCTTACTTATAAGGACGCGCGAAAACGTGCGGCACAGATTGCCGAGGTCACGCAGAAGCGCTACATGCCGCCGTGGCTGCCGGAGCCGGGACATGGCGACTTCGCGGATTCGCCGCGATTGACGCCAGAAGAAATCCGGCTGTTGTCTGAGTGGGCGAAGAGTGGCATGGCGGAGGGTGATCCCGCCAAATCGCCGCCTCCGCCACACTTCAATGAAGGCTGGCAACTGGGGCCGCCTGACCTGGTGATTCACATGCGCCAGCCCTACACGATGCCGGCGTCGAGTTCGGACGTTTTCAGAAACTTCGTTCTGCCGGTGGATTTGAAAGAAACAAGATACATTCGCGCTTTTGAGTTACGGCCGTCCGATAAGCGGCTGATTCATCACGCGAACATGATTGTGGACCGGTCACGGCTGCTCAGGAAAAGAGATGGGCAAGATGGCCAGCCTGGCTTTGCGGGTATGGATGTGGAAACGGAAGTGACGGGCGAGTTTGACCCCGATTCTCACTTTCTTTTCTGGAAGCCTGGGACTCAAGCACAGCAAGAACCTGACGATATGGCGTGGCGTCTGGACCCCGGTTCCGACCTGGTTCTGAATCTCCACCTAATCGCCACCGGCAAGCCGGAGGCGGTGGATGCATCCGTAGGGCTTTACTTTGCGGCGAAACCGCCCAGGCGCCACCCCATGTTGCTGCAACTTGAGCACGACGGAGCCATCGACATACCGCCGGGCAGCACTCGCTCCACGGTGACCGACCATTTGACGCTGCCTCTGAGCGTTCACTTAGTCGCGATCTATCCGCACGCCCATTACCTGGGTAAACAAATTGATGCCTGGGCGGAATTGCCCGGCGGCGTCACGGTACCTTTGCTGAAGATTAGCGACTGGGACATTAACTGGCAGGCGACTTACACCTATAAGGCGCCGGTCGCCCTGCCGGCCGGTACCAAGGTGTTCATGCGGATTCAGTACGACAACAGCGCTCAGAATCCGCGCAACCCGAATCATCCGCCGATAACAGTGAGGGCGGGGAATCGCAGCGCCGACGAGATGGGCCACGTCTGGCTGCAGGTGCTGCCGGACCAGGAAGGCGATCCTGATCCGCGTCTGATCCTGCAACAGGCGGTGATGCGGCGGCGCATTGAGAAGTATCCCGCCGATTTCACTGCCCATTTCAATCTGGGCGCCGCGTTGCAAGCCCAGGGCAAGCCGGACGAGGCGCTGCCCTACCTCAAGGACGCGGTCCGCATCCGGCCCGACAGCGCCACCGCCAGAAATAACCTCGCCGTCTCACTCTTTGAGATGGACCGGTTCAATGAGGCGGAGACGGAGTTACGCGCGTCTTTATCGATCGACCCCAATTACTCAAATGCGCAGTACAATTTGGCCCGAGCGCTTGCCTCAAAGGGCGACTCCGTAAACGCGCTGACTGAACTGCGAAAGTATCTGAGCGAAGTACCGGAAGATGCCCAGGCGCTGGAGCTGGCCGGGCGCCTGTATGCTTCGCAAGGCCAGTATTCCGAAGCTGTGGCCGACTTTCGCAAGGCCTCGGAACTGGAACCGGACGACGGCGCCTTTCTGACCAATCTTGGCTCGGCGCTGGCTTTGGCGGGCGACCTGAATGGTGCAATCCGCGCCTTTGAGGGCGCCTTGAAGGTGGACCCGGCGAACCAGACGGCCACTGCGAATCTGGCCCGGGCACGCAGGAGTCTCGAGGCCGTAAAGCCGTGACTCCAGACGCCTGTTACCTGAGGTCCGCCAGATAGCACCCGACGGCGCGGGTGGCGGTGACGTTTGGAAGCCTGCCGGCCAGGACGGCCTCCAACGCATCGCGGAGTTCATGAGTAGTGGGGGCAGGGCGAGCGTGACCGAACGATTCGTACCAGTTGTCAATGCGGCCGTGATACATCAATTTGCCGTTTGCGGAGAATACCGCGGCTTCAGGCGTGACACGAGCTTCACTGAGCTTCACCAGAGTCTGCTTCGGATCACGAACAGCAGGGATGCCGAAAGCGTAGCGGCGCAGGTGCTCCTCAATGGAGGCTTGCGTTTCGTCACGATCGGCATAAACCAACCAGAACGCAACCCGTCCCCCATACTGCCGGTGCAACGCCTGAAGAACCGGTGAATAGCGGTTTGAGATCGGGCAATCGCTGCGTATAAAGACGAGGACGAACGGTCTTCCCGCAGCCTCTTGACTCAGGTCGATCGTCTTACCTTCTAAGCTTTGAGCCGGTTGGCCGAATAGGACCCCATTACTCAGAAGCAAAACTATGAGAGCGAAGAGTCTCAAGGCTGCTCGATAACCACCGGCGCGTCTCATTCACCTGAATGCTATCACCGGCCAAGGGCTTCCGGGGTCCATCGGTCAAGCACAGCCGGTCCTTCTGAACCGCGCGTGTAGCAAGCAGACCGTGATCCGGCGGAACCGTCCGGACGAGCCCTCAGATGGAGGGTCATCAACACCGCCGTCGGCTTATTTGCGAAGGGAAATAGGCGACAGCCGTGATCCGCTGGCCAGGGCGCGCTGGCAAATATGACGATGATCGCTAAGCGCCTGGAAGAGCAGTACCCGGATTCGAACCGTGGACAAGGGGCAAGCGTCGTTACCATGGCGGAGGCAGATTTCGGTACGCTTCGCCCCATACTCCTTGTCCTGATGGGCGGCGCTGCGCTGCTGTTGCTGATCGACTTTGTTTGCGGTTGCGGCTGTGCTCGCCATCGACTGGCGGCAAGCTTCGTTCCGGCTCGGCGGGCGGCCTGCGTGAATCCCATGGAGGCGCTGCGGACCGAATAAGGAACAGCTATTCTCGAAGGTGGTGCTATCGCAATCGTCAGATGCCGGGAAAATAACCGCCGCCGATTTCCGCCGCATTGCCCTGAGCCTGGACGGCGCCGAAGAAGGCTCCCACATGGGCGCCGTGGACTTTCGTGTCGGCGGCCATATCTTCGCCACGCTCGCCTCCATTAACCAAGGCTACGGCAACCTGATGCTGACGCCGGAACAACAGGCCGATTTTGTAGCGGAACAGCCCGATATCTTTGTGCCAATCGCCGGGGGATGGGGCAGGAGCGGCTGCACTCACATCCGGTTGGCGGCCGCAAATGAGGATCTTCTGGAAGGAGCTCTGCGCGCGGCCTGGAAGCTACGCCTTGAGAAGAACAACAAAGCTCGCGGCACAAAGCGCAGCCCAGCTCGCAAGGCTGTGGCCGTGAAGAAGCGCTGATTACTCGTAGCGAAGCGCAACCATCGGATCCACCCGCGCCGCTCTTCGGGCCGGCAGATAGCAGGCGGCAAGAGCCACCAGCGTCAATACCGCCGGCGCCAGCGTAAGAACGAAGGGATCGAAGCCGCGGATGTCATAGAGAACGCCTGCCAGCACCTGGCCCAGCGCGGTTGCAAGCAGCAGTCCCACGCCCACACCCACCGCCGTCACCTTGAGCCCTTCGCGCAGAATCATCTTGAGGGTCCCTGAAGCGTCCGCTCCCAGCGCCATCCGGATGCCGATTTCGCGGGTTCTCCGCGCCACCGTATAGGCGTTGACGGCATAGAGGCCGATCACCGCGAGGAACAGCGCCACCGAACCGAAGATCTCCAGCACATGCGCGCCCGTGCGGACCACCCAGATGTCCACGCTGGAGTCCAGATGCTCATGCATGGTCTTCAGAGCCAGTAGGGGCAGCCGCGCATCGGTCTCGCGAATTTCGCGCCGGATGGTCTCAAGCATCTGCTTTTCGGCATCCGGTCCGCCGCCGGCCGTTCTTATTTGGAACTGAATGTTGGCCTTATACTCCTGCCCGGTAGGAAAGTAGAGATGAGGCTGCGCGTTCCCGCCTATGATGTTGTCGCGGACAGTCCCCACCACACCCACAATCTCCAGGTCCGGCGCTTGCTTTGGCGCGTCGCCGGTTGCGGAAACGCCGATCGCCGCCCCCGGAGGAGCGCCGGCGTCGGAACGAACGTGCTTACCCAAAGCATCGCCGCCGGGCCACAGCTTGTCAGCCGCCAGTTTGTCAATAATGGCGACGCTGGCCTTCGATCCAGCCAAGCTCTCGGCCGCTGTAAAGGGCCTCCCTCGCAAGATAGGGATACCCATGGTTTGAAAGTAATCTTCGCTTACCACGTTGTATCGAGTCTGCAGCGCCGGATGCTCCTTCGATGCGGCCCTATCGGACGGCGTAATGCTCTTTCCCAGCCCGATGCTGCCAAACGGGACCGTGGCCGCTATCGCCACTGACCGCACGCCGGGAACCTGGCGAAGCCGTTCTTTCAAGGTCTCGTAGAGACGGCCGGCGCGAGCTTCGTCGTAGTTCACGAGGCTGGCATCCACCTCGGCCAGCACCTGATTCTCCAATGAGAAGCCGGGCTGCACATTCGCCGCCCGGACCGCGCTGTGAACGAAAAGGCCGGCCGCGGCGAGCATCATCAGGCTCAGCGCCAGTTGCGCCATCACCAGCAGGTTGCCCCGCGAGAACAACCGGCGCCCGCTGCTTCCCACATCTTCGCCTGTCTTTTCCTTGAGATCCACCCAGACATCCGTCTTTGAAAGCTTCCACGCCGGGAACAGCCCGAAGATGATGGTGCTCAGCGCGCAGAATAACAGCGTCACCGCCAGTACCCTCACGTCAGGAGCGGCATCATAGATAAATTCCACCGGAGCCAGCAGGGATAGCGATTGCATCAGCAGTCCAGTACTCCAGGAAGCGGCGAACAGTCCGGCCGCGCCGCCAAGAATAGCCAGGATCAGGCCCTCAGTCACCAGTTGTTGGACAATGCGCCCGCGTCCGCCGCCAACGGCCAGCCGTATCGAGATTTCCTTGCGGCGCGCGGCGCTGCGAGCCATCATCATATTCGCCAGGTTCAAGGAGGCAATCAACAGAACCACGGCGGCGAGCGAAAGTAGCAGAATAGCCGGCACCCGCATTCCGCTGTCATCCGTTGGGTTTGTGGAGATGCTCAAGCGGGACAGCGGCCTGACCAACAAAGTTTGGTCCTTGTTCTCGCCCGGAAAGGCCTTCTCCATTTGCGCGGCGATGACGGCCAGAGCCGCGTCGGCAGCCTGTTGCGTCATGCCCGGCTTGAAGCGTCCCACGGGGATCAAAGCGTTGTTATTCCGGTCGGAAAGCGGCTTCACTTGTCCGTCAAAGTCATTCATCACCAGGCTGAACGCCCCCAACGGAACATACAGTTCGGGACTCAGCAGCGCGGTTGTACCGGTGAACCCTTTCGGCGCGATGCCCACCACCGTGAACAAGTGCCCGTTGATGCGCACCTGCTTGCCGACCAATTGTGGATCTTCGCCTCGCTTCTTCCAGAAGGGATAACTCACGATGGCCGTCAGCTCCGCTCCTGGTTTTTCTTCGTCGGCGAGAAAGCCTCGGCCCCGCAAGAGGTTAACGCCCAAGGTTGAGAAATAGTTTGACGAAACAATACCTGCGAAGGCTCGCTTCGTGTCGTCCCCCTCCTGAACGCCTACCATCGCCAGAGTGTGCGCCATCAGGCTGGCGAACACCGGGTTGTGGTCGCGGATGTCCACGTAATTGGGATATGAAAAGCCCCGGTAAGCATCCGGATGCTTGGCGTCGCGGCTATAAAGCCCGGTCAGTTCCGAAGGTTTAGCGATAGCCAGCGGCTTCAGCAAGAAGGCGTTGATCAAGCTGAAAACCGCGCTGTTGGCGCCGATGCCCAAGGCCAGAACCAGCACCGCCGCCGCGGTGAATCCCGGTTTGTTCACCAGCATTCGAATGCCGTACCGCACGTCCTGCCAAAGATGGTTCATGGTTACCGGTCTCCTCGCGCTAACTCACTGCTACGAGAGGGAGGAGGTGCGGGTTCCGTGAAAGTGTTGCTTCCGGAGTCGGTTCTTACGTCCCCGGCGCGCAGGCGCTGAAATAACGCTATTGGGCAACATTGACCCGGCTGCGCGATCAGTCACGGCCCCCCTTTTGGCGGGGAATTCTTGTTTTACAGGGACGTTTCAAAAGTTGCTTCCCATGCGATAGCATCCCGTCTTTTCGCTTCTCACGCATACATCAACGCCAATCTTGGTGCGCCGTGATGTATGTGCAGGATTCAACGGCTTCGGGCTTCACTGCGTACACGACAACGTAGGGAAGGGGCGTAAGCGGCAACTCCCTTGTTCCGCTACGGTGGCCGGGTCTGCCTCTGTGGGGTGTGGTTTTAAGAGAGCGGATACGCTGATAAATTGTTCGCATAGTCGGCTCGGCGAACTGCGGGTAGCGCTGTTGGAGATAGGCTTTGATGCTCCCTAAATCGTCGGCGGCTGGTACAGTCCAACGAATGCGCATCAAACCTTGAACATCGCTTCAAGCCGTGCGTCCATCTCTTCTTCTTCGATAAACTCGCCGCGCTCGGCGGCTGCTATTCCTTTTTCCACGGCGGCAAGGAAGCGGGCTTCTTCGTCAAGATAACGAGCGACAACACTTGTTACCAAGCGTTCCGGCACAGTCCCGGCGTTGGTGGCAATCTGCGCAAGTTGCGCTTGCTGCTCTGGCGT
>CAJCIT010000138.1 GCA_903970405.1 Acidobacteriaceae bacterium | reverse complement strand
TCGCCCGCGCGATACCTACCCGCCTGCGCATGCCGCCTGAAACCTCGCTGGGGAATTTCTCGTAAGTCTGTTCCAGTTCCACGAACCGCAGCGCTTCCTTAGCTCGACGTTGCAGTTCTTCGCCGGAAACAGCCTGCGCCGCCTGCTGGTTCGCCAGCGGATACTCCACATTCTCGCCAATATCCAGTGAATCGAAAAGACCGCCCTCTTGAAACAAGAAGCCGGCCTTGGCCCGCAGCGGATACAGATCGTGCTCACTGAGCGCGGTCACGTTCTCGCCAAATAGCCGCACCGCCCCGCTATCTACCGGAACCAGGCCGATCACAGCCTTCAACAGGGTGGTCTTCCCGCTGCCCGCGGCGCCCAAAATGACGCGCGTCTCTCCGGGCTTCAACATCAGGGACACGTTCCGCAGCGCCCACGTCTCGCCGAAGCGCTTCGTCACGTTGTCAAACTCCACGATGTTTGAAGCAGAGGCCATAATGCTTTTAATTCACGAACACCTTATCGATGAGGAAGGTCGAGAGGAAGATCCAGATTGACGCCGTCACCACCGCTTGCGTCGTCGCCTTGCCCACTCCCTGTGTCCCGCCCGACGTATTCAATCCGTAGTAGCAGCCGACCAGCGAGATGATGATGCCGAACAAAAAGGGCTTCATCAGGCCCTGCGCCAGATCGTTATAGACCAGCGCCCGCCACGAGGTACTCCAAAATTGCGTTCCCGTCACCAGCCTCAGCAAAGGCGCGGAGACAAGATAGGCGCCGAACAAACCGATGGCATCGGCCAGCACAGTCAACAGTGGAAGCATCAGCGCTGTTGCCGTCAGGCGCGGAGTGACCAGTTTCTGCGATGGATCGGTCCCCAGTGCCCGCATGGCATCGATCTGTTCAGAAACCTTCATCGAGCCAAGTTCGCTAGCCATCCCGGACGCATTCCGCCCGGCTACCAGCAGCGCGGTCAAGACAGGCCCCAATTCGCGAATCAGCGTGATGGAAACAATGGCCCCCACCTGGCTGCCCGCTCCGTATGTATTGAGAGCCCGCGCCATCTGCAAGGCGATGATGCCGCCGCTAAAGAATCCGGTCAACAAAACAATGGGAAGGCTGCCGACGCCAATGACGTCCATCTGGGTAAATACGTCGGAATAATAGTGCGGTGCCCGGAAGATGTTCGCGAACGAACGGCTGGCGAGGAACAGAAAGTCCTGAAAGGAAGCGACAGACTGCTTCAGGAAATCGAGCAAGTTTCAGCTCCCCTGAACGGCCTTGCTCTCATATTGGTCGATGCTACCATACGGCTGCCTGTTCTCATCTCTTGCTTCATCCTAACTGTATGGGCAGCTTGACAAATATTCAAGGGATCGCCGTGGGGCACGCCACAAATATGGATGCCCTGACTGGCTGCACAGTCATATTGTGTGAGCAGGGCGCCATAGCGGGAGTGGCCATCCCCGGTTCGGCAACCGGCACCGAGGAGACCGAACTTCTTCGCCCCGGTCATGTCACCGACAAGATTCATGGCGTTTGCTTCGCGGGCGGCAGCGCTTTCGGATTGGAAGCTGTGTCAGGAGTGCGCCGCTTCCTTGAGCATAAGGGTGTCGGTTTCCCGACTTCAGGCGGCCCGGTCCCGCTGGTTGTGGGCGCCATTCTCTATGATCTGGGGGTGGCCAAGCGTGGGGTTCGTCCCACCCGGGAAATGGGCGAGAGTGCAGCGGCCGCGGCATCGTCGGCCCCCGTTCAGGAAGGCGCGGTGGGTGCGGGCACCGGCGCTACGGTGGGCAAGATACTCGGTCCAAAGCAGATGATGAAGGGCGGCATTGGGTCGTCCTCTATCCAGGTTGGCGATGGCGTTAGCGTCGCCGCGCTCGCCGCGGTGAACGCGCTCGGCGATGTGATCGATCCCGAAACCGGCCGCATCGTCGCCGGCGCTCGCGTCTCGCCGGAAAGCCGCGAGTTCGCCAACACAGCGCAAACCATGCTGCGCCTCGCGAAGCCCGCCGGCTTCTCAAAGGAACATACAACGCTGGTCTGTGTAGCTACGGACGCCGCCTTCGACAAGGTTCAGATGACCAAAGTCGCCCAACTGGCCACCATCGGCATGGCCCGCACCATCTCGCCCGTCTTCACCATGAACGACGGCGACATCGTGGTGGCGCTCTCCACCGGCGCCCGCAAGGCCTCCGTGGATGCGGTAGGCATTGCGGCTTCGATCGTCGTCTCGGCAGCCATCTTGCGCGCTGTCCGGCTGGCGCCGACGGTCAACGGCATCCCCGGCCTCAAGGCCCTCTGAGCGCCGCGTGCTCTCACGGCCAGGCGATCCGCCCGCCCTACTTCACCAGCGTGTAGTTCACCGTCACTTCCGTTATCACCGGAATTGGGTCGCCGTTCAGCAGGGTCGGCCGGTAGCGCCACTGCGCCACGGCCTCCAGCGCCGATTGCGACAAGTCATCGCTTGGTGAAGAAATCACCCGAATATCCTGCGGGAGGCCTTCCTCCGAAATCACCATTTCCAACTGCACCTTCCCCTGAATGCGGGCTTCCTTCGCCGCCGCGGGATACACCGGCGTCAGCTTGTAAATGAGATTCGCCTGAGCCATCTCCCCGCCAATCCGCAACTGCTTTGGATTGGCCTCGGTGTTCTTTGCCGCATCGCCCAGCGTCAGGCCATGATCCACCTTCGAATCGTCCGCCACTTTGAATTCGCGGTACAACGCCGGGTACCCAGCCTTCTCCACGCGCAAAATATAGTGGCCGGCCGGTAAACTCTCGAACACGAACTTACCGTCGGCGGTGGTGGTTGCCTCTTTCTTGACGGCGCTCGCCGGGTCATAAAGGGATGCCTTCGCGTCCGCCACCGGCGCGCCATGCGGGTCTAACAACGACCCTCCGATGGTGGCCGCTGAGAGCCCTGCCGAGGCCAGCAAGCCGGAAAGAACACTGCGTCTGAAACTTGAAAGTGTCATCGTTGAACTCCTTTGTTCATCTGTGATGGTTTGGGGTGAAAGGGTTACGGCCGATGTGGCCATGGTCAGAACAGCAAGGCAGGAA
This sequence comes from Acidobacteriaceae bacterium, assembly GCA_903970405.1. Lineage (GTDB taxonomy): Bacteria > Acidobacteriota > Terriglobia > Bryobacterales > Bryobacteraceae > CAJCIT01. The sequence goes on along the minus strand of CAJCIT010000138.1, from coordinate 13,393 downwards.
AGCGCCGCTGAAAAGCGAATCAACCCGGGCCCTTTGCGCGCGCGCGTCCCGCGCAGAATGTTGTGCAGCCGCTCCTCTAACTCTCCGCAACGAGTGGCGCTTGCCATCGGGATGCCCGCCGCCCAGCGTGCGCCGCCTCCAAACGTCTTCGCGATCTCAAGTAACTCCGCCGCGTACTCGGTGGCCGGAACGCCGTGCCGTAGCACCAGTTCATCGCAAGCGCGCTCGCTCTCCCGCCGCAGGCTCCGCCGGCTAATCCACGCCATCGGTTGGAACCACCACAACGCCGTGGCCAGTTGCGCAATCAGTTGCGATGCTACGTCGTGCCGTCTCACGTGCGCCAATTCATGCAGCAGCACCGCTCTTTGACGCGTCTGAGTCCAGCTCAGCGCCGCATCCGGCAGCACAATCTTCGGACGCAGCAGACCGAACGTCATCGGCATGGCCGGTCCCGTCAGCAGCAGCACCTCGGGCGTGTTCGCCATGTGCAATTTCCGGGACAGTTCTATAACCAGCTGGTGTAACGCGCCGTCCTCCAGCGGTTTCGCTCGCCGTGCCAACCCTCTAACCCGCAGCGCGCCTATTGCAAAGGGCGTCACCGTCATTGCCGCGCCGGCCGCCCACGCAAGCACCGGCCAATAGGTTGAGACCCATGTTGGCGCATGTCTCCCCGCCGCCCGGAAACTCTGGCTCACGGTAACCATTCCGCGCCCGCCACCCGCACTCCCCATCCCCAGCCACCAGAGCCAAGCCAACTCAGGCCAGCGCACTGAAATCGCCGGCATAATGGTCGCGAACAGCGGCCAGTCAATCACCAGCGCCAGCGCAAACAGAACCACGCCGTGACGCCGCGCCGCGGGCGAAGCGCCTAGTCCGCGCCGCAGCGCTTCCGCCGCCAGCAAAATCACGCCCGACCGTATCAGCAAGCTCGCCAGGGGTATCATCAGCGCCCCTCCTGCCGGGCTTTTTCAATCAACGCCGCTAGCCGGTCATACTCCTCGTCCGAAAGGTTCCGCGCTGAAACGTCCAACAGCGTCGCCACCGCTTGTTCGGCCGAACCATCGAAAAACGTATCCAGCATATGCGCCGCCGCTGACCGCCTCGCCTTCTCCCGAGGCACCACCGGCATGAACACATACCGCAAATCTTCCGCTTCATGTTTGATGTGCTTCTTTTCTTCCAGCACCCGCAGCATCGCCCGCACCGCCGAGTAGCTGGGCGGCTCCGGCAGCGCTTCCAGAATTTCCGCCACCGTTGCCCGGCCGCGCCGGTAAAGAATATCCATGATCTGCCGCTCCCGCCGGCTCAGCTTGTGCTGCATGTTTAGCATGATGCTATAAAAGTAGCATCTCTTTCCGAGGCTGTCAAAGTGTTTCGTCAAACTCTTCCATTCGTCACGATCCTGGCATGCGCGCTGACCTCGTGCACCCCGCGCGTTTCGCAATCCTTTCGCGTCGTTCCGGCCGATCCCGCGTATTTGTTGCGCTCGCCTGACCGCCAGGACACCCCATTTCCTGATGTGCTTCGCCGGTTCAATGGCTTCGAACCCGGCCGCAACTGGGTTGACTTGCCGCCCTCAATGGGGCTTCGGATTGAGAATGCGTATTACGAAAAAGGAGCCTCCCGGCGCGGCCTCACCGGCTATCTGGGCGCCGAAGTCGCCCGCTATTCATCGACCGCCGCCGGCTTAGAGTTGCTCTCAGTGGAACCGATGAAGAACCGGCCAGAGTGGGATCGGCCCGTCCAGAATCTGATCGCGCCGGCCCAACAGCGTCTCCCGTTCCACCGGTTCTTCTACGAGATTGTCTTTTCTAAGCGCAACAACATCCACGGCGCGGTATTGCTTGCGGCGGACACGTCCGATGAACTGGACCGGCTCTCCGCCGAACTCTCTGATCCGGAGACGGTTTGCCACAATGACTCGCCGCAATGCACGGTGTTTCCCGAGGCCTGCACCGTATCGGTTGAGATGAAGGTGGTGTTGAACGGCAAGCCGGAGACCGTCTTCTGGGGCAGTCAGTTAGTGAGTATCGTTCCGCATCCTGTGCATCGCCTTGAGATGAAGCGCCTGGATCGAGGCCGCCTGGTCCCGGTTAAGATTGACGTGCAGGATGCGAATGCCTTGCGGCTGCCCCTCCTGCCCGGCGACCGGATCGATTGGAAATGACGCGAGTGTTTCGGCATGGCAGTCAAGGCCACGCGACCCTCTATTGCCAGCCGTCATATATTTATGCCGATCCTAAACAACAGATACGCCACCGCCTGACGGAAGTAGAGCCAGCGTAGTTGCGCTTCGCTAGTAACGCCGCTGGCTGGCCGTGGCGAGCCATATACCTGCACACCCTCCCTCCGAAGAATTCGCTTGGCGCGGAAGATGTGATAGCCGTCGCTGACAACGATGCAGGTGTGAAACTCCATCCGGTGCATGATTTCGTTCACTTCGGCCAGGCTCTGGCCGGTGGTGGCGCCTTTGTCTTCGACCAGAATCATCTCAGAGGGAACGCCATGTTGAGTCAAGTAGCCGCGCCCGACTTCGGCCTCCGTGAAGTGGGGTTCGCCCCCCGAGCCGCCGGTGGTGATGATGTATGGGGCCAAGCCTTTCAGATAGAGCATCAGACCATGATTGAGGCGGGCCTGGAGAACCGGGGAGGGCGAACCGCGGTATTCGGCCGCTCCAAGAACGATGATGACGTCGGCGGTCCGCGCTTCGTCAAGCGTCGATTCGCGCTCAATTTGCTTTGCGGTCCAGAACAGGTAGGCTAGAAGCAGAGCCCCCAGAACGGCGCCAATGGAGAACAAGAAGCGCTTCATGACACAAGAACGCCGGCGCGGCTCGCCCGGCCATCCGGACAATAGGAAACGGTTTCCTCCGCAGGGAAGCTTACAGTCTACGCCCACTTCGATTCCGGGCGAAAGGGACTATTCAACGGGACCGGTTCTAGAGAGTCCCCGAAACCCACTGATTCAGGACATTCGGGCGGCAACCCGAGGCGGGACCGCGATGCTGAACGGCCTGGTGGTGATTGAGGGCCCGCACTTACTTGAGGAGGCGCTAAACAGCGAGTGGCGCGTGGAGCATGTGCTGGTGGCAAGTTCAGGAGTGGCGCGCTGGGCTGGTTTAACAGGTAGGTTGACGAATGCGTCGGGGTGTCCCGTGACCATTGCCTCAGACCGAGCCTTCGAGGCGGCGGCTGATACGCAACACTCGCAAGGAATATTGGGTCTGGCGCGTCCCCGCCCGTGGACCTGGCCCGACGTCACGGGCGGCGGCCGCTTGGTACTGGTTCTCGACTCAATCCGCGACCCGGGAAATGCGGGAACCATCCTGCGTTCGGCCGAAGCGTTCGGCGCAAGCGGCGTGGTGGCTCTGGAAGCGTCCGTGCAGTTCACGAACGGTAAGCTGTTGCGCGCCGCGGCGGGTTCGCTGTTCCGGCTGCCGTATATCACTCAAGTGAGCGCCGCCGACATGGTGCGCAAACTGCGCGCGAGCGGCTTCACGCTGTACGGGCTCACTGCTTTGGGCCCCCGCACGCTGTTCGATGCGGATTTTCAACAGCCGTGCGCGCTGGTGGTTGGAAATGAAGGAGCGGGCCTTTCCGCCGAAGTAATGGCTGCTGTCGAGCCGGTTGTGATTCCATCGCATCGCGTGGAGTCCTTGAACGCGGCGGTGGCGTGCTCCATTGCGCTGTTTGAAGCTTCGCGACAGCGAAGCGGTAACGCGGAAGCGTCGCGACAGCGAAGCGGTAACGCGGAGGCTTCGCGACAGCGAAGCGGCGCTGTGGACGCGTCGCGCCAGCGGACCCGTCGGGAGGAGCGATGAGCCTGTTCGATCTCGCGCCCTTGGGCCGCGACAGCGATGGAAAGAACAATGTACCCGCCGCTGCCGGCGATCGGCCCCTGGCTGACCGGATGCGGCCTCGCACACTGGACGAATATCTGGGCCAGGAGCACCTGATCGGGCCCGGCACGGCGCTTCGGCGGCAGTTAGAGAGCGGCCACTTAAGTTCGCTGATTCTGTGGGGTCCGCCGGGAGTGGGCAAGACCACTCTGGCGGCATTGATGGCGAAGGCGGTTCGCGCGGACTTCGTCTCCTTCAGCGCTGTATTGAGCGGCGTGAAGGAGATTAAGGCCGTGATGGCGGATTCAGAGAAGGCCCGGCGCATGGGTCACCGCACGGTTCTCTTCATCGATGAAATCCACCGGTTCAACAAAGCGCAGCAGGACGCGTTTCTGCCCTATGTGGAACGGGGCGACGTGACTCTGATCGGCGCGACGACGGAGAACCCATCGTTTGAAGTAGTGTCGGCGCTGCTTTCGCGGACCAGGGTGTACGCGCTGCTGGCCCTGGAACCGGATCAGATAGTAACCTTGTTGCGCCGGGCGCTTGCGGACCGGGAGCGCGGCCTGGGCGCGATGAAGCTCACAGCCGGAGACGATGAGCTAATGCAGATCGCCGTTGATAGCAATGGCGATGCGCGGTCGGCCCTCAACACGCTGGAACTGGCGGCGGGTATTGCGCACGATGGCGCCATCACGCGCGAAGTGCTGGCGAACGCGATGCAGCGCAAGAGCCTGCTATACGACAAGAGCGGCGAGGAGCACTTCAACATCATTTCGGCGCTGCACAAATCCGTACGGTCGAGCGATGCGGATGCGGCCCTTTACTGGCTGGGGCGGATGCTGGAATCGGGCGAGGACCGGCTGTACCTGGCTCGGCGCTTGGTGCGAATGGCGATCGAGGACATTGGCCTGGCGGATCCGCGAGCGATTGAGCAAGCTCAGGCGTGCATGCAAACCGTGCATTTCCTGGGGCCACCGGAGGGGGACTTGGCCCTCGGCCAACTGGCTGTGTACCTCGCGCTGGCGCCCAAGTCGGACTCGACATACCGGGCAATGAACCGGGTGCGGGAGGTCATAGCCGCTAGCGTGGCGCAGCCCGTGCCGATGCATTTGCGCAACGCGCCAACACGTCTGATGAAGGAGATGGGGTACGCGAAAGGGTATGACCATGCCCACAATAACCCGGATGCGGTGACGGAGATGAGTTGCCTTCCGGATGCTTTGGCGGACGCGCGGTTTTTCGAGCCCAGTGACCGCGGGTACGAACAGAAACTGCGTGAGCGGATGGAGTGGCTCAAGAACGCTCGGACCGCGCGCCGCCCCGCTGACCCGTCTGCGTGAGCCAACGCTATCGCCGCCCATTCGCTGACGCGCGCGAGCAGTGTGCAGGCGCCGCCGAAACTGAAGAACGACGCGATTCGGCCGATAAGGCCTCTTGCGGCTCAAAAAGCGTGAAACTGTGGCCAACTTTTTGTAACTTATGAGTAAAATAAGAGTTCTAGGATTTTGACCAGTGGCTGAATCTTCATTTCCGGGTGGTAATCGTCGAGCCCCAGACACCTCCCTCGCCGAGCGTCGGCGATCCAGCCGTTTTCCCATTGAACGCGAGCTGCGGTACAAGACGCTCAGCCAACGGGCAGAGGCCGTCAGTGGCATCGGCAAAACACTCAATATCAGTAGCTCCGGAGTGCTGTTCACCGCCAACCACGATCTTGCGGTGGGTACCCGCATCGAAGTCTCCATCAGTTGGCCTGCCCAATTGAACGAGCGCTGCCTCCTAAATCTGGTGGCGCGGGGACGAGTGGCGAGGCGGGAACAAGGCCAACTCGCTCTGCAGATTCAGCAGTACGAGTTCCGAACACAGAGCCTTGGCACACCGCTTCCAAGCTCCGCACTTGGCTCGGCGGATGGTCCCACAGTGCAGCCGAAGGCCTAATCGTCCGCGGTCTAACGTGAAAAACACAGGCCGTTTGTTGGCCGTTGTCCCCGGTCTAACGGGAAGCGCGTTTTACCATCCAGACGCCCGAAAAGATGATGAGCATCGCCGCCAGATGCACCGGCGTGAAAGCCTCCCGATAGAACAGCCATCCCAGCAGCACCGCCACGATGGGATTGATGTACGAGTAGATGGAGACTATGGCCACCGGCAGCTTCGCCATCGAGTAAACAAATGAGCTATACCCGATGCACGATCCGAAGATGACCAGATAGATCATGGCCAGAACCGGACGCTGGTGGACGTGAGCCGGCCATCGCTCAAACAGCAGCGAGGGGAACACAAAGAATAGGCCCGTCGCCACCTGCTGAACCGCCCCGCTGACAATCGGATGCGCTACCGATCGCTGCCTGCGCTGCAGGAGCGCGCCGAAGAGCCATCCCGCCGTGCCCACCTGCAGGAGTAGGAACCCAGCCACCGTTCTGCCGCGCCAGCCCTCTTTCGCCGCCGCCGGTGCAATCAGCAAAGCAACGCCGGCAAGGCCCACCAACAAACCGCGCAGCGTCCGGGCGCTTGGCCGTTTTCCCTGCGGCAGCATCCAGTCTAGCGCCAGCGCTACGAACGGGGAAGTGCTGATAAACAAAGACGCCAACCCGCTGGGTACCCACTGCTCCGCGAAAGACAACGCGCCATTCCCGAGGCCAATGCTGATAATGCCGAACGCCGCCGTCTCCCAAAACTCGCGGCCCCGGGGAATCGCCGCTTGCAAAAAGCACGCTGCCGCCAGTAAGATGATGCCCGAAAGCGTGTAGCGGACAGCGATCAAAGTCAATGGCGGGAAGGACTCGAGTGACATCCGGATACCCAGATATGTCGTCCCCCAGAAGAAGCAAACCGCACCCAGCGCGGCATATGCCAGCCAATCGCGGTTTAACGTGAAGCCGAAGGCGTTTTGTGGCCCTTGTCCACGGTTCAAATCCGATTCCGCGAGGCGGCCCGCGCCCACGCTCGAATCGTCTTCGATTTCGGGCCTCATTTATGGAGGTTAACATCGGGCGCTAATAGGCGAGCCCGCGCACCTCTTCCTATCCGATTGTTACCCTGGAACTTCAATGAATCCGGATACAACGATTCTGACTCTCACCGTAAACCCGGCCGTCGACCGCATCATCACGGTGGACCGCTTGGTCTTTGAGGCGCGGGCTTATATTCTTTCCACCTCTGAGGCGGCTGGTGGACGCGGCGTGAATGCGGCCCGCGTGCTGCAAAGGTTCGGCGCCAAGACCCTGGCCATCCTGCCCGTTGGCGGCGAGGTGGGCAAGACGCTCCAGGAAAAGCTTGGACACGACAAGTTCCAGATTGAGATCGTGCCCATCGAGGCCAACGTTCGCACCAATCTCACGATCACCGATAAGCAGGGGCTCTCCGTCAAGCTCAACGAGCAGGGGCCGCCCATTTCCAAGGCCGAGTTGACAGCCATTCAGAAGGCCGTGGAGCGCCATCTGCAATCTGCCAGTTGGCTGATGTTGTGCGGTAGTCTGCCGCCCACCGTTGACCGCCATTTCTATACCCTCTTGATTGAGTCAGCGAACAGCCACGGCGTGCAAACGCTCCTCGACGCCGATGGGGACGCTCTTTTGCATGCCATCGAGGCCGGTCCTTCGCTCACCAGTCCGAATCAAACCGAAGCCGAGCGGTTGTTGAACCGGGCCCTGATCACGCGCACCCATTTCATCGATGCGGCGAAGCACATCCTGGCTATGGGCGCAAAGTCCGTGGTGCTCTCGCTCGGCAGCCGCGGGGCGATCGGCGCCTCGCCGGCAGGCTTGATCGAAGTGGCGCCGCCGCGGATTGAAGCGCTGTGCCCGATTGGGGCGGGAGACGCTCTGGCCGCCGCCACCGTGTGGGCCTTGGCCCAGGGCAAACGCTTCGATGAAGCAGTTCGCTGGGGCGTCGCCGCCGGCACGGCCTCCGCCAAACTGCCTGGCATCAGCCTCGCCAATTTGGAGCAGACGGAAGCCATCTTTGCGGAGACGCTGATTCACGAAGTCACGGCGTAATGTCCGGGAATCGGCTCGTCAGTTGTTCCTGATGCTTCTCCGATGAGTGTATATCAAGGATCGTTATGCCCTTATTTGGGGGGGGTGGCGGGCGAGCGCTACCACACGTAGCCATAAATCCAGGCGTTCTAAATGTGCTTTTATAAACAGACCGGAACTAATTGAAAAGACTAGGTTTACTCGTATAATTGTCGCAATGCGAGCACAATATGATGGTATTACGATAAGAAAAGCACAGTGCCTACCCCTTCAATACGATAGACTGGCATCAGTGCCAGAAGGAAACGGTGACAATATGAGAATTCAACTGGATATACCTAAGGGCAAAGACGAACGCATCAAGGACTGGATGAAGGAGGCTGGATTTAAGACCTATAGCGAGCTGTTCAATAATGCTATGAGCGTCTTCATCTGGGTCGCCACCGAGGTAAAGCAGGGCCGGATCATCATTTCCCAGGATCCGAGCGGCAAAACCTACGAAAAGCAATTTTCAATGCCATTCATGGACGCGTTGACGGTAAACGCGCCGGAAACGGATCAAGCGAAGACGCCGGCTCCTCCTCGGAGCATGGCGGCCAGCGGGGATTAACGCTTTGCAACATCGTGGAGCCAATAACCTAACACGACGCCAATTGTGCTCATGGCCCACTTCGTATAGTCAGGCGGGAAGGCTTGCGAGAGAATGACATAGAGACAGGCGATGAGTATCAGACTGCTGATAAACAAGCGCGCCCAAAAATTGCTGCGTACCTCCTGGGACCACTGTTCTGGCTCTACTTTGTCAATGTGTGGTTGAGGAGGCATTCAATAGGAATAATGCATCGGTCGCAGCACGTAAAGAGCCGCCGCAGCTTCATTCCATTTCGAGACAACATCGAAAGCATAGAAAATGGGCGTTAATTCCGCTCTTTGGCGCGCTTTCTTCGCCAGGCAAGTGCGCCCGCTGCCATCGCCAATCCGGTACCCGCCATTGCGGATGGCTCCGGAATGTTGCTCACGCTGACCTGATAATCGCCGTAGCAGCTTTCGCAGGGAAGCCCCTCCGCTCCCGGGAAAGGTGCAACTTCAATTACCAGCTTGCCATCGCCCGGCGCCAGACCCGTCAAGAACGCGCTGCCGCCCTCAAGGCTTTCTCCCGAAAGAAACGTCCCGCCGCTCGTGTAGGCCGCCATGAACAGACCATCAAAGTCAAAGTCAGTCGTAATACCGGAAACCAGAATGTCGGAGCCCGGCGTGAGTCCTTGGAATTCAAAAAAGTCGGCAATGTCCCCGACTTCCACATTAACCTGGCCAATCACCGTGGTTGTGCCAAAAGGTAGCAGGTAGCCGGGGGCGGTATTGGGGAAGTCTCCCGACGGCAATGAAGTCTCATTAAACGTCGATGCCAGCGCTCCCGCGCCCGACACCATCGTGAGGCAGGTGGAAGCAAGCAATGAACGGGTCAGACGATTGGACGAGCGGGAAGCAGGGAAAGCGCTGCGATTTTCCAAAGAGTGCTCCGAAATCGATTTCCTAGCGGTCAGTGAAAGGTAACACGAAGGTGGCTTTCGCTGCAAATCGGGTACTGGGACTGCCGGGACCGCGCAAGCGTTCCTCCTTACCGTGCTCGAAGATCGATGTACGCAGGCATCACCCACCGTTGAGCCGCGCGCCGGATGGCCGGAGTCACTTGTTGCTGCTTCCGGGCGCGGTCGTCTTCGAACGGCCTGCGCGCCGCGGGATCCTTTGCGTAATGGCCCAAGACAAACTCGAGCTTCTTTTCGGCTTCCGGCAACTGAAGGCCGAAGAAAGCGGCGATCTCGCGGATCCGCCGCTCATTTAGATCCTCGTAATCCACCAACTGGCAGAGCGCCGCCGGCCCTGCCATCGCGCTCCTGAGTAGCTCTCCCACCACTCGCGCGGCGTATTCTTCGCGCGTCATCTCCGCTACCGGCGCGCCGTCGAAACCAAAGACTTCTTCGGCTCTCTCCGGAGAGTTCTTCAGGTCCATCCAACCGCCGCCGGGGAGGTTCGCCACAATCACTTCCGCGGGATCGCGTACTATCACCAGGCAGGGAACATCCGGCCAGTAGGCGCGCACCATCGGCAGGCTCAGCGTGCTGACGCTGGAGAACTTGATCAGCAGCCGCTCGGCCGTGCCCGTTCGATAGTTCGCAAAGAGCGTGAACAGGGACTCAAGCAGCGCATGACGCCGTTCCGTCCATCGCTTCTCGATATATGCCCCGCCTTCGCTCCGTGGTAACAGCAGCCTGGTTATCGCCTTTGACTCCGAAACCAGTACCGTGCCCTCGGCTGTCCTTAGGCCGTTGGCCACCAGCGTTGACCCGCATCGCGAGATATGGAATATAAAGCCCGCCGGCTTTACGGGCGCAACGCGGCTGGCAAGGCGCAACACCGCATCCAAATCCGTATCCCACTCCCGAGCGGGCGGCACAACCTGCCGCAACCGGTCCACTGTGTGACTGAAGAACGGTTCCACCAGAGGCGTGTCACCAAATTCCATCCACCGCACAATCCCCTCGGGCGCCACCGGCGGGTGACGGTCCAGACCCATCTCAATCGGCAGCCAGCCCCTTGAGGCTGACGCCCCGGCGCTATTCGGCATCGGACTCTAGCAGCGAAATCACGCCTTCTCTGCTCAGAGTGGCGAGAAAATCATCCAGTTCCTCCCGTTCGAACTCCTCGCTGAATGCGTCGTAGAAATTGGCCATCGGAATTGGCGCTTCGCTGCCGACATATTGCAGCAAAGGTGAAGCATCTTCAGGGAAGGTAAGCTGCTTTCCTCCGTACACGATGAAAACCGTTTCCCCATCCGCGCGGCGCACCCTCAGCCGGCGCGAACCGGTCAGTTCAATCCAATGATTCGGAGTCAGACCATCGCGCCACTCGACCCCGCGCTGCAGCCGGCCCGGCGCCGTCTTCTGAGAGCGCTGCATGAAGGCCGTCAGAAGGCCGGGCGACCGTAGCGCCTGGACCAGGGGTCTGCGAACGGTACGCACGAAGTCCGCTTGTTCGCCGGGTCCGCCAAAGCGCGGGATGTCCCTTCGCATTGCGGCGGTATTCCGAAGCAATCCGATGAGCCAGTCGATAAGATCCGCGCCGGTTGGATTGTGGATCGCAATCCTCAAGACGCGAATTCCCTGTGATCCGCCACCGGGCAGGCAACTTACTTCGAATCTCCACCCGCGCGGTATATACAGAGCGTCGCCAGGCGTGACGTTTCCACGCCATGTGGGCGGCGCCTCAACGGGAGCGTTCGCGTAGACACTCCACAGAGTCTCACCCTGGAGCATCAGCATCATCAGGTCACTCTCGGCGGTCTGCGGAGGGAAAGCGCCGGCTGAACAAAGATTTATCTGAATATCGGCATCGAACGCCCGTTCCAAACGACCCGCGAACAGCCCGCAGACCGCGTTAGCTTCGTCGACGCGATCACCATCGGCGAATGTGTCCAAGCCGGCTAAAAGCGGTGCGAACCGTTCCGGCGCTCCCGGCAAGTGAAGCGGACACCTGCCGAAGTATTCATTCAGAAAAACCGCTTCGGGAACCGGTCCCACAATCTCGGCGAGATTCAACGAACGCAGGGCGCGGGCGTTCATTCGGTGGAGGGACCTATCCTTCCGCCAGCTCGCGCAACTCGGCCTCTGTCGCCTCACGCTCAGCGGCGGGTGCGAGCGAAACGATGCGCTCAATCACTCGTTCTTCGAGCTCGGCCCCCTCCCGGGCACGGATGTCGAAGCGCCGCGCGAGTTCGGCCACAACCCATCCCAGCCGGACGCGGCGCTCGGCGATCCGTCGGAATTCCTCGCGGCGGGCGCTCTGGGCCTTGGGGTCCATCCTTGTCGACGGCAGCAGATCTGAGGTCTCCGCCGCCTTCCAGATGAGCGCAAACTCTCTCTCCACAAGCGCCGGCAAAACGGGAATCCGGTATGCAGCATCCAGACGGTCCAACACTTGCGCCCGGAGGCCGGCCCTCAAAATCGCTTGCGCTGCCGAAGCAGTCAGCCCAACCGCGTCGGCCAATCCGTCGGGGACGGTCAGGCGGTCGAGCGCCATCGCGGAAAAGTCGGGATCGGGCAGCGCCGGCAAGTAGGTGCCGGTCACTTGAATCTCCGCGTCGCCGGCCTCGCCGCCGCCTTGAACCTCCACCTTGGCGAGGACCGTTCCTTTCGGCAATGCCCGGTCGATGGCCGCGGAGGATAGCCGATTCAAAGCGTCGCGTCGCGCCTCGGCGCCATATCGTTTACGCATCAGTTCGTCAGGAATCGAGCCGCCGCGAAAGCCCGGCAGTTTCACAGTCTTCGCCAGAACAGTGAGCCTCTCCCGGACTAGCGGCTCAATAGCAGCGGCGGGAATCGTGAAACGGTACATCCGTCTCGCCCCGTCAGATCGGATCTGCTCCACAGCCGCGGGCTCAACTGAGGAATCGGCAGGCTTTGCCATGGGCACGGGCGCCTTCGCCAGCTTTGTCGGTCCACCAAGTCCGAACGAAACTCCTCCACGAGGCGGCACAACTTCCAGCTTGTAGGCAACCGTGACGCGCAGGGCGGGGCAGGCGCGGCTGGGCGGCCGGCCCACGTGAAGAATGCGCGAATCGAAGAATACCCCGCGATTGGGGCGCAACTTCACCGCCAGCGCGATTTCGCCTGCATCATCGAAATACAACGTTTCGCCATCCCACTCGTCCTTCCATTCCGGCATCGGGTAATAGAGAAACGTGAACGTGCCGGGCCGCCGGTCATCGACATGGGGGCGGCCGCCCAAGCCGTAGGTGTGGCCATTGGCGTACTGGCGAATCACCCGCAAAGGCGCTCCGGCCAAAGCCTCGCAGGCCGGCTTCACATGCTCCCAGATGGCGTCGAAGACGGCGTTGCCCTCCAGTTCCATCTTCCAAAAGGACGAACCGTCGCCCGCGTTCGAGCCGTGGCCATAAAACCAGTGCTTACCCTGGCACACTTGGCACGCCTTTGCGAACAGCGCGGAGGGGGCCGCATGGTCAAGCACCTCCAGGATAGGAACTCCGCTTTCCGATACCGGGGTTCGTTCCACAGGCGCGGTATTAGGGCTCAGCGGCATAGCGCAGAAGATTATGGTAACTCTTGGTCAGAAGGAGTTGCAGGCCGGCGTCCTCCAGTTCGTCGGCTCGCTTGGTGCAGCGGGCCAGATCCCGCAGCAGAACCCGCAGGCGTTCATCGCGGATGGCGCTTTGAATCCAGGATATCGCCGCCAGCCGCACGCCGCCCGTAACCGGCGCCACATGATGGATGGTGTCGGACGAATAGACAATCGCCTCGCCCGCATCCAGCTTGATGGCCTCTTCGCCTACCGGCAGGTGAATCATCAGCTCGCCGCCGTCATAACTGGAAGGCTCGCTGAGGAAGACGGTCACCGACAAGTCCGTGCGAATCCCGTTGAAGCCGCCCATCATCGCGTTGTCGACATGCGCGCCGTACGTCATGCCGGTCTCGTACCGGTTGAAAATCGGATGCGCCAGGCGCTTCGGAAACGCGAACTCCTGGAACGGAGCGCTGCTCTGAAACGCCTGCGAGATCAGGTC
>CAJCIT010000137.1 GCA_903970405.1 Acidobacteriaceae bacterium | reverse complement strand
GCCGAATCTCCCGACACCTCCGCCGTCTCTGAACCCGGCACCTTCCAAAACCCGCGAAACTATCCATCGCCACCCGCCGCTCCCGACTCCACATCCGCGCCGCCGGACGCCCCCAATCCGCAACCCCTGGCCGCCTAAAATTAATCCGCTGTCAGTCTGCGAACCGCAGTCTGCCGGCTTCTGTTCTTTGACAACCCGCCTCCAGCAAGTGCCCGCATCATGCGACCCCACCCCAACTCCGCTCCGACGAATATCCCACCGCCCAAAATCCACGTTCAAAAAACGCAGATTTCCATCTGCCAGCCCTTCTGCTTGATCGAATTTGCGGCCCGCACTCACTTGAACAGTTCGTTTCGTACGCGGGTGTGAAGTCCCATTGGTATAAGTGAAGCGTCGAATTCAAGACGCAGGGAGAAGTTGTTCACTCGAGGATATGCCTATGACAGACTGGTTCGCACGCCCTGTCCTACACGTGACGGATGTTGAGGCCTCGCTGCGCTTTTACGTTGACCGGCTCGGCTTCACGAGCCCCTGGCGATATGAGGAGGACAGCACGGCGCACGTCGCACAGGTGGAGCGGCAGGGCTGCGCGCTGATCCTTGCCGACACCTGGCCGGAGAAGATTGGCAAGGGTCTGATGTTCATTTCCATCAACGTCGAGCAGCAGACGCCCGAGGTCGCAGTCGCCGCATTGGACGCGCTACGCGCGGAACTCGATGCCAAAGGCGTTCCGGTCAAGGAGGGTTCCTGGGGCTACCGGCTCCTGGTGGTCGATGATCCCGACGGCAATCAGCTCTTCTTTAACTATCCGAGCGAGGCTGCATCCAGCAAGACGGTTAGAGACGAACCGTAATCGTCTAGCCGCGCCAGCATCTGTGCGGCTCCAATTTTCACACGTTCATAGGGTCTACAGGCGTGGGGAACGCGCCGGAGATGTGGTCGTGCCAAGTCAGGCCGTCTTCGTCGAAGAGAGACCAAATCACACCGAGACCGGCCGCCAGGACGCTGATCAAACTGCCAAAGAGGCGTAGATAGCGCAGGCGCCGGCCCGGCGTACGGCCATAGAAATCCACCAGGCGCAAGCGGGCGGCCCTCATTCCGGCCGAATCGCGGCCGGCGGCAATCCACAAAAGCCGATAGACGGCGCAGACGGCCAAAGCCACGCTGGCGAGCAACGGCAACGTCCTCTTGTCAAAAGGAAACAGATCGGTTCCAAACCAGATTGGGGCCAACCAGATCGGAATGATGGCCAAAAGAATGCCGCCAAGCATGAAGGATCCATCCACAATGGCGGCGGTAACACGCATTCCGGCCGGGGCGACAGCGCAATCGCAAACGATGCTGGAAGGCGGTGGAATGGCTACTTCCTGCTGCGCGGCAAAATCAAAGGCTTGTTGGCTTTCGTTGGAGCGAGGCCGGCGCGGTGGGGCTGCGGGACGAGACAAACTGGCCGCCCGGGCGTGAATCGCTTCGCGTTCCAGCGGCGTCGTGATGGAATCGAAAGAAATGATCCGCGGCTCATTGATAGGAGTATCGAAGAGGAGTGGCTGAGGCGACGAGACCGGCTCCCGGCGATTTGGCTCCCGCAGATCCGGCTCACGGCGCTTCGGTTCTGGGGGCCCCGCCCTGTCCGGCGGACGCGCCTCGAACTCCATCTCGCGCGCCAGGGCGGTGGCGTAAGTTCCGGGCGAAATCCGGCCAGGTGAAGAACGGATGCGGCGGCCGCAACGCTGGCAGCGGTGGTCGTCGTCTGTATTCCAGGTTTGGCAAAATTGGCACGTCATTCGAAAACGGCTCTCTTCATCACTCGCTCGCCTTGGCTGCGATCGCTCACCTTTCAAAGATTGGAGAGGACGGAACGCCACCCTTGGCGGTTCAGGTTGCGGCCCGCTTGGCTCTCATGCTACGGTCAACGGTTGGACTCGTCCGAGTATACAGACGACCTCCCACTTTACCTGTCTAACAGAAATGCTACAGTTTGTCACGAACATTTTTCGGTACGATTGTTTTTGCGCCTCTTCCTCCTAGCTGTCATCCTCCTCCCCGCGGCAGCCCCGGCCCAGGATCGCCCGGTGAAACCGCTCCGCGCGGGAGCCCCTTTATCCACCGAAATCGTCTACGCAAGCGTCACCCAGAAGAAGGACGGAGATTGGGAGTATCTTCGCGGCGATTGCAAAATTGAGACCACGGAGACGCTGATCAGGGCTGACGAAATCGACTACAACACCGCAACGCACTGGGCCTATGCGCGCGGCCACGTGCATTTTGAGAGTTACGACGACGGCGACAAGCTGGACGCCGACCATGGCGAATACAATCTGCAATCGTCGGAGGGCAAGTTCTATGTGGTAAGCGGAACGTCGCCCGGAAAGTTGAACGCCCGCCGAGGCGTCCTCTCCACTTCGAACCCGTTTTACTTTAAAGGCACTTGGCTGGAGCGGATCAAGGACAAGTACATCCTGCATGAAGGCTTCGTAACGGATTGTAAAATGCCGAAGCCTTGGTGGACGCTCTCCGCCCCGCTTTTTGACATCGTTCCGGACGACCGCGCGATTGCCCACCGCATGTTTTTTCGAGTGAAGCGGGTCCCGTTGTTTTATGCCACCCGTTTCTATCGTCCGCTCGGGCGCAATCCCCGGAAGAGCGGATTGCTGACGCCAAACTTAGGCAATAGCTCGTCGCGGGGTTTCCTGCTCGGCGCGGGCTACTATCAGGTTTTGGGCCGCAGTTACGATGTGTCTTACCGGCTACAGGACTTTTCGCAAAGGGGTCTGGCCCATACGGCGGAAATCCGCGGCAAGCCGGCGGCCGGCAGTTACTTCGACCTGCTGATCTACGGAGTACAGGACAAGGGCCAGGACGTGGACGGCACATACGTCAACAAGGCGCCAGGGTTCTCGATTCAAAGCACCGGCAAGGCCGACAGCCTGCCCTGGGGTTTCGAGGGGAAGTTCGACATCAACTATCTGAGCAGCTATCTGTTCCGCCAGACCTTCAGCGAGTCTTACAACGAAGCGATTTCCGGGGAAGTTAATTCAACGGCCTATGAGCAAAGGCACTGGACGGAGGACGTTCTAACCATCGTCTTTAAGCAGAATCAGTTGTTTGAGAGCGCGACGCCAGGCGACAAAATCGAAATTCAAAAGCTGCCCGAAGTGGACTTTCAGGGCCGTGACAGCACTCTCCTGCACGGACCGGTCCCGCTCTGGTTTTCATTCCAGTCGAGTTTCGCGCTGGCGCGCCGTCAGGAGCCGACCTTTGAGACGCCCAACTTCGTGCCAAGGCTAGACATTTATCCCACCGTGTCGACCGCATTCAGTTTTGCGGGCTTTTACCTGACGCCCAGCATCGCCCTTCGCGAAACCTGGTACGGCGATTCGTTCGCTTCGCCGGGTGTGGTATCGAGCAATCCGATTTTCCGAAACGGCCGCGAGTTTAATGTGGACTTGCGGACTCCGTCGCTGGCCAAAGTCTTCGCGCCCCCGAAGCGGCTGGGCGTCAAAGCGAAACATGTGATTGAACCTTACGCAAAGTTCCAGTATGTGGGCGGCGTTTCGAATTTTAATAAGATCATCCGGCTGGATGCCAACGATCTCTATGCCGACACGACGCAACTGGAGGTGGGGGTGGTTCAACATTTGTACTTGAAGGACTCTAACGGGAACATCAATGAGATGCTCACCTTGTCAGTGGCGCAGCAGCGCTACTTCAATACGGATTTCGGAGGCGCACTGGTGACGGGCGAACGAAATGTCTTCGCCTCCACCGAAGAGTTGACGCCATTTGCGTTTCTGCCGGCGCCGCGCGCTTACTCACCCATCGTCTCCGACCTGAAATTCCTGTACCATGGCATCAGCGGCGAATGGCGCGCCGACTACGATCCCGTGCTGGGCAGGGTCTCGGCAAGCACTGTGACGGCGGGAATTCACTACAAGGCGTGGTTCGTGAATCTGGGGCACCGCGATATCAATGGCGATCCGACGCAGATTCCCGGCGCCAACCAATTGCAGACCAGCGTTGGCTACGGCAGCAGTTTGCGCAAGGGTTTCAACGCGGCCTTTGGGACCACGTACGACTTCGTAAAGGGTCAGATCCTCTATATGACCACGCAGGGTTCGTACAACACTGACTGCTGCGGCTTCGGCCTTCAATACCAGCGTCTGAATTTCGGCACTCGCGATGAGACGCTGGTCCGGTTGTCATTCCAGGTCGCCAACATCGGCGCATATGGGACGCTCCGGCGGCAAGACAGCATGTTCTAGGGCGCCTCCGCGACAGTCGGCGGCGCGATGCGCCGCAAAGGGGCCAATCAGGAGATTTGGCGATCCCAGGCGCTCGGTCGCGGATCGCGGGCCACCAGCACGCCTCTTCTCACACCTTTCGCAGCTTACTCACTCGTCCCACTTCCACCCACTCCACCACGAATATATTCCCCTCGTGATCGAAGCACGCGCCGTGCGGGCACACGAACTTGCCGGGCGTAAACGCATCCCGAGTCAGCTTTCGCGTCTCGTTCCACTTATTCGCCGCCGAATCGTCACCCAGATTCTCAATCACTTTGTTGTTCCGGTCAATCAACGTCACGCGGGCGCCCAGATCGGGAATCACCGAGTCGCCGTTCTTATAGAAGTTGAAGTGGCATGGCAGGTTCGTACCGTCGATAAATGCAATGTGCTTGCCGTCCAGCGTGAAGGTCTGAATCCGGTGATTGGCGCGATCCGCCACCATCAGCACCGGGTCCTTGCCGCGCGTGTCCACAATCAGGCCGTGCGGACAATCCAGTTGGCCGGCCTCTTTGCCTTTGCCGCCGAACGTGCGTATGTATTTCCCGTCCTTGGTGTATTGATTGATGTAACTCGATCCGTACCCATCGCCCACATACAGATCGCCGTTCGGCGCCGTCGCCAGGTTCGTCGGACTGTACTTGATCCGCTTGCCGTCGGCCCCAGGCTTATACGCCTCCGATTCCAAGGGATAGTCGAGCGTGAATAGCTCTTCGCCCGCAAGCGTTGTTTTCACCACTAACGCACGCTTTGTGTCGCACAAATACAGAAACTCGTTCGTGCCTTCGGTATGGATGTGAAGCCCGTGCGCGCCGCCCTTGAAATCCTTGCCCCAGCTCTTGACGAACTTGCCGTCCTGGTCGAACACCACCATCGAATCGAACGATTCGCTGGTTGCATTCACGGTGTGGTGCACATAAATATGACCCTGCGAGTCTTCGCAAACCCCATGCGTGTTTCCATATTTGATGTTCGCGGGCAACTCGCCCCAATCATGGGTCACCTCATAGGTGTGGTCGTCCGACCCCAGCACGGGTTTCGCCGAGCCGGACTTGTTGGTCATCCCCAACAAAGTTGGCCCCAAAAATATCGGCGCCGCGCCGGCCGCCTTGAGGAAATCGCGTCGCGTGTTCGTCATACGGTGGAGTGTATCAGTGTTTGACCGGTTATCACTGTTCAGGGCTTCTGCGCTAGGGACTTCTCGATATCCACGAAGGCCTTCGTGACCTGCTCGGGTGTTGTCGCGTCGTAGACCTTCGGGCTGAGCGGCTTAAGCGTCGCCTCCAACTGATCCAGCGCCTCATGCGGCACGCCGCCCACAACCATCGGTCCACCTCCCATGCGGCCACGCCGCCCTCCGAACTGGGGCGGGCCACCGCCGTACATGGCCGGCATTGGAGGCCGATAGCGGATGTAGAAGACATGGCACGATGGCAGCGCCTCGGTTGAAATCGGCGCCAGATCCTCGCCCGATTCGAAGGAAACGGGGTTCGTCAACACCACCAGGATGCAGCCGTTTTCGGAAGCTCGTAGAACGCGCCGGACCTCCGAAACAAAGTATTGCGCGTCATGATGCCGCTCAGAGAGCGAGCCAACATCGATCTTGGCGGTGCTCGCTTCGTTCAAAGAGCTCTTCAATCGCGGCCAGTCGACATCCTTCACATCCGCTTGCTCAAATACCGTGTGCCGCCGCGCCAGGTCCAGCAGCGCCACGTTCTCCAAGATTGCCGGAGTCCCCGTCTCTGTCAGCGCCTTCAGCGTCGGAATCAAGGCCGCCATTTCGGCGCTTGTCCCGCTGTGGTCTCTCACCGGTCCTTTGCCATCGGGATCTGTCCCAAAGGGGCCGCCGCCATAGCGTCCCATTCCGCGCGATATCGGCCGCCACGCGTCTGGCTCCAGGGCCGACGGCGCCACGTTCAGCAGCACGTTCATGCGAGCCGGCGAATGCACCCCCGCCGCCCACTCCAAACGCCCCTGGATGTCCGGCAAGAACCAACTGTCGGGCGATTCCGTCTTACCCAGGAACTCTACCGGCGGCAAATTCCGCCACGCTTTCGTCAGCAGTTCGCTCTCCGGGGCATCTACGTGAAACTTCAGTTGCCGCACCGAATGCTCGCCCGTTTTTGTATCGAGGATCGCTATGGCCAGCCGGTATTCTCCCGGGAGAAAGAACACGCGCTGCGTTACCTCCAGGTTAGCGGCTTTGACATTCGGATCGAGCTTGCTCAAATCCACTTCGCTGTGGCTTCGATACTGCACTCCTTCGCGATCGGTGACTTGAACAAAGAAGGTCAGTGCCCCATCGCCGCGGCGCCCTTCCAGGTCCTTGCCATCCACCTCCATCTCCACCCGGCTGATGAGCCGTTGATGAAAAGACAGCACAGCACGCGGCACGCCCGCTCTCCAGTGGATGTGCGTCTGGTCTTTCTCGCTGAGCCACGTGTCGAAAGGAACCTTATCGAAGGCGGGATCGGCGCTGCCGCGCTGCTCAACGGGGTGGCCTGAAAGGGCAGCGCTCAGGAAAACGAACACCAAACCACGGGTCACGTTCACATTATGACGCGGGAAGTTCGGCGGGGGCCTGTCCCCCACGGGCGCTGCATCCGATAGTATAGAGGGCGAAGTTTAGAGGGCGAAGTTTCCGGCAGCATCGGTGACGTTCCATGAAGACTACAATTTCTCTCCGCTCAGTACGCGGCTCGTTTTTCTTGATCCTGGGGTTGGCCGCTGCGGCCTTCGCTGCTCACGCCCAACACCGCTTGCACAATCAGGGCGATGACCAAAAGCAACAGCATCCTTGGATGGATTCGACGCTCTCGCCCGATCAGCGGGCGGAGATGGTCCTCAAAGAGATGACCCTCGATGAGAAGATCGCGCTGGTCCACGGCAATGGCATGCCGGGGTGGGGTAAGCCCCGTGAGAACGCGTACATGGGCAACGGCGGAGCCGGCTTCGTGTTGGGCATTCCGCGGCTTGGCATTCCCATGATTCAGATGAGTGACGCCGCGTATGGCGTCCGCTCAAGCGCCGAAAACGGGCGCTATTCAACCGCGCTTCCCTCGAATGTCGCCTCCGCCGCCAGTTGGGATACCGAAGCCGCCTGCGAATATGGCGCGCTCATCGGCCGCGAACTGCGCGCCCAGGGTTATAACATGACGCTCGGCGGCGGCGTCAACGTGACGCGCGAGCCGCGCAATGGCAGAACCTTCGAATACATGGGCGAGGATCCCGTTCTCGCCGGCACGCTGGTGGGTAACCGCATTCGCTGCGAACAAGCCCAGAATGTGATCGGCGATATCAAGCACTACGCCGCGAACGATCAGGAAACGGGCCGCAATGAGGTGGACGTTCTGGTGGACAAACGTTCGCTGCGCGAAAGCGACTTGCTGGCGTTTGAGATTGGCATTGAGGTGGGCAATCCGGCAGCGGTGATGTGCTCCTACAACGCGATCAATGGCGATTTCGCCTGCGAAAACAAGTATCTGTTGACTGACGTGCTGCGCGATAGCTGGGGCTTCAAGGGTTTCGTTCTTTCCGATTGGGGTGGCACCCACAGCACCATCAAGGCCTCCGCCGCCGGGTTGGATAACGAGGAGCCGGAAGATCTCTACTTTGGCGCGAATCTAAAGGACGCCGTCCAATCCGGCAAGGTCCCGATGTCGGAGCTGGATGAGCACGTGCGCCACATTTTGCGGTCGGAGTTCCTCAGCGGCATCGTCGATCATCCCATCAAGAAGAGCGTGGTGGATATCGAAGGCGGCTTTGAGACTGCTCGCAAGATTGCCGAGCAGAGCACCGTTCTGCTCAAGAACGCAGACTCTCTGTTGCCGCTCGATGGTGCGAAAGTGCGGTCTATTGCCGTCATCGGTCCGCACGCCGACACCGGCATGATTTCCGGCGGTGGATCGGCTCAAGTAGATCCTCCCGGCCGCCCGTCCGCGGGCTGGCAAGCTCACGTTTGGTATCCCTCCTCGCCATTGAAGGCCGTCAGCGCCAAGGCCCCCGGCGCCACCGTGCAGTTCGATTCTGGTGAGAATCCGGCGAGTGCCGCGGCCCTGGCAAAGAAGTCCGACGTCGCCATCGTGTTCGTCTACCAATGGACCAGTGAGGGCGCCGACCTGCCCAATCTCTCTCTGCCCGATGCCCAGGATGCGCTGATCGCGCAGGTGGCGGCCGCAAATCCGCATACCATCGTCGTGCTCGAAACAGGCACTGCTGTCACCATGCCGTGGATCGACAAAGTCGGCGGTGTCGTCGAGGCGTGGTATGCCGGCAGCAAAGGGGCCGACGCCGTCGCCAACGTCCTGTTTGGCGACGTCAACCCAGGCGCGAAACTGCCGATGACCTTTCCGCGCGCCGAGGCGGATTTGCCGCATCCGCACATGGTGGTGCCTCCGCCGGGTACCCATGGCCGCGCCGCTGTCGCGAGCAATGGCGACGCGAAACCCACGTTCAGCGTCCGCTACGACGAAGGGTTAAAGGTGGGCTACAAGTGGTACGACGCCGAGAACAAACCCGTGCTGTTCCCGTTCGGCTTTGGGTTGTCTTATACAACCTTCAGCTATTCCGCTCTCGCCGTGAAGCCGGGCGCCGGTTCAAAGGGCGAAACCACCGTCAGCTTCACTGTGAAGAACACGGGCAGCCGCGCCGGATCTGAGATCGCCGAGGTCTACGCCGCATTGCCGGCCAGTGCGGGCGAACCGCCGAAGCGTCTGGTGGGCTGGGCCAAAGTCCAGCTCAACGCCGGTGAAAGCAAGCAGGTCCAAGTCACCGTGAAGCCCAAGTACTTATCGATATTCGACGAAGCTCGCAATGCCTGGAAGCTGGAGCCGGGCAGCTATCGGATTATGGTTGGCGGCTCGTCACAGGATCTGCCGCTGAATCAGACCATCAGTCTGAGTTTGTAGCGTGATGAAGCTGTCGGCGGGCTTAGTCGACGCTCGGCGCCTCCTCTTACACGGTCGCTAAAATTTGTTCCACATCCTTCCATTGGTGGCTGGAACGCTGCGTAAGCTTCAGCCAATCGCCGGCCGGAATTGCTCCGTCATTCGCCAACCTGATGACATGAGCGATCAATTGCTCACGTTCGGTAGGCTTGCTACCTCGTTTGAGCCAGCCCGGGCCGGTCACCGACTTCAGGAACTTCACCATCCGCTCTACGTGTGAACGGAAAGCCCCATGCTTCGGCGTGTGGCCCTCTGCCAAAAACGCCAGCACGGCGATCACCGTGGAGAGCGCGCGGGCTGCGGCGTCGTGACCGGGCATGCCGCCATCCGCCTCCAGGCGCGAGGCAAGCTGCAAAAGAATGTCGTCGCTGCCATTCTTAGCGTGGGATGGCAACTTGCTCATCCGGGCGAAAACAAGACTGTCCAAAACAGCGGGGCTTGGCCTTCGCATTGCCCCGGAGGTTCGGCGCCTCCCGCTTGTCGTCGCTGTCTGAGTTCCATCCGTCGCGCAGAACAGTATCGAGGCCGGGTGAACAGCCCCGTCAGGTAGCCCCCCGAAGTAGGAGTCGAACTGTATCCCTAGCGGCATGCCAACCGGCACCACGCGGGTTTCCGGCAACTGATCCGGACGATCCCCTTTGCGCGTAACCACCGCGACCATCGACATCTCGCGGCTAGCCAGCCCATAACTCCTGCTTAATCCCAGAAGCCGGTTTTCGATCCGGTTCTGCTTGCGTTGCTCAAGTCGCGGAAGGGCTTGGTCGTCGGAGTACCGGCTTTGCCAATCGGTGATCAACCGCGATCCCTGCAGGAGCCGCACAGTTTCGGCGGCGTGGGCGTCATTCGCTAGCTCGCCAATGGGAAGCCTCAGCTCGCCGCCCTGCCACGTCAAATGGATGTCCAACTCCTCCCCTTGCCCCGTTTCTCCAAACAGCAACACCGGTGTTCCGCGAAAGACGAAGTTCGGCGGCTCCGGTTGAATTTGCGCACCAGCCCTCAGGCCCGAGGCCACTGGCCGTCCAATGGACGCAAACAAGTCCACAGCCGGAATATCCACGCGTTCTCCCGGTGTCACAAAGCGGCTTACACCTCCGCTTTCGCGGGCCAGCAGCGCCAGGAACCTGTCCTGGCTGGCGCTTCCAATTCCCAAACAGTGCAATCGCACTCCCGCCGTTCTTGTTACGGCGAGAATCTCCTCAGTGCCGGACACCTGACCGTCGGTGAAAATCAGGATATCGCCGCCCCGTGGACCCAGCAAATCCACGGCTTTCAGGAAACCGAGGTTGAGCTCAGTGCCTCCGCCTTCCGGGTGTTCCTTTAGGAAAGCCGAGGCCTTATCGCGCCACGTGCGCGTGCCGGGAACCAGTTCGGGCGTCCAAGCTAACGCCTCCGAGTTGAAGAGGACAAGGCCAAAGGAGTCAGTCTCACTCAGCGCGCCCAGGCATGCCCCAATGGCTCTGTGCGCCTGCGTGATCGGTTCACCTTGCATCGAGCCCGACCGGTCCAGCAGAATCACCACGCGTCGCGGCTGTTCGCCCGCGTTGCCAAAGCTGGTCGACGGCAGAATCGCGGCGAACCGCCCATTGCCTTCGTGGTCGCGGCCCCCAACTACCTGTGGCATGGTCGATGCGAACTGCGCGTCAAGCACCAAGTCGCGGTTCGGAACGTCCTTTTCTGCCGCCAGTCTTGCTCTTGCCTGATTTGCGCCTTGTGTCACCCGCACTGTGTGTGAGGGTGATCCGATCTCACTAAACGGAAGCTGGCTCACAATCGAAAGGTCAAAACCGACTTGGTGCAGCGCCGAGGCATCCGCGTGAAACCGGGGAAGAATCATGTCGCCAAACTTGTCTGGCGGCAGTTCAGTCTCACCGACTCCCGGCGCTGTTTCCAGCACCCTCATTTGGGAGTGATAGGCCGGCGCCATTGTGAATGGAAAACGGAAACGCAATCCGTCGTCGTGCAACTCTACCCCACAGAGAATCTCCAAAAAAACGGTCACCGTCTCCTTCGGCCGGATGTTTCCCACCGTAAGGTTCATCACGCCATCGCCGTATTGACGGACCAAAGCTGCAAGCGAGCCTCGGGCGATCCCCTTTTCATACGCCGCAACCGCGTCAGCCGTCTCCCTTAACTCGGAGTGCGCCTCGAACCCTTCGCCCGTGATGCGAAAGCTCCTGACTGCGGCATCGCGCGGCAGCGGGAAGGCATAGACCACCTCCAGGGGCTTCTCTTCATCCGAACGGAACACATGCTGTACCACAAGACGGGCGCCGGCCGGAAGCACCTGGCCCGTAAGCCACAGCCGCTGCATGGAAAGACGGACGGGTTCGCCGGTTACGGCCTCTAACGGTGCGAAATAAGTTGCTGGGCTCACTCGGTTCTTCTCCTCTCAGACTCTTCACTCAGTTCGCGCAGACGCGAAGCGAATTCGTCCAGCGCTGCTCGAACCTGGTTCATTCGCCATGGACTGATGTCGCCGCGGACCAAGACCATGACGTCTTCCTGGATCGCGTACTGCCACCACGGGGATGGCGGCCCTGCCGCCGGCGCCGGTGTGCCATTCAGCTCATGAGCGATCTCGGCCAGCATGCGGCCTTCAGATTGCAGCCGTTTGATTTTTGCCAACTGCGCCAGATGCTCATCTGTATAGGCGGCGCCTCGCCCTGCTTTTACAGGGCCGCCGAGCAAACCCCGGGATATGTAAAAGCGGATCGTTCGTGACGGTAAGCCTGACTCTTCGGAAAGCTCAGCAAGGGTCTTCGATCTGCTCATCCCAAGTACAGAATCGCTCAATAATACGACAGTGTCAAGTACTGTTTACTTGATTGTCGCAGGCTTCTTATGGCAGGTTCCGCACAATAGCCCGACACGGCGGATGGGTTACGAACCCTCTTGAAAACTCGCGGTGTGGAGGTTTCGCTGTCTTCGCTAACGAACAAGCAGGTTAAAAGACGCTCGACGCGTGACAGTGTCGAATACTTTTCAGTCTGCTATCGAAACGTTTTTATCTGGTCGCGTCCTTACTCGTCAACGCACGATACGCCCGCTGGCGCGCCCGTCGGCGCCACCAGCCTCACGTTCTCGTTCGCGATCCTGCGGAAGGCGAGATGCTGCACGGCGGGCGGATTGGTTGGCGACATCGTGTAGAAAACCCCGACGATTCCGCGCTCGCAAGTCATGTTGAACTGCCCTCGAAGCCAGTTCTCCGCAATCAGCGGTCCCGCCGCGCGGCACTCGCCAACGTCTTCCTTGAGCTTGCGGATCTCGTCTCGCCGCTGCTCAACCGGCGCGTCGATGAACAAGTTCATCGCTGCCATCTTCCTGGCCTCGGCGTCATCCCACTTCTTCCACAAATTCAGGATATGTTCGCGCGCGCCGGTCAGCATCGGTGAGGGTGGCAATTCGCGCTTCTGCAATCCGCCCGTCTTGAGAAAAACATCCAGCGCCTGGTTGATAGGTTCCGCCGGTCCGGCGTACGTCAGCGTCGCCATGGCGAACATCCCCACGCCATAATCGGGCAGCCACAACATGTACGACCCGAATCCCGGCAATCCGCCGCCATGTCCGTCGACTTGTTCAAAATGACAATTGCTTTGGACCCGCAGCCCGAATCCATAGCCGCTTGCCACCGCTTGAATCATCCCGTTGTTGCGCGTCACGGTCAGGTTTGCCGGTCGCCACAGTTGATTCATCTCACGCACAGACGACCGCCGCACCGGGCCTGTCTCTGGATCGTCGCGCGGCGGCCAAGCCGATAACTGAAACGCCACATACTTCCCCAGATCGGTCGCATCGGTCAACAACCCGCCCGCCGATCCGAAAGCGCCATCGGGCAGTGGCGGCTCTTCCTGATACGTACCATCAGGCTTGAGCCGGTACCCCACGGCGCGGTTTGCCGCCGGGACCGCGGCGAAATCGAATGTTGAATGGTCCATGTGGAGTTTGTCCAAAATCTCGCGTTGAACGTATGTTCTATACGGCACCCCAGAGGCCTTCGTGACAATGCGCCCCAGCAATCCCCACATGTAATTCGAATACTCATACCGCGTTCCCGGCGGCGTCGAAAACGGAATGCCGTTCTTCAGCCAGCCCATGACGTCGTCATCGGAAGCAGCCAGTTGCTGATCGCCCCATGGATTGTCTTCGGGAAAGCCGGCGTTGTGGCTCAGTAATTGGCGGATCTTGATGGGCGGCGTGTCCCGCGTCGGCAGCTCCGTCGCCGCGAACTCGGGAATCCATTTCGAAACCGGATCTTCGAGCGACAACTTCCCCGCGTCGCGAAGCTTCAAGATTGAAAGAGCCGTGAAGCTTTTCGTCATCGAGGCGATGCGAAAGACGGTGCCCGCATCGATGCGATCGCCGGTTGCGCGATCCCGCACGCCAGTGGAGGCAACATGAGCTAGCTTCGCGTCGATGACCACGCCCCACACCATGCCGGGAATCCTGTGCTCAGCCGCGAAACGATTGAAGATTTCGTCGACTTCCGGGATCGCCGATTCCAGTTTCTGGATTCGCCGCGGGTCACTGAAGCGGGCCGGCGGGTACAAGTCGCCACCGAAAAGAAGGGCGGCGATCAAAAGTCCGGCAGACAGCCTAAAAAATCGCATGTCTTCCAGAATCTCACGGTGGTGGACTTGAGGTTTCGCGACCAGCGGAGCAAGAGCCAGACCTCACCGCGGGCGGGCGTCATTGTCTTCAATTCCGTCTTCGGCTTCTAGCATCGCGAAGAGTTGGTCCGCGGCCCGGGCAGTCTCCTCGTCATCCAACGGTCTGGATTCGTAGGGCAACCGCGCGTAAGTAAGCAAGCGGGGCGATCCGGCAATCAGCAAGCAGACTACATCGGCCACTTACTTTAGATGGCCGAAGTTGAAGATGGCGTTAAACACCAGTGCGTAGGAACCGATTGTTTCGCCTCGATAGATGGGATTGTTCGCAAACAGCAGCACGTGTCCCTGGCCAAAGTGGGCCTCCACGACTGCCGGGTGCTCGGCCACCGGATCTCCATTCTCAAGCAAACCCGACAACAGCAACTCCTTTGCGCCCGCATACCGCAGAATGACTTGGGGCCGGAATTCGGCGGGAATCAGATAGGGATTGTTTCGCTCCTGCTCTTCGTTGAGCGGCGTAGCTTGCCAGGCCTTTGGCGCCGGCAGCGGCGGAGCCTTCTCAGCCGGGCGCCCTTCAGGAATGTCTTCGTCATCAGGGCCGCCGCGACCAGTCGGACGCTTATACTCCTTGGCGGTGAGAATATTGCGGTTCACCGTGAGATTACTCACCGTGAAGGCCATGCCATCGGCGCTATATAGCGGCGCCGGGGCGTCATATCCAAACGCCAACGGGTTTTTGCTTTCCACCACGGCCGAATTCAAGACGCTGCCCACCACCTTCAGAGTTCGCCGCGGCGCCAGAAAGACTCCCGGCGCCATCCCTTCCTCAATCGCGAACTGCGCCGTGTCTTCCGCGGTAATCAGCAAGCCGCCCTTTTGTACGAAGTCTTTGAGATGGGCAACACCCGCTTCGCCTAAGCCGGGGCGCATGTCATCGGTGGAGTCGAGTTTGCCAAGATTCGGCGTCACCGAGGTGGTTTGCCAAGGAATCGCATTGCCCCACATCGGTAGTCCATCCACGATCTGCTGGCCGGTTGCCCGGCCGACCGGCGCGAAAACGATGACGTCGTACTTCGATCGCAGCTCTGTTTCTGTTGCCGCAGTTTGAGTGCTGATGTAAGCGAACGGCACGTGGAGCTGGTCAAACGCTTCGCGCCACCAGCCTTCGGTTTGCGTGCCCAGCCAGGTATGCATGAAGGCAATGCGCGGCGCCGCTGCCGGATGAAGGCGTACCGAGGGTTGGCCGGCAACGCTCACGGCCGCCAGATCGAATTGCTGTAACAAAGGCTTCAGCTTGGCCTCATCCACGCGCCCCACGATCAGCGAACCCGCGGCAAACTTATGGCCGCCGCTTTCGAACGCTTCCTCGCAGACAGACACATCCGCTGAACCGTGCAACGCATAAACCAGGGAAATCAAGCTGACCTGCGCCGAGTTGTTCACCACATAGAACGGTCCGGGCCCGGCATCGGCCGTCGAAACATGGCTAAGATCCGGAACGGGTTCCATCGGCGCGGAAAGAATGGCGCGGTCGCTGACGCGGGCTACCTTGGCGTTGAAGAGGTCTCCAAAAGACCAGCCCGTATCGTCGTAGGGCGTCTTCTGCGGGTCATCGGGCGCCCAGAACTGGCGGTCAAGCAAAGCATCGGCCACCCGCGAGAAGGGCTGGTCCATGCGAATCACAAAGCTGCCGGCGGGGAACGTCTGCGTAGTAGGAGCGGGCGGGGCGTTGGGCTTTTCTTCGGCGCCTTCCTTTTTCACGGGCGCAGGCAGGGCAACTGTTGCCGGCTGCGTCAGCCGCTGGATCTCGACGTGCTGCAGAGCCAAAACTTTCAACAACTGCACCTGGCGATTCGAGTACCGTTCATCGGCCGCCAGCACGTACGCGGCGGGTCCGGCATGGGACGGCTTCTCCACGGACCGCTTGCTTTTCAGATAGAAGTTATTCAGGAACAGATTTGCGTTGTGCGCGAAGTAAGACAGCGTGGAAAGCAAAGCAGTCTCTTCGTAGTTATTGTTGTCGCGCTGAGACCAGACCACGGTTGGGTACGGCGGATTGGGCCGGTACCAGGTGCGTGAATACTGATCCGGCGATAACATGCGCTTCTCAGTATCCGCCCCGCCGTTGCCGAAGGTTTCGTAGAGGCGGCTGATGCCGTTGTGCATGCTGGCCAGGAACATCAGGTAACCCGGGCTCCAGGTGTCGAAGTTTCCGTGGGTGAAGGCTCCCGGCATGCCGAAGCTTCGCATGCTTGCCATGTTGTCCGACGCGATCATTTGCCACTCGTCAGTCAGGATGGGATCGATCCACGAATTGTACGGTCCATCGCCCACCGTATTGTCATAGAGAAACGGAACGGACTCATGCAGGTCATGAAGCACTTGCGCATGCCAATCGATATACGTGTTAAGAACGTTTCTGGTCAGCTCAAGCGTCATGCCCATGGCATCGCGATTGTTGTCATGAGCCACGTAATGGCCCCAGTAAATCAAGCGGGGCCAGTTCTGGCCAGGGTGAGCCTTATGCCATTTGTAGATATCCACCATCCGGTCGCGCCCATCCACTTCCACCACCGGTGTGATGAGGGTGATCATGTGTGAGCGAATGTATTGGATATACGGGGCGTTATCGACAGCCAGCCGGTAAGCCATCTCCATCAGCGCGGTGGGCGCGCCGGTTTCGGGAGAATGGATGGTGCCCGTGATGTAGTAAACCGGAAACGATTTGCCGGTCAGGGCGCGCGCCTTCGCGTCATCCATCTGCAGGGTCCTGGGATCGGCAAGCTGCGCGAGCCGCGCGCCATTCTCCTTGGCCTGACTGAGCAGCGACTCATCGGCAACGGCCACGGCGATCATCTCACGCCCCTCTTCCGTATGGCCGATTGTGAAAACCTTCACTCGCGGAGTGGCTGCCGCCAGCAGGCGAAAGTATTTGTAGACGTCTTCGGCATAGGGCAACATGTCGGGCGCACCGGCCACGTCTCCTAGAACTTTCATCGGAGTTGGGACGGTGGTAGACGCCGGAAGATAGTCGGTCAGCGGGGAATTCAGGGCTGGCGCGGTGGTGTACTTCTTGATGAGTTCGGTGTAGTCTTTGTCGATCGCCTGGTTCGGGTCGCGCTCAAACGTTTCGCCGCCGGGCGTCTGTGCTCTGAGGATAAACGGAAGAAGGGCGAAAGCGAGAACGAAGGAACGCCTGAATCGCTGGGTCACGATGAGTTTGGCCTTTCGACGCGTGGAGACGACTGGACTTCCAGACCAGTGTAGGACACCGTTGCTCCCTGTGGGCCAAAGACCGACGCTATACAATGCTGTTCGAACACCGTGCGTAACATCGTCTGCCTCCTCGCCGTTTCGCTTCCCCTCAGCGCCCTTTCGCAGAGTGCATCATCGCAATCGACGCCGCCATCGTCAACCATGGATTGGCCCGAGTATGGCGGCAGCGCAGCCAACATCCGCTACTCGCCGTTGACCCAGATTAACCGGCAGAATGTAACCAAGCTCAAGGAGGCCTGGCGTTTTGACACCGGCGATGCCTTCGAAGGCTCGGAAATGCAATGCCAGCCCATCATCGTGCACGGCACGCTGTACGCCACCACGCCGAAGCTGCGCCTCATTGCGCTCAATGCCGCCTCGGGCAAGCTGAAGTGGGCCTTCGATCCGAATAACGCGGGCCAGACCATCGGCAAGTCCCGCAACCGGGGCGTGACTTACTGGGAGGCGGCGCCCGCCGAGTCGCCCGCGCCAGCCCGCGTGTTCGTGGTGGCGCGGAGTTACCTGTACGCGGTTGACGCGTCCACTGGCCGCCTTATCGCAAGCTTCGGCGATGAGGGCCGCGTGGACCTACGCGAAGGCCTGGGACGCCCAATCGAAGGCATGTCGATCTCCGCGACGTCACCGGGGATCATCTACAAAGACCTGTTGATTCTCGGCAGCATCGTCAACGAAACGCTGCCCGCCGCACCGGGCGATATTCGCGCGTTCGACGTTCGCACGGGTAAAGTGCGCTGGACGTTTCACACCCTTCCCCACCCCGGCGAGTTCGGCTACGCAACATGGCCCAAGGATGCCTGGACCTACATCGGAGGCGTCAACAACTGGGCGGGCATGGCGCTGGACCGCGAGCGCGGCCTGCTGTTCGCCCCCACCGGTTCAGCGACATTCGATTTCTATGGTTCAAACCGCATTGGCGATAACCTGTTCGCGAACACACTGCTGGCGCTGGATGCGGCCACCGGGCGCCGCGTCTGGCATTATCAAGCCGTTCATCACGACCTGTGGGATCGCGATTTCCCGGCACCGCCGTCGCTGGTTACCGTCAAGCGAGAGGGCAGGCTGATTGACGCGGTGTCGCAGACCACCAAGAGCGGCTATGTGATGCTCTTTGAACGCGAGACGGGCAGGCCGCTTTTCCCTCTCGAAGAGCGGGCTTACCCCAAGAGCGATGTGGACGGCGAAGTGACCGCCGCCACGCAGCCGCTGCCGGTGAGGCCGCCGCCCTTCGCGCGCCAGCGCTTCGACGAAAGCGACGTGACGAACCGCACGCCGGCGGCGCATGACGCGGTGCTGGCCCGCTTGCGAACGCTCCGCAGCGATGGCCAGTTCATTCCGCCCAGCTTGCAAGGCACGGTCATTCTGCCAGGCTTCGACGGTGGCGCCGAGTGGGGCGGCGCGGCGTTCGATGCCGAGTCCGGCCTTCTCTATGTGAACGCGAACGAAATGGCTTGGATCATGAAGCTGGTGGAGCGCGAGAAATCCACCGGCGTTCAAACCGGCAAGACTCTCTACGCCCAGAACTGCGCCGGTTGCCACGGCATCGATGAGAAAGGGAGTCCTCCGCAATTTCCGGCGCTTGTTGGTATCGGTTCGCGCCACACCGACGCTGAGATTCTTTCGATTGTGAGAAAAGGGAGCGGGCGCATGCCGGCCTTCCTGTACCTCGGCGATGAGCGAACGGCGGCCATTGTCGCTTACATCGCCCGTGCTGAAGAGAAGGAGATGGTGCTGGCCAGCACTGGCGCGGCCGATCCCGTGATTCAGAAGTATCGCTTCGACGGTTATACGAAGTTCCTCGATCCCGATGGCTACCCGGCGCTGAAACCGCCCTGGGGCACCTTGAACGCAATCGATCTCAACAAGGGCGAGATTCGCTG
This sequence comes from Acidobacteriaceae bacterium, assembly GCA_903970405.1. Lineage (GTDB taxonomy): Bacteria > Acidobacteriota > Terriglobia > Bryobacterales > Bryobacteraceae > CAJCIT01. Next base: position 21,442 of record CAJCIT010000137.1, on the reverse strand, counting down.
GCGGATTCCCTTCGGCGAACATCCTGAGTTAGTCGCCGCCATGGGCATCACGGGGAGTGAGAGCTACGGCGGCCCGGTGGTGACGGCGGGCGGTGTGCTCTTTATCGGCGCCACGACGCGTGACAGCAAGTTCCGCGCCTTCGACAAAGCTACCGGTGAACTGTTGTGGGAGACTCTGCTGCCGGCGGGCGGCAACGCGACGCCCTCGGTTTATGAGATTGACGGACGGCAGTATGTCGTCATCGCAGCGGGCGGTGGCAAGTCGGGCGCGAAGTCAGGGGGCAGTTACGTGGCGTTTGCGCTCACGGAATGAACACGAGCGCGCGACTCTTGGGAGCAGCGGCCGTCTCCCTGACGGTCGTGGCTGGGAAGAATTGCGGTGCTTAAGTCAGCCGCCAATTTCTCACGGCTTCTTAACCGGGCGGCTAGGAACTCATGCCGATGTAACGGAAGCCCGAGCGGATGAGCCGCTCCCGATCAAGCGAATAGCGGCCATCCAGAATCAGGCGCTGACGCATCGAATCTCCCACGGCATCCCAGTCCAGTTGTAGATACTCGGTCCATTCGGTTACCAGAACAACGGCGTCCGCATCCTCGGCCACTTGCGCGGCATGAGCGCAAATCTGAACGTCCAAATCGGGATATTCATGCCGGAATCTCTCCGCGGCAATCGGATCGTGAACCTTTACTCGAACGCCGCGCTCAATCAGGCGCCGGGCGATGTCAATGGCCGGCGCTTCCCGCAGGTCGTCGGTATTGGGTTTGAAAGCCAGCCCCAGGAGGCCCACCGTGCGCCCCTTCAGGATTTTGAGTTCGCCCAATAGCTTATCCACTACCCGTTCGCGTTGGCGCTTATTCACCAGGCGTGCCGACTCAACAATGGGCATACTGACGCCGTATTCGGCGGCGGTGGAGACCAGGGCCGCGGTGTCCTTGCCAAAGCAGGAACCGCCCCACCCGATGCCGGCCGCCAGAAAACGCGAACCGATTCTTGAATCCAGGCCTATGCCGCGAGCCACCTGAGTGATATCCGCCCCAACCCGTTCGGCAATGTTGCCAATCTCGTTGGCGAAGCTGATCTTCAAAGCGAGGAACGCGTTGGCCGCGTACTTAATCAATTCAGCGGAGGCCAGATCGGTTGAGACCAACGGGACGGCCGTCTTGGCTTCCGGCCGCGGAATGTCCGTTGGCGGGCTGAACGACTGATCGATGATGGGACGGTAAAGCATGTACAGAGTTTCAAGCGCCTTGGGGTGATCGGCGCCCACCACGATGCGGTCAGGGTAAAGGCTGTCGAATAAAGCGGACCCCTCGCGCAGGAATTCCGGGTTCGAAGCAACCGCAAATTCGTCCGTCATCTTGCGCCCGTGCTTGCGCTCCAGCGACTCGCGCAACAAAGTGCCCACCCAGTTTCCGCTGCCGATGGGCACCGTGCTCTTATTGACGACAACCGTGAACGCTGGTCCTAGATGCTCCCCCACGGAAGAAGCGGCCTTCGAAAGATACTCGAGGTTCGGGCTTCCGTTTGCCGTGGACGGCGTTCCCACCGCAATGAAGACCACATCCGCGTTTGGAATGGCATCCGGATAACTGGTTGTGAAACAAATGTTGGAGCGGCCCTCTTCCATCAACTCCACCAGGTGAGGTTCATAGATCGGCGTTTCCCCGCGCCGCAGGGCGCCAATTTTTTTCTCGTCCGTGTCGAGGCAGGTCACTTTATGGCCTATGGTGGCCAGGCATATTCCCGTACACAACCCGACGTATCCGGTTCCGATAATCGCGACATTCATTCGTTTAAGACAAGGTCCTTTGCTAGTGGTAATTCGATCTACCATGATACCGTTTCCAGACCCAAAGCACTACCCTGGGAATGGACAAGATTGGGGCCTTAGCCCATGAAAACGCGATGTTTACGCGGCCAACGGGGATTCCGCCGGAGTGGGCTTCCCGGCGTGGCGATCAGGGATGAGCGGCTCGTCCGCATGGATACCCAGGAACAGAAGACCGCTCACAAAAAGGAGGGCCGCCATCGGATAAATGGGCAAGCTGTAGCTGGCTTGAACGGAGAAATCATGGGCCAACAGGTATTTCACCGCCCAACCGAAGGCTACGGACGAGGAGAATGATGCCACTTGTCCGGCCATGTTCATCGCGCCGCTGAGGGCGCCGGCGCGGCCTCCGCCCACATCCATGCAGACCGCCCACGAGACGGGAAGCATCGCGTCCATCGAGCCATACGCAAGCGCCAGGAAGACGGCCGCCAGATTGTTGTTTGCAACTGTTGCCATGAGGGCCATGAAGACGCTGCCCAGGATCAACCCGCCGGCCCCTATGCTGCGCCGCGCCCAGCTAAGGCCGACCACCGGCACCAGCTTGTCACTGAAAACACCGCCCAGTATGTTTGCGGTCCCGCTCAGAATGAAGGGAAACATTCCCCAGAACTTCATGCTGTTCTCGCTGAAGTGGCGGCCGATCTGCAGGTAGTTCGGCATCCATGAAATGTAGAAGTACGAACCCCAGCAATAGGTGTGATACATCAGCAGGATCAGAATAAAGTTCCGGCTCCGAAGCGCCCGGCTCCACCGAAGCCGGTGTGAGCGGTTCACGATGGGCGTCTCGCCGATCTCCTCGAGTTCCTTCGCCGTAACGCTCTTCATCTCGCTTGGATGATCGCGGTAAAACACGAACCAGGTGATAGCCCAGGCCATGCCCACGCAACCTAGCACCGCAAACGAAGCCCGCCATCCGAACCTTTGCTGAATGGGAATTACAAGCAGCGGCGCCAATGCTCCACCTAAACGGCTGGCCGTCCACGAAAGGCCCATCGCCCGAGCGCGCTCCCTGACTGGAAACCAGCGGCAAATCACCGCCGAAATGTTAGGGAAAGCCCCCGCCTCTCCCACTCCAAACAGGAAACGCGTCACTAGCAAGACAACGTAGCTTTTCGCTACACCTGTAAGCGACGTGAAAATGGACCACCAAACCACGATGCGCGTGAGAATGCGGCGTCCGCCCACGCGGTCGCCCAAGGTGCCGGTGGGAATTTCAAAGAGCGCATAGGCGGCCGTAAAGGCGCCCAGCACCCATCCCCATTGGGCGGTGTCGAGATGCAACTCCTGCTGAATTCGAACCGAAGCGAAAGTAATGCAAACCCGATCGAGATAGGTGATTGCCGCCAGAAACAGGAGCCCGATCAAGACAAGATGACGGCGGCGCATCGAAAGGCGATTATTTCACACCCAGCCGTCCTATCCCCTTGCTTCATTCGCTACGTTGTCAAAGAATGGTGAGGACTCTTCCTTTCCATTTCTTCACGAAGACGTCCACAAGAGAGGGAATCACCATGAAGTTCCTGACATTGGTCTTAGTTGGACTGCCTGTCGCGCTCTCCGCGCAAACGCAACCCGCGCTCATCAAGCACTGGCAGATTTCGAAACACTTTACGCTGGCGGTTGCCGGCGCCATGCCCGCTGACCAGTATGGCTACAAGCCGGCTGAGCCTGAAATGACCTTTGGCCAGTTGATGAATCACATCGCTCAGGCCGACGGAAACTACTGCGCGCGGGCCAGCGGGGCTAAGAACCCCTTGACTGCATTGACTGGTGACGTGACCAAAGATGTCGCCATCGCGCGCTTAACGCAGGCTCTCGATTTTTGCATCGCTCAACTTACCGCGGCTACCGACGCCGATTTGGCGAAGATGATTGGCCCCGCCGGCAATCAGATGTCCGGCGCGGAGCTATTTTTGGGCGGGTTCACCCACATGGCTCATCACCGCGGACAAGCGGAGGTTTACCTCCGGTCCAAAGGCATCAAGCCGCCTGACTACGAGTTCTAAAGGAATGAATATGAAGACAACTTTTCGCATGAAGAATCTCGCCGTTTCCGCCGCGCTCCTGCTGGGCATGGCCGCTGGCGTTCTGGGCTCGCCGCTGCTTGAGCTTTACCAGAAGCACCTCAAGACCGCCGGCGATTTCACCGTTGCCGTGGCCGAACAGATGCCGGACGCGGACTACGGCTACAAACTGACCCCGGCTCAGATGAGCTTTGCCGAGCAACTCACGCACATCGCGAACGCGAATATGTATTTCTATTCCGTTCTCGCCGGTGAGAAGCCGTCCGACGCAAAGCCCGCCTCGCTGAACAAGGCTGACGTCATCGCGTTCCTGAAGAAGTCGAATGAATATTGCCAGAAGGTTCTCGCCGGCGCGACTGCGGACCAACTGGCAAAATCGTACAAGATAGAGGACGGTGAGATGACCGGCACGGAGATCCTCATGCTGTCGTTCGATCACACCACACATCATCGGGCGCAGGCCGAGATGTATTTGCGCTCGAAGGGGATCAAACCGACGGAATATAAGTTTTAAGCCGCCGGAGGCCCTACGGAACCGCGCGGGAGCAAGCGGACCAAGGCCGGTCCTATTTCCCTTCGCATATAAGCCGGCCATAGTGTCGATGGCCCTCCCGCTCAGTGCGTAGAACGATTCCGCTGGATCACGGTCCGCTTGCTGACGCTCGCGGTTCAGAAGCGCGGGCTGGGCTTGAACTCCGTCCCCGTGTTACTCTGCCTGAAACAAACCACTATGCGCACCCTGATCCAGCGCGGTCTCTTAGTAACGGTCCTGATGCTCGGCGCCTGGGGCGCCATGCGCTCCGAACAAGCTAACCAGACGCAGCGTTTTCCGCAATTTGAGAACGATGACGTCAAGGTTTGGAAATCGCTGGTCATGCCGAATGCGCCGCTCGCGATGCACCGTCATGAGCACCCGCGTGTCATCATCGCCCTTACCGGCGGCACAATGAAAATCGTCGAGCAGAACGGCGCCAGCGAGGCTCATGTGTGGGAAACCGGCAACGCCTACTGGCTCCCCGCCAATCCGCCGAACACCATGCATGCCGACGTGAATACGGGCCAGAAGCCAATAGAGGTAATGGTGGTGGAACTCAAGCACGAAAAGTAGCCCGGACTACTTCATGTATTTCCAGTGGCGCGGCTTCCCCTCGGCGAGCCACTCCAGGGCCGTCGCAATGCGCTTCTGTCTGGTCTCCTCGCGCTTCGCCTCCACGATCCATTCCACGTACTCATACTGCTGACTCGGCGGGAATGCCCGGAATGCCTTCACGGCGGCTTGGTCTTTCTTTAGAGCAGTCTCGAACTCCGCCGGCATTGCTAACTCCGGGCGCTTGGCGGCCCCCCGGGTCATCCGCGTAATGCGTTCGCCCCGCCGCCCCAGCGCCGGCTGATTCAACAACTCGGCCGCTTCCCGGACGTAGCCCACCAACTCCTTCCGCGCCGGTAGATCCTTCAGACTGGTTAAGCGCCCCAAAGATCCGGACGCCGACGCCACCGCAACACCGGATGCCTCCAGCTTGCGATTCACCTCCGGCGCCCAAAACCCGAACGAGCAATGCTCCTTGAAAGCCGACATCATGCCCAAAATCTTGCCTCGGTGGAGGAACGCGGGGCGGCTCCATTTCATTGCCTCCTCGACGTCCGGACAACCCTCATGAACCACCTCGCGCAGGTGCGTCAAAATCGGCTTTGCGAAGTCGTTTGCGCCGGCGATGTACTGATCCACTCGGGTATCGGTCATCATGCGTTTTTCTCTTTTTCAAGCATAGGCCAGACCTCGCGCCGGCAAGCCTATGAACGTGTGAAAAAAATCAAGACGAACAGACGCATCCAACTCTCCAGAGCCGCGACCGTCAGAACGTCTGAAAAAATCGGCGCAAGACGACCGCGCCGCGCCTACTGAGCCGCGCGCGTAAGTAAGGAAGCGGGTGACACGAGAGGAGCAACACTACCGGTCGCTCCCTGAGAAGCTGTGAAACAATCCAAAATTTGCGACTTTTCCACAGTGTAAGTTGTTGAAACATAAAGGAGTAAAAATGTTGCAAATCGATTGTTTCACAGCTCCCTGACGGTCGCGGCTCAGTAGGCCTCGGCTGGCCTATTTGTCTCCAGGATTTTTCACGGTTCTTTAGGGAGCGGCCGCGGTGCTACTCCCGGCGTCGCAAGTCGCCATTCGCCCCAACGCCAGGAGCGGTATCCTGGGGGAGTGAAGAGACACGGCGTCCGCGCACGCTGAAAGGAATGAAGACCTTGAAGTCGATGGCATTGATTACGCTGGCTGCCTGGGGACTCCTTGCGGCATGCTCTCCCTCCATTCCCGTGGATGCTGCGTCTCTGCGAGTTTCTCAGGATCGCAAACCGGCGCCGGATTTTTCGCTGAAGGATGCAAGTGGCGCTTCGGTAAAGCTCTCCGATTATCGCGGCAAAGTAGTGCTGCTGAACTTCTGGGCCACCTGGTGCGGGCCCTGCAAAGTGGAAATCCCCTGGTTCATCGAGTTTCAACAGCAGTACAAAGACCATGGCTTTGTGGTTCTTGGCGTCGCGATGGACGAGGAGGGCTGGGACGCGGTGAAGCCGTATATGACGGATCGCAAGCTGAATTACCGCGTGCTGTTGGGCAATGATTCAGTGACTCAACTGTATGGCGGCGTTGACTCCCTGCCCACCACTTTTGTGATCGATAAGGAAGGCCGCATTGCGTCGGCCCACGTTGGACTGGTGGCAAAGAATGAATATCTGGGTGAAATCCAATCTCTTCTCGGCATCAAGACTACTTCGCGCATTACCGGCAATAGCTCTCCTCTTGCCGTGCTTGCAGGCGCAGGTCAATAAAGTCGTTTTCGTGGCTGCGCCGGAGCCGGTTGTCGCCAAGGCCGGCGCTACTATTGACGAAGTTCTCAAGATCACCGTCCGCGAAGGCTATCACGTGAACAGCGACAAGCCGAAGGATGAATTCATTATTCCGCTCAAGCTGACTTGGACCGGTCCGGTGTCAGTGAAACAAGTGACCTTCCCGAAGGCGGAAGAGATTGACGTCAACGGCCAAAAGCTGACTGTATTCACCGGGTCGTTCCCCATTCGTACACAGCTTTCTATTCCCGCCAATACGCCGAAAGGCAAGGCAACCGTCACTGGAAAGCTCCGCTACCAGGCGTGCAACAGCGAGATGTGTTTGCGGCCGATGACGCTTGACATTGAGTTGCCAGTCACCATTGAGTAGTTCTTCATTCAAAGAACGGTGTTGGACCGGAGGCTCTTTGTTCGCTCGATTCAAAGCTGGCCACGCTCTTCCAGCCGTGGCGTGCGTGGCGCTATTCACCGCTTCCTGCCACGGAAATCTCGAAAGCAGGGTGGATAGCAGCGTGTCGGCGGAACTGACCCAGACGCGGGCCATCGATAATCATGCGCATCCAGCGCGTGTCACCGCGCCGAACGAGCCGCCGGACCATGAGTTCGATGCACTACCCGCCGACGTCGGCCCAACCGACCCGTCGAATGAACTTATTCTCCCGGCGCCGATGCGGCCCGGCAATCCGATCTTTAGAGCTGCGTGGCAGGATCTCTACGGATATAGAGGCGCCGCGGGATTGAAGCCCGATGCGGAGACTAAAGAGGTCAGTGCCGCCCGCCAGAAAGTGGTGGCCGCGCATGGCGATCGGTATCCGGTCTGGGTCCTGAACAAGCTGAACACCGATATCATGCTGGCTAACCGAGTGTCGATGGGAAAAAGCCTGCCGGGCGACCGGTTCAAATGGGTGCCGTTCGCCGACATGTTTCTCTTTCCACTGAACAACGAGAGCTACTTCCGGCTCGATCCCGACCACAAGGCCTACGCGGGGAGCGAGGAGCGGCTGCTGCACAAAGCCTACCTGGAATCGGGCCTGACGCTGCCGCCGCCGTCCTTCGATGAATACCTGACGTTCGTCAGTCACCGGATGGAACGCTGGAAATCGGATGGCGCGGTGGCCGTGAAATTCGAACTCGCGTATTTGCGCGACCTCTCCATCGGTAACCCGACGCGCGGTTCGGCCGAACGCGTCTTTACGCTCTATTCGCAGAGTTCGCAGCCGACCAATGAGGAGTACCGCACGCTGCAGGACTTCCTCTTCCGCGAAGTCGCCGGGGAAGCGGGACGCCTGGGGCTGGCCGTGCATATTCACTGTGCGGCGGGAATCGGTTCCTACTATCGTTCGGCGAATGGCGATCCGGCGAAGCTTGAGGAAGTGTTCAATGACCCGGCGTTGCGCGGAACCAATTTCGTGTTGCTGCATGGTTGCTGGCCTTACACCCAGTTGGCCGCCACCGAGTTGTCGCACCCCAATGTGTATATCGATCTCTCGGGACTTCCCTACTTTGCGTACCCGCGGGAGGTGGCGCGGAGCATACGCAACTATTTGGAGATGGCGCCGGAGAAGGTTCTCTTTGGATCAGACGCCTCGCCTCTGACCGAATCAATCGGTTGGGAGGACACGGCGTGGACGAACACGCAAGTGAACCGGCTGGCGCTCGGGCTGGCGCTGACGGGGATGATGGAAGATGGCGAAATCACACGCGACCGGGCGAAGGAAATTGGCAAACTGGTATTGCGCGAGAATGCGCGAGCGCTCTACCGGTTTTGAATCGGACCGGGTAATAGCCGCCGAGCCGCGATCGTCAGAACCTGTGAACACTCGCCTTCAGAGCCGCCACGCGCCTGGGAACGCCAATCTCCGATTGGCGAAAGTCCGCTCAAATCTCAATGGCGCCGCCCTTCGACTTCGTTCCGTAATGCCGTCCCTCAGCCCCCTTTCGGACTCAGGCGCTACTGCCCAACCGGTGAAGTTACCGGAGCCAAGCTGGGAATTGGCTAACGATTCCGCCGGACACCATTCCCCGTACATGGTGCGAAGCCAAGAGCTTTTTCCTAATAAGTCTATGCGTATCAATTAGTTAATGTAGTTCATCGCCGAATGCGGGATTCCGCCGCAGAGTGGTATCCTGGGGATGCTTCCTCCCCTAAGCTGTCGACAGGGCTCCGGCATCGCGAATCGAGCGCTGGGCCTACCCGGTAGCGCGATCTCAAGACACGTTCTCACAAATGGATTTTCTGGAAGGTCTCAACCCGCAGCAGCGTGAAGCGGTTGCCCACGTGGAGGGGCCATTGCTGCTGCTGGCCGGAGCGGGCAGCGGCAAGACGCGGGTGATCACCCACCGCATAGCCCACCTGATTGAGGCGCACCATGTGCCGGGTCCGTGCGTTCTGGCGGTGACGTTTACCAACAAGGCGGCCGATGAGATGCGCCAGCGCGTCAATAGCCTCTTGAACGATCCCACCACCGGCCGCACGCCCATTGTCTCCACTTTTCATTCCTTCTGCGTGCGCCTGCTGCGGCGCGATGGCGGCAATCTGGCTGAGATCCGGCCGGGCTTCACGCGCCAGTTTACGATTTACGACGACGATGACCAGGTGTCGCTGGTGAAGTCGATTTATAAGCAACTGGGCCTGGATGAAAAGTTCATGCCGTACCGCGGCGCACTTTCGCGGATCAGCCATGGCAAGAGCCACCACGAGAGCCCGCAGGATTGGTATAAGGCGGCGACGGATCCGAAGCTGACCCGGCTGGCCGCGATTTACGACAAGTATGAGGAGCGTTTGCGGCAGGCAAATGCCCTGGATTTTGACGACCTGTTGCTTGAGTCCGTCCGCCTGCTGAAGCATGACCAGGCGCTGCGCGAGCTCTGTAACCGCCGGTATGAGTTTCTGATGATCGATGAGTATCAGGACACCAACCGCAGCCAATACGAACTGATGCGGCTGTTGAGCGACCGGCGCCGCAATGTGTGCGTGGTGGGAGACGAGGACCAATCGATATACGGCTGGCGCGGAGCCGATATCCGGAATATTCTCGACTTTGAGCGCGACTATCCGAATGCGGCGGTGATACGCCTGGAGCAGAACTACCGCTCCACCAAGAACATCCTGGAATCCGCCAGCGCGCTGGTAGCCAATAACAAAGAGCGCAAGGGTAAGTGGCTGTGGACCCAGGCCGGCGAAGGCGCGAAGATCGGCATGTATGAGGCGCTGGATGGAGAGAATGAGGCGCTGTTTATCGCGGACACCATCGAACGGCTGCTCGCGAAAAATCCGCTGGAGCGGGTGGCGGTTCTCTATCGGACGAACTTTCAATCGCGCCAGATCGAGGAGGCGCTGCGCCGGTACGGACGCAAGTACCTGGTGGTGGGCGGCTTCAGTTTCTATCAGCGCGCCGAAGTAAAAGACGTTCTTTCGTATCTGAAAGTGGTGAACAGCCCGCGGGATTCCATCGCGCTGCTTCGCATTATCAACGTTCCGGCGCGGGGCATCGGCAAAGGCACCGTGGAACAGGTTGAGCAGTTTGCCTTGCAGAACGGTTTGAGCGTCTGGGACGCCATTTTGCGGATGCTGGAGCAGCGGGCGTTCTCAACCCGCGCGGAAGCGGCGCTGAAATCGTTTGTGCGGCTGATTGAACATCTGCGGGAACAAGCCCCCTCACTGAAGGTGAATGAGGCGCTGGATAGCGTCATCAACCGCAGCGGATACCGGGAAATGTTGACTTCGGATGTATCGCCTGAAGCGGAGTCGCGGCTGGGCAATCTGGAGGAGTTGCTGAATGCGGCCGTGGAAGCGGCAGAGCGCGGCGAGACCGTGGAGGAGTTTCTGGATCACGCGGCGTTGGTGGCCGATGCCGATCAGGTGAGCAATGAAGCTGCTGTTTCGCTATTGACCATACATAACGCGAAGGGGTTGGAGTTTCCGGCGGTTTTTCTGGCGGGCATGGAAGAGGGATTATTCCCGCACAGCCGTTCGCTCGGGGCGGAAGCGGCGATGGAAGAGGAGCGGCGGCTTTGTTATGTGGGCATGACGCGCGCGCGCAAGTGGCTTTACATGACCTGGGCGCGCTATCGCCGGCGTTTCGGCGGCGGCCAGCCCGAAGCCTGCATTCGCTCGCGTTTCATCAATGAAGTGCCGGCGAGTCTCACGGAGCGGCTGTCGCAGTTCCGCGAGCAGTTCACCGATGAGGTGGATCTTTACAGTGAACAGTATGAAGTCCGCGAATCGGCGAAGCGGAATGCGTTTACCGGGCGGACGGTGAACTCCATTGAGAACATCGCGCAGTTTTTTAATGAGCGCGGCATGCCGTTGCCATCGGGCTTTGTGAAGGCGCAGGCGAAAACGAACGCGCCGGGTGGGGCCACGGCGGGGGTTTCTGACGCGCGTCCCCCCTCGCCTGCGACGCCACCGGGCGGGATGGCAAGGCCCGCTGCCAAGATTCCGAGTGGGCCCCACCCTCCGCCGCGGCCGATCCAGGGCAGCCTTCTGCCGCCTGAACCGGAGCCGGCGCCGGTGACCGCGCCCGTTCAAAGGGCGATAACGGGGCCGATGGGTACGCGCAAAATGGCGGGCCGGGCCGCTGGAATTAAGGCTGGAACCGTAATTAACCACCCAAAGTATGGGCGCGGCACCGTCCTTCGCCGCGAAGGGGAGGGCGATGATGCGAAACTAACAATAAGCTTCCCTGGATACGGGCTGAAGAAAATCGTAGAAAAGTACGCAGGTATACAAGTCAAAGAATGAACACGAAACACGTTGCAGATAAGGCTGAGCGCAAGAAGATCAAGCGCGTTGCCCGGAAAAAGGCCGCTCCGAAGGCCCCGCGGGCCGCGGGCGTCGCGCGCGGCGAGAATAAGCGCAAGGTCAAGAAACTGCAGAAGGGTCAACGTAAGCGCTAAGCGCGGCGTTTCGATTGTCGACTGACGCCTATTCGCCTACTCCTTGTGGCGGAAATCCAAACCGAATTTCGGATCCTCGCGTGTCCCCGTAATACTGATGGGTAGATAGGTGCCGGCGCCGTGCCTCGCGAAGAAGGGATCGGCAAGTTTCAGCAGGACCGAGCCGAATCCGCCAACCATCTGCGAAAGGTGCGCTTCCAAACGCGCCGAACCGTGCATGTCAATCGCTTCGTTCGCGATGCCATAGGTGCCGCTCAGCTCGATCTGCGCTCCCGGCACCCCGAATGTCAAGTCATGAAACGTTGCCGTTCCGGCGTTCAGCGCGATCTGGCCGTGAAAATCGGAAGTGACGGTCTCATGCGCTTCCGCTTCCGGTTTGACGATGCCACGGCTGCGGCGGCTCAGCGCCTCAAGACGATCCTGAATGTGAGGGTTGTTGAATTGCGCGCCGTCGATTGAAAACGCGCCTCGCAGTTGCAGCTTTTGCATCACTTCCTCTTTCCCGGGCGGGAGCACGAAATCGGTCTGGAAGGCGGTTGGGCCGCTGAGAAACGGCTTCTCCGACCGGACACAGAGGCGCAGCAGATCCTCCATGCGCGCGCGCTTCGTGACAACGTGAAGCTTGACGAACTTGCCTTTGGTCCCGGGCTGCCCTTCCACGGCGCCGCGGCACACAAATTCCGTTTGAAGGTACTTTGCGTCTACTGGATGGAGATCGGTGTTGCCGTTCGTTCCGTCGACAGTGGCCTCAAAATCAGTGTGCAGGGCCACCGGATGCCGGCCGGTGGAGACCATGAAATTTGGCGTGTCCGTGACGCCCTTGACCTTAATGGTTTCGAGCACGCCGATGTAGTCGCCTTCCGACGAAAGGGTTCCCGAAATGCCCTTGAAAACCGATAGATCGGCATCCCTGAATGTGTAGTGGCCTGCGAGAGGCGTTTGCCGCGGAGCGTCCCTTTGCCACGGACCGAACTTGCCTTGGGTTTGAATGAGGCCGGGTGGCTTGGCATTCTGAACCGTGGCCACAAACGACATTGGCTGGCCGACGCCCACCGAATGCAAGGACAGCTTTTGCATGTCGAATTCCACGGGCGGCTTCGCCGGATCCTTGGGCAGGATCAGCAGGCGCGCGCCATCGGCCACCACTTCGTCGATCACGAAGGGAAAGCGGCTCTCCTCCACGGCGGAGGATTTCGAATGCCCGTGCGGCGCCGGTCGAAAGCCGGGCGAAATTTCGATGACCAGGCCTTCAATAGTCACGCGGCTGATGTGATGGTTCTCCCGTCCCATCAGCGTGGCCAAGTCGGGCGCGGCGGTGAATCGATCGATGCGAATCAGCGGCCGGTCGCTGCCTGGTGTCCCCAACGTCAGTCCGCGGCCGACAACGCGCAGGGTGGGCCGGAGCGTGACGTCCAGCGAGTCGATGTGGGCGTCTCCGCCGAAGCGTTCGGAGATGAGTCGCTCCGCGCGCGTTTTGACCTCAGGGCCGAGTTGCGTCCTGACCCAGCGGTTCCCCCACAGACCCGCGGCGAGCAGCAGCCCGACAAACACGCCGAGGACTCCTCCGAGAATGATCTTGCTGGAAGCTTGCATAGGTCTCTCTCCAAAGCCCAGACGACCGAGCCGCGATGGTTATGCGCCGACGCTTCCGAGCCGCGACCGTTTTACGGCCGCGCTTCAAGCGCCGGGACGGCCTACACATAAGAACAGACGCTCATTTTGATATCTTAGGTTTCGTGAAGAGGCTTTTGAGCGGTTCTCATCCCGCCTTTCCTAAGGAGTCCTGGTAATGTCCACAGAGAACGTGTCCGGGCTGCCTGCCCTCAGTGTGTCGCGCCGCAACTTCCTTCGCAACTCGGCGGCCGGGGCGGCGCTGGCTTTGGGCCCATCATGGATTCCGGCGCTAGGCGCGACCGAGAAGGTGAACGTGGCGTGGATCGGGACCGGTACCCGCGGCAATTACCTCATGGACATGTATTACGAGGGCGGCGCAGCGGAACACGGCTCAGTGGTGGCGGTCTGCGATGCCTATCAGGGCTATCAGGATCGCTCCAAGGAAAAGGTGAACGCGAAGGAAGGCAAGACGCCGAAGATATATGCCGACTATCGCGAGCTGCTGGCTGACCCTTCCATCGACGCAGTGGTGATTGCGACGCCGGAACACCTGCACTATCCCATGGCGATGGCGGCGATCGCGGCGAAGAAGAACCTATATCTGGAGAAGCCCCTGGCGCACACCATTGAGCAGGGCGCCGACATCGTGAGGGCGGCGGAGGCATCCGGAAAAATTGTTCAAGTGGGCACCCAGAACCGCAGTAATACGCTCTATCAGAAGGCCAAGGAGATGGTGGCGCAAGGCATGATCGGGCAAGTTCACTACGTGCGGGCCTTCTGGTATCGCAATGACGTGCCTGCGAAGCCCATCTGGCGTTATGCGATTCCAAATGGCGCAAACCAGGAAAACACAGACTGGAAGCGGTTTTTGGAAGGCGCGCCGGATCGCGCCTGGGATGCGCGCCGATTCTACCAGTGGCGCTTGTACTGGGATTATTCGAGCGGCATTCCCACGGACCTGCTGGTTCACCAGACCGACATCACGAACTTCGTGACCGGTAAGACAACGCCGCTTTCGTGCGTGGCGTCGGGCGGCGTCTATAAGTGGACCGACCCGGACGACGACCGCGATTGCCCGGACACCTTCAGCGCCATTTATGAGTATCCCGGCAAGTTCCACATTCTCTACAGCAGTTACTTCGGCAACGAACATTATGGCTATGGCGAGCAGTTCATGGGCGACGAGGGCACCATCGAAGTGAACAGCCGGCAACATCTTTACTTCTATCCGGAGACGTATTCGAACCAGTTGCGCAAGGGCGGGCATCCGGATCTGATTCCGGCTGAGGTGAAATCGCGAAAGCCGGAAGAGATTCACCTGGAAGGCAACGACAACAAAGCCGTGCAGGCGCACATGCGCAACTGGATGGACGGCGTGCTGGGCAAGGGCCCGGTGATTGCGCCGGCGCGTATGGGCCAGCAGGCGGCCATCGGCGGCCATCTGGCGACGCTCGCTTACAAGAACCAGAAGAAGGTTCTCTGGGACGATGCGGCTCAGAAATACAGCTTCGCTTAGCCCGGGCCCAACACGTAATGCACATTTCACTCGCAGGCCGTGCGGCCCTGGTGACTGGCGCGGGCCGCGGCATTGGCCGCGCCATCGCAACGCTGCTTTCCGAATCCGGCGCGGCCGTTGCGTTGGTGGATGTGGACGAGGCGGCCTTAGAGGAAACGCAGGCGGCGCTGATCGCCGGTGGATCCAAGGCCATCTCGATTTCGGGCGACCTCACTAAGCCGGAGATTCCGGAGCAGGCCGTGGCGCGGGCGGTGAAGGAACTGGGTTCGCTCGATATTGTAGTGAACAATGCCGGCTACACCTGGGACAGCGTGATCCAGAAGACCAGGGACGACCAGTTCCAGGCCATGCTGGATATTCACGTGGTGACGCCGTTCCGGATGCTGCGCGCCGCCTCCAACTGGATTCGCGAAACGGCCAAGCGCGAAACCGCCGAGGGCCGCCCAGTGATGCGCAAGGTGGTGAACATCACGTCGATTTCGGGCATTGACGGCAATGCGGGGCAATCGGGTTACTCCGCGGGCAAGGCGGCGGTGGTGGGGTTGACCAAAACCCTCGCCAAGGAGTGGGGCCGGTACAACGTGAACGTGAATGCCGTGGCATTCGGGCTGATTGACACGCGGCTCATCAAACCGATGGACGATCCGGACACGCTGATTGAGGTGGGCGGCAAACAAGTCCACGTCGGCATGCAGGCGGCGGTCAGGGAGCAGGCCTCCCGGACCATTCCGCTGGGCCGGGTGGGGACCCCGGATGATGCGGCGAAGGCGGTCTTCTTCTTCTGCTCACCGCTCTCTGACTACGTCACCGGCGAGGTGCTGATCTGCAGCGGCGGCGCCAGGTTCTGAGTTAAGGAGACGCGCTTTCTTGCTTCTTTTCTTGGCCTTCGCCGCAACTCCCAGCAAAATCCCGCAGGGTCTTTCCCCCGATTCCTGCCCCTTCTGTAAGACTGCGGTAACACCTCGCGGGCTATACTCGTATCGCCGCTCTCTATGCCTCACTACGATCTGATCGTGATCGGTTCCGGCCCCGCTGGCCAGCGGGCTGCGATCCAGGGCGCCAAGAGTAACTTGCGCGTCGCGCTCGTCGAAAGGCGCGAGGTCATCGGCGGCGCCTGCATCAATACCGGCACCATTCCCAGCAAGACCTTGCGCGAAGCCGTTCTGCACTTCTCCGGCTATAACTACCAGAACATCTATGGTGTCAGTTACCGGGTAAAGGAAAAGATCACGATGTCCGATCTTTCCTTCCGCGTGCAGCACGTCATCAAGACGGAAGTGGACGTCACTCAGGCGCAGCTTTCCCGCAACGGCATCGATGTGATGTCGGGTGTCGCGTCGTTCAAGGATCCGCACACCATGCAGATCACCGGCATTCGCGGCACAACGGAGATCACCGGCGACATAATCGTAATCGCAACGGGAACCAAACCCGCCGGTTCCGCGAAGGTTCCCATCAACGCGCGCACCATCATCAACAGCGATCAAATTCTGGATATGCCGGAAGTGCCGAAGACGCTGATCGTGGTGGGCGGCGGCGTGATCGGCGTGGAGTACACCTGCATGTTCGCGACGCTGGGCGTGCGGGTCACCCTGATTGAGAAACGCCCGCGTTTACTCGAATTCGCCGACCAGGAGATTGTCGAGGCTCTCTCTTACCACCTCCGCGATCACCGCGTGACGATGCGCCTGAACGAAGAAGTGCACAGCGTGGAAGAGACGCCTGAGCGCACCGTGGTGGCGCATCTTGAAAGCAAAAAGCGCGTCACGGGCGATGCGCTGCTGTACGCCGTTGGCCGGCAGGGCAACGTGGACGAACTAAACCTTCCGGCGGCCGGACTCGAAGCCGATTCCCGCGGCCGCATTCAGGTGGATGAGCACTATCGCACGAAGCAGCCGCACATTTATGCCGCGGGCGACGTCATCGGCTTCCCGAGCTTGGCCTCAGTCTCGATGGAGCAGGGGAGACTGGCAGTGGCCTTTGCGATGGGCAAGAATGTCACCTCGAATCCGGCTTATTTCCCGTTCGGCATCTACACGATTCCCGAGATTTCGTTTATCGGAAAAACGGAGGAGCAGTTGACGGATGAGGACGCGCCCTATGAGGTGGGTGTAGCCTACTATCGGGAGATTGCGCGCGGCCAGATTCGCGGCGACACCACCGGACGGCTCAAGCTGATCTTTCACCGCGAGACCCTGGAAATTCTGGGCGTCCATATCATTGGCGAGGGCGCGTCCGAGCTGCTGCACATCGGTCAGGCGGTTCTCATCCTGAAAGGCAAAGTGGACTACTTCGTCAATACGGTGTTCAACTATCCCACCTTGGCTGAATGCTACAAGGCCGCGGCGTTTAACGGCCTGAACAAATTGACGCGCTAGGAAGCTGTCGAAAGGCGTACCAACATGGGTAGAGGCATTGGCGTTCACGTTTCAGAACGAATCGTCGCCGGCATCGTTGACGAAAACAGGCTGGTGGGGAAAGTATCCAGTTTCCCGGCTGATCCGGCCATTGCGGACGCGCTGGTGGGCCTTCCGGCCGAGGTCATCGCACAGCAGGTAGCCGCAGCCATCCGGCAGCTCGAAGGCTGCAAAGGGATTGAGTATCTCGGCATCGGCTTCCCTGGAATTATTCGCAAGAACATCATTGAAGACTCGCCCAACCTGCAGCAGTTGAAGGGATCCTTTATGGGCGTACTCTTGCAGGATGCTCTAGGGCAAGACTTCAAAGAGGTCCCGATTGTCTGTTTCAACGATGCCGACATCGTAGCGGCGGGCCTTGCGGCCTCGCGCAATCACCTGGACCGGATCGTGCGGGTGTGGACGCTGGGCAATGGGATCGGCTACGGGCGCTATCCACACCAGGAGGGAGTCTGGGAGGCGGGCCATACAGTGGTGACGCTGGACCCGAAAGAGCATTTCTGCGGCTGCGGCGGCACCGGGCACCTGGAAGGAATCATGGGCCAACGGGCGATGCGGCTGCGATTCATGGACCTGGAGCCGGAAGAGGTCTTTGAACAGGCGCGGGAGGGCGAAACGCGCTGCGTGGAGTTCGTCAAGCTGTGGCATCGGGCGCTGGCCGCGGGAACGGCCACCAGCATTCACCTGGATGGTCCGGGCAAGTTCTACATTGGAGGCATCAACGCCCGCTTCGTGAATCTGCAGTTGCTGAGCGAGTACTTGAATGAAATGGTGAAGCTGACGCCGCTACAGGGGTACTCGCTCGAGGTGGTGACGGGCGGCGAAGAGATTGCGTTGATCGGAGCGGCGGTCAATGCTTCCCGTTGGCCTCATCACGCCAAAGTCTGATCGAGCGCGCCGATGACTCCGATTCCCGGCCCCCGCACGCGCTCCCTCCTCGGGTTTACGCCCCGGTTTCGCAAAAACCCGCTCACCGCGATGGAGGAACTGAAGCGCGAGTACGGCGATGTGGTCCGGTTCCGCCTGTTCAATCTGAATGCTTATTTGATTTCCGATCCCGCGCTGATTCAGGAAGTGCTGGTGACGCAGCACGCAAACTTCACCAAGAGCGTGGCGCTGAAGCGCGCCAAGGTCTTGCTGGGCGAAGGACTGCTGACCAGCGAGGAGCCGCTCCATATGCGGCAGCGGCGGCTTTCGCAGCCGGCCTTCCACCGTGAGCGCCTGAAGGGCTACGCCGCGGTTATGACCGGGCTGACCGGTGAATGGCTTGAGAAATGGGACGCGGATAGCCGCTTCAGGAACGGCGAAACTGTCGACCTGCACAGCGAAATCATGCAGTTGACGCTTTCCATCGTGTCGAAAGCCCTCTATAGCGCCGACGTGCGAAGCGACGCCGGATCCATCAGCGAAGTGGCTTCGGCCATGGTGAAGATGTTCGTTCTGCTGACGCTGCCTTTCTCTGAGTGGATCGTGAAACTGCCGTTCCCCGTCAGCCGGCGATTCCGGGCGGCGAAGAAGCGGCTGGACGCTTTGATGTACGGCATCATTGCCGAGCGGCGTAAGTGGAATGAAACGAGGCCGCTCGGCGCGGCGGCTGACCAGGGCGCGCGCGAGTCAAATTCTTCAGACGACCGCGGCGATCTTCTCTCCATGCTGCTGATGGCGCGGGATACCGAAGGCGACGGCGGAGGCATGAGCGATGAACAGGTGAGAGACGAGATCCTCACGCTGTTTTTAGCCGGCCACGAAACCACGGCCAACGCGCTTTCCTGGACGTGGTATCTGCTGGCCACTCATCCCGAGGCGGAGCGCGCCTTCTTTGAAGAGCTGGATCATGTCCTGGGCGGCCGAACGCCGTCGCTCGACGATGTGGAGAACCTGCGCTTCACGTATGCGCTGTTGGCGGAATCGATGCGGCTCTATCCTCCGGCTTGGGGACTGGGGCGGATTGCGAAAGAAGAGTTCTCGATGGGCGGCTATACGTTCCCGAAGGGGGCACTGATCTTCATGGGGCAATGGGTAGTGCACCGCGACCCCCGCTTCTGGCCGGACCCCGCGGAGTATCAGCCTGAGCGCTGGTTGACGCCGGCAGAGCGCCCGAAGATGACATATTTCCCCTTCGGCGCCGGGTCGCGTCTCTGCATTGGAGAGCGCTTTGCTTGGATGGAGGGCGTGCTGCTGCTGGCGCAGATTGGGCAGCGCTGGCGTTTCCGGCTGGCGCCCGGCGCGCGCATCCAGCCTCAACCGCTGATCACGCTGCGGATGAAGTACGGATTGCCGGTTATTCCCGAGCGCCGGGGCTAGAGCGCTGAGTCTGAGTCTCAGGGAGCGATCGCAAGAGGCCCCTTCTGAACCGCGCGCGTAACACTCCACCTCAACGTCTTCGCCGCGCAATAACGGCCCTCTTGGTATTCGCGGCGAACCAAACTCGGCGACCGCCACTTGTACCGGTCGCGGCCGGCTCTCGCCGTCTCCCGAGAGATCAGCTACACTATTGAGCGGCGCACCTTTTTGTCCGTTGGCCTCGTCTCCGTCCGACGCCGCTTAAAAGCTCTGAGCGCCACTTCCTTCTGGAGACCCGGATGACGTCCTCTTATCGTTGGTTGCTTTCCTGCTCACTTCTCATGCTCGGCACTGTTGCTTTCGCCGCCGATGCGAATACAACCGGCTGGGATTCCAAAGCGGCCGCCCGTTACATGGACAGCCGCGCCGAATGGTGGATGGGATGGCCGCGCGCCGCCCGCGACCATGAGACCTTCTGCGTATCCTGCCACACTGCGGTGCCGTACGTGCTCGGCCGTCCGGCGCTGCGCCAGTCACTGGGCGAGAAGGCAATCTCCGTCGACGAACAGAAGATTCTTGAGAACGTTACGAAACGTGTTCGACTCTGGGCGGAAGTGGAACCCTTCTATGGCGGTAAGCCCGACGATCCGAAAACGCCGGAATCGCGCGGCACGGAGTCGGTGCTGAACGCGCTGATCCTGGTTCGCTACGACTCAATCACAGGTGAACTGGGCCCCGATACGAAGACCGCCCTGAACTCAATGTGGGCGACTCAGTTGAAAGCCGGCGAACACAAGGGCTCCTGGACCTGGCTGAACTTCCACTACGCTCCTTGGGAATCGGACGACTCGGCCTTCTTTGGTGCAACGCTCGCCGCGCTGACCACGGGCATCGCCCCTCATGACTATCAAACGGCGCCGGCCATTCAAGCCGACCTCGGCTCATTAAAGGAATACCTACGCGCGGAAGCGCCCAAGCAATCGCTGTTTAACCGCGTGGTCCTGTTGTGGGCGTCCACCAAACTGGTTGGTTTGCTTGCGCCGGAGCAGCAGAACGCCATCATCCAGGATGCGCTGGCGAAGCAGAAGGAAGACGGCGGCTGGACGCTGTCAACCATGACCGTGCCGGGTTTCAAACGCAAGGACGACACGCCGCAGGAAACCAAGACCGATGGCTATGCCACGGGGTTGGTCACGCTGGTTCTGATCGAGTCGAAGGCTGACGTGGGCAAGCCCGCGGCCGCGCGAGGCATTAAGTGGCTGAATGAGCATCAGCAGGCTGACGAAGGACTGTGGCCGGCGTACTCCCTGAACAAGAATCGAGATCCGAAGTCGGACATCGGCAAGTTCATGAGCGACGCCGCGACGGCGTATGCCGTGCTTGCGTTGACGCGCTGACAGCGCTGCGCTAACCTTGGCCGATGCCCGGCCATTTCTCCGCATTGTTTTGGCGCGGCTCAAAACCGTCCGTGCCGGTCCCGTTTGGCTACAAGATGGGTTGGTTTGTCGTACGTTCAGCCGACACCGCAAAAGTTGCGCAAACCATTGGACTTCATTCCCAGACCCAGGCGAGCTGGCAGGACGGAATCGATGGCGCCTACACCAGGGGGCTCACTTTCGTGACCCCTCCCGTGAACGGCACTCCCAGCGCGCTTGGCCCTGGGAACAAGGTCCAATGGATTGCCATCGTTGGCGAACGTGCGATGGGAAGCCCCTCCGTCAGTCTGGTCTCCTCGGACGCAGTGGCGAAGAATGTAGCCCGGCTCAGCTCGACTTTTCAAGAGGCGCAGGGCTTTGCCACCGACCGGGCCACCGGGTATGTCCATTGGATATGGGCAAAGGCCGGCCGGGTGCAGCGCTACTTTGCCTACGTTGGTAACCGGGGGGAGTTACTGACGAACGGCGGTCCGATAACCGGGCCCGAGCGAAAGATGCCATTCCCCAGCCTGCTCAAAGGCGAGTGGCAACCCAGTGAGGCGGATGTCATGGCCGTGGCGTCCGGCTGGAG
>CAJCIT010000136.1 GCA_903970405.1 Acidobacteriaceae bacterium | reverse complement strand
GTGTGGACCCGACCGAATGACTTAGTCATCATGGGTGGCGAGTGCGTCGAGTGCGAGGCGCCACGCGCTGGAATGGAACGCGGTGGTCTGGGGACAGGCTGCTCTGGCCGCACGGCGCGTCAGGAGAGGTAAACAAAACTGGACGTGGCTCGCGCCTAGGCCAGAGTAGATGAGTCCCCCTTCCGTCGATGCGCGCGAGTGGAATATAGCCCGCTCGGAGCGGCGCGGTGCGCCGCTTGCTGGAAACCGGAAAGGTGCGGATCGGCGCCGGTGGCGGTTGCGTCGAGTGCGAGGCGCCGCGCGCAGGAATGGAACGCGGTCGTCTTGGGACAGGCTGCTCTGGCCACACGGCGCATCAGGAGGGGTAAACAAACTGGACGTGGCTCGCGCCTAGGCCAGAGTAGCCAGTCCCTTTTGTTGCTGCGCGCGAGTGGAATATAGCCCGTTCGGAGCGGCGCGGTGCGCCGCTTGCTGGCAACCGGAAAAGTGTGGGTCGGCGCCGGTGGCGGTTGCGTCGAGTGCGAGGCGCCGCGCGCAGGAATGGAACGCGGTCGACTGGGGACAGGCTGCTCTGGCCGCACGGCGCGTCGGGAGCGGTAAACAAAACTGGACGTGGCTCGCGCCTGGGCCAGAGTAGCCAGTCCCCCTTCCATCGATGCGCGCGGGTGGAATATAGCCCGCTCAGGAGCGGCGCGGTGCGCCGCTTGCCGGAAACCGGAAGGGTGCGGACCCGACCGAATGACTTAGTCATCATGGGTGGCGAGTGCGTCGAGTGCGAGGCGCCGCGCGCAGGACGCTTCGGTTTCCACGCGGCGCGTCACGCTTATCCTGCTCGGGCTTTTCAGCGGGCTGGCGCTGGTGCTGGCAGGCATCGGAATCTACGGCGTGATTTCCTACTCGGCAGCGCAGCGATCGAAAGAGATCGGGATCCGGATGGCGCTGGGCGCGCAACGCGGCGATGTGATGCGGCTGGTGCTGGCGCAGGGCGGGAAAATCTCGGCTGCGGGCATCGTGATCGGCGGCGCAGCTTCTCTCGGGCTCACCCGGTTGATGGCGAAGCTGCTGTACTCGGTGAGCGTGGTCGATCCGGCGACGTTTGCCGTTGTGGCTTTCGTGCTCGCGCTGATCGCGATGGTGGCGTCCTATATTCCGGCTCGGCGGACTCTGCGGGTGGATCCACTGATCGCGTTGCGGCAAGAGTGAAGGGGAAGTCAGACGTGAGACAGGTTTGTTTCAGAATCGGCCTGCACCCTGGCTCATCCGATTCTGACCTGATCTATTCTCACAAGAAATGGAGTAAGCGTCCCTTACGCAAGATTGCCGAAACCTCACGAAGCACCCAACTGAACATGGCCTGATGTGTTTCAGTGTCGATCAGCGTAGCGTGCACTTAGATCAGGTGTAAAAAGGGGGGATTCCGGTTGAACCCCCTGTCTCGTTTCCCTTTTCCCTGCATTCGTTGCGCCGCACTCGACCTATCCGGCAAATCGTCCAAGAATGCTTTCCGCTTCCACCCGTAGACGGGGCCTCCGGGATCGCGCATGACGATCGTCAAAACTTCAACTTCTTATTTCGGCTGCGCTAGTTCCGTAACCACTGCGGCAACTTTATCGAGTATCTGGTTCCAGCCCTCTACTTGACCGCTATTAGTTGCGCTCTCCATGGGTTCATTTCCAATCAAGGTGAGTTTCGTCCGGCCGTTTCCAAAATCCTCAAAAATAACCACATCGTGCGCGCCGTCTATGGCCTCATGTTCCATTCCATAATGCGCAGGCTCAACCTTGTTTCCCTCCGGGTCAGCAAAGTACATCGAGTAAACAATCTTCTCGTGGAGAATGATCTCGTGGTATTCACCAGCATTCCAGAACTCCTGTCCATCCGGCGTTCTCATGCAACAGAGGAATTTTCCTCCCACGCGAAAATCTATCTTGCAAAAAGGCGCGGTAAAACCCTTCGGCCCCCACCACTGCATCACATAATGCGGGTCTGTCCACGCCTTCCAAACCAGCTCGCGTGGGGCATCAAAAACTCTTGTAACGACCATCCGCTCAATTTCGCTAACTGTGTTTTTTGTCATCTCTGACCTCCTCTTTCTTCATTTGATTTACAACTACATCCAGCTTGTCGAAGCTCTCTTCCCAGAATCGGCGATAGCTAAACGCCCAGTCGCCGACTGTTTTAATCGCCTCTGGCCTCAGCGTGCACACACTCTCTCGTCCACGTTTCGTCTTGGTGACAATCCGCGCCCGCACCAGGTAGGCAATATGTTTTGAAATCATCTGCTGCGAGAGTGCAAACGCTTCCGTCAATCCATGCACAGAGGCAGGACCCTGTGAGAGCCGTTCGATCATCCCCCGCCGAGTTGGATCAGACAAGGCAGCAAATGTTGTACCCAATTGATCCACAACCATATGGTAGTGGATTGTCTGTGAATGTCAAGTGTGAATTTTGCGATTCCTAAAGTTTCGTCAACGCCCACTACCCTTTTAGAACCCGCCTGAGAGGGTTCGCCCAATTGGATACCATTGGCTCCAAGGCGAGATTGCGTTGAGGCTGCGATGTTGATCAAGAATAAGCGGGCAAAGCGCCGGCCGGAAGCGAAGCCGACCGTAGAGCCTGTTTCGTTCCCAATCGTAGGCATCGGCGCCTCGGCCGGCGGCTTCGAGGCGATCGCCGAAATGCTGACGGTTTTGCCGGTCGACACCGGGATGGCGTTCGTCCTGATACAACATTTGGACCCAACCCACGAAAGCATGCTGGCGCCGCTGCTGGCCCGGAAATCGAAGATCCCGGTGACCCAGGTAACGGATGCGCTGGCCGTTGAGCCCAACCGCGTGTACGTCATCCCGCCAAACACGCAAATGGGGATTCAGGATGGATCGCTCAAGCTAGTGAAGCGGGCGCCGGCCGGTGAAAGGAACATGCCGATTGACCATTTCTTTCAGTCGCTCGCGGCTTATCGGAAAGACGGCGCCATCGGCGTGATCCTGTCGGGAACCGCCACGGACGGCACACTGGGCCTTGAGTCGATTAAGGCAGAGGGGGGGATTTGTTTTGCGCAGGACGAAGGGTCGGCGAAATACTTTGGAATGCCGGCGAGCGCGATCAACGCGGGTTGCGTCGACTTCGTGCTGCCCCCGAAGAAGATCGCCGCCGAATTGGCGCGTATCGGCCGCGACGTGCGGTCGAGCCCTCTGTTTGCGGCCCCGATGGCGCTTCCGGCGTCGGCCGATCCCGACGTTCGCAAAGTGCTGCTGCTGATCCGCAATTCCTCCGGCATCGACTTCACCGATTACAAAGCGAGCACAATACACCGCCGCATCTTTCGGCGCATGCTTCTAAGAAAGATCGCCACAGCCCGCGAGTATCTGGAGCTTCTCCGTCATGACGGCGCCGAACTGTCGGCCCTGCATGAGGATCTTCTTATCCATGTAACGAGCTTCTTTCGGGAGCCCGAGACATTCGACGTGTTAAAGAACCGGATGCTTCCAAAGTTGCTGGAGGGAAAAGCCGAGGGAGAGCCGCTCCGCGTTTGGGTTCCCGGCTGTTCGACCGGAGAAGAGGCCTATTCGATTGCGATGGTGCTGTCGGAATACCTCGCGGGCCGGCAGCCCAAGATACCTGTCCAGATCTTTGCCACCGATGTCAGTGACCGGTCTATCGAACACGCTCGGGCCGGCATCTACGCCGGTTCCACTCTTGTGGGAGTTAGTCCCGGCCGGCTGCAACAGTTTTTCGCGAAGTCGAACGGCAGCTACCGGATGGTGCAATCCATCCGCGACATGTGTACCTTCGCGCGCCAGGATTTGATTCAGGATCCGCCCTTTTCCCGGATCGACCTGATCAGTTGCCGCAATGTCCTGATTTACCTGGAGCCTATTCTTCAGAAGAGGGTTGTCGCCGCGTTCCACTACGCGTTAAACCGCAATGGACTCCTACTATTGGGTAAATCGGAGACGCTGAACGCATTTTCCGATCTGTTTACCGCCACGCAAAAGAAGACCAGGTTCTACCTCAAGAAAGCCGCGGTAAACACTCCACAGTTCCGTGCTTCGCCGGCGGCGTACGATCGAGGGGCGCCGCGGGAGAGAACCGTCAAACCGGTGAAACCAGCCGTAGACTTGCAAAAAGAGGCCGACCGCATCGTCTGGAGCCGCTATGCCCACGCCGGCATCGTGGTTGACGAAAACCTGCACATCCTCCATTTCCGGGGCGACACCAGTCCCTACCTGGCCCCGGCCTCGGGAGCAGCGAGCCTGCACTTGTTGAAAATGATCAAGGGCAGCCTGCTGGTGGATTTGCGGGCCGCTTTCCGCCAGGCCAAGAGGGAGAACACGCCGGTGAGAAGAGAAGGCGTCCAGGTGAGTTCCGCCGGTCAATCGCGGGAAGTCTTTCTGGATGTGGTGCCGCTCTCCTCGCTCGACGCCCCGGAGCGCCAGTTTCTGATTTTGTTCGAAGAAGCGCCGCGGCCGGGGCCTGACATCCGCACGGCCGGGAGCGGCGCGACACCAAAAGCCGATATGTCTCCCGCCGCCAGGCTGGAACAGGAACTCCTCTCTACCCGCGAGTATTTGCAGGCAATTATCGAAGAGCAGGAGACCACAAATGAGGAACTGACGGCTTCCAATGAAGAAGTCTTGTCGAACAATGAAGAGTTGCAAAGCGCCAATGAGGAGCTGGAAACAGCCAAGGAGGAGCTGCAATCCACTAACGAGGAGTTAGTGACGCTTTCTGAACAGCAGGCGTCCCGCAATACCGAGTTAGGGTATCTGAACGATGACTTGAGAAACGTTTTGGAGGGCATCGAAATTCCGGTTCTGATGCTCGATAACGACCGGCGCGTACGGCGATTCACGCCGGCGGCGGAAAAGCTGTTCAACCTGTTGCCCGCCGATGTAGGCCGGCCCATTCATAATCTCCGGCCGAATCTCGATTTGTCCGATTTGGGCCCCCTCATCTCGCGCACCATCGATTCGCGCGCGGCCTTGCAGCAGCAGGTGAAGGACCTGGAGGGCCGAAACTATGCAATGACCGTGCGGCCTTATCGGACGTCGAACAACCACATCGACGGCGTTCTGATTGCGCTTGAAGACATTGACGCTTTGACGCGCAGTCTCGATGAGACGCGGCGCGCAAGTGATCTTGCCCACGCCATCGTTGAAACGGCGAGAGAAATTCTTGTGGTGCTTGACTCCAGCCAGCGCGTGGTGACCGCAAACCGCGCCTTCCACGATCTGTTTCAGGTATCGGCAACGAATGTCGAGGAACGATCCATTTTCGATTTCGCCGGGGCCGGTTTTGACAATCCGAAGCTTCACGACCTGCTCGAAAAGGTTCTGCCTGAGAAGAGCCAATTCAACGATTTCAGACTCACGCATGAGTTCCCAAGAATAGGAAAGCGAGTATTGTTGCTCAATGGGCGGCGGCTGCAATCGGAAGGTCAAACATCGGGAATGATCCTGCTGGCCATGGAAGACATCACCGACAAAGAGGCGGCCACCCAGGCGCTTCAGCAAAACCAGGAGCGTCTGCGAGATCTGGCAATAGGCTTGCTGACCGCTCAAGAGGAGGAGCGGCGCAGAATTTCCCGCGAGCTGCACGATGACTTGAACCAGAGATTGGCAATGCTGGTGGTGGAGTTGGAAACCATTGAGAAGGGACCGCTTGAGAGCTCCGAGCAAACTCGCCGCCGTGTTTCGGCCCTTCGGGTAAGAACGGAAGGAATCTCGGAAGACGTTCGGCGGACGGCGCACCAGCTTCACCCGGCGATGGTGGATCATCTAGGTCTGCCGGCGGCTCTGCGGTCATTATGCGCCGATTTCTCAAAACAGGAAAGCATGCGCATTTCCTGCCGGCAGGGAAACATTCGGACTCCGATCCCCCCGGAGGTCGCGCTATGCCTGTTCCGCGTCACCCAGGAAGCGCTTCGGAATGTCGCTACACACTCGGGAGCGCGCCGGGCGAACGTTTCTCTTGTTCTTGCCGGGAATCGCCTTCGGCTGGTAGTCAGCGATACGGGCCAGGGCTTCGCACACGGGACGTCTTCAAGAAAAAAGAAGGGGCTGGGAATTCTCAGTATGGAGGAGCGTGTGCGGCTGGTGGGAGGGTCGCTGACGCTTCATTCAAGACCAGGCGAAGGCACCCGTGTGGTGGTGGAAGTCCCCTTGCCTGAAGAGGTCTCATGATGCCGCATGCAAAGCCCCGGCTCTTGATGGCGGACGACCATACCTTAGTGCTGGAGGGAATTCGCAAACTATTGGAGAGCGAGTTTGACTTGGTCGGTGTCGCCCAGGATGGCCACGCTCTGCTGAAGGAAGCGCAGCGGCTGCGGCCCGATGCGATTCTGCTGGATATTTCCATGCCCCGGCTGAATGGAATCGAGGCGTGCAGGCAACTGGTGAAAGAGATGCCGCGGGCCAGGGTGGTCTTCTTAACCATGCACGCGGACGTTGTGTATGTCGAGGAAGCATTGCGGGCGGGAGGCGCCGGTTATCTTCTCAAGAGCTCGGCCGCGGCCGAACTGTCGATCGCCGTCCATTCGGTCTTACGCGGCGAACGGTACGTCACGCCCTTGATCGATGCAAGAGGCTCAAGACAGCGGCGGACCGGCCAACGGCCATTCGCCGGACTGACTGCCCGCCAGCGGGAGGTGTTGCAATTGGCGGCTGAAGGCTGCGCCAATAAGGAAATCGCCACGCGTCTGCATGTCTCCACAAAAACAATCGACTATCATAAGTCCGCGATCAAGCGAGCACTCAAGCTGAATTCCACGGCTGAGCTTACTCAGTTTGCGATCAAGCACCATATCATCGGAGTCCCGACTCTGAAAGGCGAGGTTCCATGATTGCAGGTAGCATGATTCGCGCAGTTGCCGGCGTCTTTCTTCTCTGTGCCGCGTCGCTGCACTCAGAAGATCTTGTGCTGACCGGCGGTACGGTCTATTTGTCGCCCGGTGAAGAGCCGATGGCTAGCGCAGCGATTGTCATTCATGACCGGCGGATTGCCGCCGTTGGCGCCCGCGGCTCGGTGCAAATTCCGAAGGATGCCAGGATCGTCGATTGTTCGGGAAAGTTCATTACGGCGGGATTCTGGAATAGTCACGTTCACATCTTTACTCCGGGACTCCTGCATGCGCGCGACGCCGCGGCCGGCGATCTCGACCGGGAACTGGACGCGATGCTGAGCCGCTGGGGCTTTACAACCGTGTTCGATGTGGGCTCGGTCCTGCACAACACTCTGGCGCTGCGCCGTCGAATTGACAGTGGAGAAGTTCGCGGCCCGCGCATTCTGACAGTGGGAGAGCCGCTCTGGACCGAGGTGCCCATCTACGTCCAGGATTACCTGGCGGCGAATCGCATCGTGATGCCTGTTGTGACTACCCCGGACGAGGTGCGGGCTCGCACTCTTGCGCTCATTCAACAAGGTGTGGACGGGATCAAGCTCTTTACCGGCTCGGTGCAACGCGGAAGAGTAGCCAACATGCCGCTCAGCTTGGTGAGAGCTGCAACGGAGGAGGCGCACCGGCGCGGTTTGCCCGTATTTGCCCATCCGCAAGACAGCCCCGGTCTGGAGGCCGCGATTGCCGGCGGAGTGGATGTGTTGGCTCACGTCGCGCCTCAATCCCCGCCGTGGACTCCGGAGTTCGTTGCCAGACTCAAGAACGCGCACATGGCGTTAATTCCAACTTTGACCCTGTTTGACTCCGAAGCTCGCAAGGCGGGCCTCTCCGAGAGTGCGCGCCTGCGGTTTATCGACGGTGCGGCCGCCGAACTTCGCGCGTTTGCAAGCGCCAGCGGCGAAGTGCTCTTCGGAACCGATGTCGGCTATACGGAGCATTTCGATACGGCAATGGAATTTGAACTGATGTCACAGGCCGGAATGAGCTTCGCTCAGATTCTGACTTCGCTGACCACCGCCCCGGCCCAGCGGTTCGGGTATTCCGAGCGGAGCGGACGCATTCGCGCGGGGATGGATGCCGACATTGTGGTATTGGACGGCGATCCCTCGAAAGACATCGCCGCGCTTTCAAAGGTTCATCTTGTCATCCGTGGCGGGCAGATACAATACTCATCACAATAGCCTGCTAAGCAGGCTCCTGCGCCATGCCGATTGCACCATGCAGTAGGACAAAGAGGGTTGTAGACTTCATCGCGATCCCCGTGCGCACCACCATATGAAACGGCGATGTGCCCTGCTGCCAACACCGCCGGCGCCGCCGCCTCGTGACGGAACCGGCGCCGTCGGTTCGGCCGGGCGTGGTGTTGACGCCAGGTAGAAGCCTGTGCCTTCGGTTGCGAATGTTTCGATACACGGACTAAAGTCGGCGCCACCACGCGACATCGGCGCCGCCAGTCCCATAAACTACGAAGTAATGAAACTGGGTGTGGACTTCGGCACAACACGCATTGTAGTGGCGAGTGCCGATCGCGGCAATTATCCACTTGTCTCCTTTGACGGGCCCGAGGATACGGCGGCCGACTGGTTCCCTTCCCTGGTGGCTCTGCGCGGAACGGAGCGGCGTTATGGCTGGGATGCCTGGGAATCGCAAAGCGATGAAAGCTGGATTCTCATTCGCTCCGTTAAACGCCTGCTGGAGGATGCGGGGCCTCGGACGCAGCTCGAGGTGGGGCGCCAACGCGCCGATCTGCTGGGCCTATTGCAGGGGCTGGCCTGCAGCTTGAGGCAGGCGCTTGTGCAAGCGTCAAACCTGAACTTGAAAAAGGACGAGGAGCTGGAGGTTGTGGTGGGCGTTCCGGCCCACGCCAACAGCAATCAACGCTTCCTCACGGTGGAGGCGTTCCGGCTGGCCGGGTTTCACGTGCTGGGCGTCCTGAATGAGCCAAGCGCGGCGTCGATTGAGTTCGGCCACCGGGAGCGGCAACAGAAGGCCGCGCGCGAAACCATTTTGGTGTATGACCTGGGCGGCGGGACGTTCGATGCGTCATTGGTGACGATGGATGAGAACGTTCACCATGTGATTGCCACGGAGGGCATTTCGACCCTGGGCGGTGACGACTTCGATCATCTATTGGCCGACATGGCACTGGATGCGGTGGGCATTGACCTGGCGGGGCGCGATGCCATCTCGGCCTCGGCGTGGTTCCGGCTGCTCGAAGAGTGCAGGATGAAGAAAGAGGCGCTGAACCCCAATTCGCGCCGCATCGTGATTGAGATGGAGCAGTTGAACGCGCGAGTCTCGACCGTAGAGGTGCCCGTGGCGCAGTTTTATGAGCAGGCGCGGCCGCTGGTGGAGGAGACGCTGGCGGTGAGCGAGGAGCTGCTTGAGAAGCATGTGGAAGAAAGCTTCGACGTGCTCTACCTGACGGGCGGCGGCAGCGAATTGCCGCTGGTGGGACGGGTGCTGCGGGAGCGGTTTGGGCGGCGCGTGCGGCGATCCTCATTTACGCGGTCCGCGACGGCGATCGGGCTGGCGATTCAGGCCGATCACCCGGAGGCTTACCGGCTCAGCGAGCGTCTCTCACGCAACTTCGGCGTGTGGCGCGAGGCGGATGGCGGGGCTCGCATTACCTTCGATCCATTGTTTACGAAGGGAACCCAGCTTCCGGTGCCCGGCTCCGGCCCGCTCAGGATCAGGCGGCGGTATGCGCCGGTACACAACATCGGGCTTTTTCGTTTTCTCGAGTGCAGCCACCGGTCAGAGGACGGAGCGCCGAGCGGCGAGGTGGCGATTTGGGACAACATCACGTTTCCGTTCGATCCGGGGCTGGCGCACAAGAACGGCTTGGAGAACGAAACGGTGGTGCATTCGAGCGACGTAGCGCGGCAGCAGGTGGAAGAAATCTACGAGTGCGATTCCAGCGGCTCAATCGCGGTGCGGATTGCCAATCTCTCGGCCGGGTATGAGCGGACGTACCGGTTGGGCCGGTGGTCGCAGGAAGCGAAACCTGTGAAGCCACAAGGACGACGCAAGAAGGGATAGGGGCTATCGTGGCGCCAAATAATTCACGAATCTGGCTTCTATCTGTACATTATGGTGTACACTACAGGTATGGATCTCAGCGTTACAGAGTTTCGCCGCCAGTGCTTGTCGCTGGTGGACGATCTGCCCGAGGAGGGAATCGTCATCACCAAACATGGCCAGCCGGTTGCCCGCGTCGCTCCGGTGCGCGGCATCCGCAAGGGTGAGCGCGTGGCTCTGCCCTTGCTCAAAGGAAAAGGCCAGCGCGGGCCCCTGTGTCCGGACACAGAGACCCCGTATGACCTCGTATTCGATTGATCTCCTATTTGATCGATATCAATGTGTGGCTGGCGCTGACCTGGGATCAACATCCTCAACACGTTTCCGCGGCACGTTGGTACGCAGCGAGAGACGAGTCAACCCTCCTGTTTTGCCGATTCACGATGCTCGGCTTCCTGCGGCTGCTGACAAACCGGAGCGTCATGGGGGATAGCACGGCAACCGTGGAGGACGCGCTCCACCTGTATGACCAGTGGAAACAGGATCCGCGGGTGGAGCTCATGGGCGAATTGCGCGGCACTGAGTCGTTCTTCCGGCAGGCCATGGCCCGTCATTCGCGCCAGCCGGCCACAAAGGCCATCGCCGATTGCTATCTAGTCGGTTTCGCCGAAGCGGCGGGCGCAGCCGTCGTCACGTTTGACAAGGGCTTGGCGGCCACAGCTGAGTTTCGGCAGGTGCCGGTATCTCTCTTGGCGCCTAAACGCCTGGGAACGCCAATCTCCTGATTGGCGTTGCGGTCAGCCAAGTGCCTCGCTTGTAGCCGCCTTACTTCTTGGCTTTGGCCGTTTTCGGAGATTCGGTCTTCACTTCGTCCGGGCTCGGCGAATCGGGCTTGCCTGTGGGCTGCCAGAAGACCTTGCAACTGCCGGCCTCGGCGGTTCGCGCAAACAGCTCCGGCAATTTCCGGTCGGCGATATCGTCATCGTCGTCGCAGGTGACCACCGCGTCAAACCGCCCGGTATCCACCTGCTTCTTAACATCGTCTTTGTTCACTACGTGGAGCCGCCGGGCCTGATCGTCAGGGAGCTTCAGCTTGTGAGAGTCCTCGTGTTCGAAGCCTTCGGGCGGGGTGCGCCGGGTGAGGAAATAGACATGTTCGTCGGCCAGGATGCGCGCGTTCGCGGGAAGGACTTCATTCACCTTCTTCGCCAGTTCATCGAAATCGCGCCAGCGCATACCCTCATCGTCCGTGAGCAGCACCTGGCCGATGCCCAGGACAAGCAGCGCGCAGAGCGGTCCGGCGGTGGCCCAGGGGCGCGGTGAAGTCCAAAGGCGTTGTCCGGCCAGGATGAGTCCGCTGGTGGCGAGGACACAGAGGCCGGGAACGCAAAGCATGTAGTAGCGGGCGAAGGTAGGATGAGCCCGCGAGATGTGAATGGCTTCGCCCACCACCCAAAGAATGCAGAGGTACATCTCAGCCCGCCGGATGAAGGCAGCGTCATCCGGCAAGCGGGAGCGCAACTTCCAATCGCGTTCGAACCAGCCCTGACGAAGCACAGCCACGGCGCCGATCACGGCCAACAGCCCCAGCAGGAAGGAAGGAACCGAATCGAGCCAGGAGGCGAACTGGCCCACGTCGTGCTTGAGTGCACCGTCCCAATCCACTTCGCGGAAGAAAAGGTGGTACTTGACGACGTTAAAGACGACGTTGTCAGGCGAGATCCGCCAGAGCTGGTACAGCGGGATGAAGGGAATGGCCGCGCCGGCCAGAAACACGATGGGCTTCCACCAGCGGACGCCGGCGCGGCTGGCCCACAGAAGCCAAAGCGCGAAGATGGGCGCCACGGGAGCTCCCAGGAGAGTGGCGCCGGTAGCGGCACCCGCCGAAAGACCGGCTAGGAAAGCGAAGACCGGCCAGCGCTCACCTGCGCTGAGAAGAGTGAGGCGGAACGAGACAATGGAAAGCAGCAGGCACAGAGCGTAACCTTGGCCGATAGGTCCAAATGAGACGATCTGGGCATTGGTGCAGAAGAGCAGTGCCGCAGCCAAGCCCGCGGCGCCGAACCACCTCCTATCCTTGATACGCCCGCAGATGAACTGAACCATGACAACCGCGGAAAGGATGACCAGAATGGCGGCAACCACATGCGGCACCTTCCAACCTTCGCCGAAGCGGCCCATCCAGAAGGCATTCCAATACGCGTTCAGCGGGACTTGCGGGAAGAAGAAATCGACATAAGGACGCCGGCCGTGGAGGATGAGCTGCGCCGTCAACAGATGAAAGCCTTCATCCCAGGCAAAGGACTCTGTGCGCGCGTACCAGATCAGCAGGCCGGCGAACAAGGCCAATGTTCCGCAGATGGTCAACGCGGGAGGCCACTTCTTTGCGAAACGCCAGGCGCGGGCGAACAGCCGCCAGCGAGAGCGCCTTTGAGCGGCTTCCAAGACCTGGGCCGGCTCAGACGACGTTGGCTCAGTCACCGGGGTTGCCGGGACGGCGTCCGATTCGAGTTGTGGCGCGGAATCCATGTTTCCTTGCGTCAATCAGGTTGACGCGCAAACTCCCAGTATGGGTTGCGGCTCACAATGCCGCAAGGGGTTCACGGCGACTTACCGGGGCGCGGGAAACCCTGGGCGCATGGGATACTTTTAGGTTACGCGGGTGGCGTTTCCTTCACGATTCCACAACAACAGTGAGCGACAAGAGAATCATTATTGCGCTGGACGGTCCGGCCGGGGCAGGGAAAAGCACCGTTGCGCGCCGGGTGGCGGAGCGGCTGGGGTTTGTCTATATCAACACCGGGGCGATGTATCGCTCAGTGGCGCTGTGGGCGCTGCGGCTGAAAACGGAATTGAGCGACATGCACCGCCTGGAACAACTGGCGATTGAGGCCCGGATTGAATTTGGGGCCAATGGGCATGTGCTGCTGAATGGCGAAGACGTCTCAGAAGCGATTCGCGCCGAGGCAGTGTCGCTGGCGGCGTCCAAAGTTTCCGCTCTTCCGGCGGTGCGGCGGGCGTTGCTGGGCACGCAACGGAGGATTGCTGAGACGGCGAGCGTGGTGATGGAAGGCCGCGACATCGGCTCAGTGGTGTTCCCGGATGCCCAGGTGAAGATTTATCTGGACGCCGATCCTCAAGAGCGGGCGCGGCGGCGCGCGGCAGAGCTGGTTCGCCGCGGCCAGACCGTGGACCCGGCTGTGGTGGCGGCTGACATCCGGAAGCGCGATGAGAGCGACCGCACGCGCACGGCCTCCCCCTTGATGCAAGCGCCGGACGCGGAGTTTATCGACACCACAGGCATGTCGCTGGAGGAAGTGGAAGAGGCAATTTTGCGGCTGATTCGCTTCCGGACCGCCAATGGAAAGGAACTCGCCCGGTGAAGCAGTTGTTGGTCATGAAGTTTGGCGGCACCAGCATGGGCAGCGCCGAACGCATGCAGATTGCCGCCAACATCATTGCGACGGAGCAGGCGCGGCGGCCGGTGGCGGTGGTGGTTTCGGCGATGGCGAAGGTGACGGATCTGTTGCTTGAGACTTTGCGGCGGGCCGAACTGGGAGACCGCCAGGTGGTGGATTCGAACCTGCGCACGCTGCTGGAACGGCATGTGGAGGCCTGCGACGAGTTGTTGGGCACGGAAGCCGCGTCGAAATATCACGATCTGGCATCGCAAGCCGTGCAAAGTTTGGTAGCCGAGTTTCAGCGGATCGCGAATGGCGTACTGATGCTGGGTGAGCGTCCGCCGCGATCGGTGGATGAGGCGATTGCGATCGGTGAGCGGCTCTCCTCGGTATTGCTGGCGTACTACCTGGAATGGCGCGGCGTGCCCGCCCGGTCGATCAATGGCGCCGATGTGATTGTGACCGATGCGGTGTTTGGGAATGCGTCGCCAATCATGGACCTGACTGAGCAGCGATGCAGGGAAAAGCTGGTTCCGCTGCTGGCGGCGAAGACCGTGCCCGTGGTGACGGGCTTCAATGGCGCGACGCGGGCGGGACAACCGACAACCCTGGGGCGAGGGGGATCTGATTTTTCGGCTTCGATTCTGGCGGCTGCGCTCGATGCCGCCGAACTCTGGATCTGGACGGATGTGGATGGCATCATGAGCGCCGATCCCCGGCTGGTGGACAACGCTCTGGTGCTGAACGAAGTGACCTACGCCGAAGCTGCCGAACTGGCTTATAACGGCGCGAAGGTGCTGCACCCGCGGACGCTGGCGCCGCTGGTGGATAAGCAGATTCCGGTGTGGAGCAAGAACAGCTTCAACCTGGCGGCGCCGGGGACGAAGATTGTGTCGAAGCTGGACCAGCCGAAGGGCGTGCGGGCGGTGACGTCAATGTCGAACGTGGCGCTGATCTCCATGGAGCCCGCGAATTCGGTGTTGAGCGGGACGCGCCTGATGGCTCGGGCGCTGGATGCGCTGGCGCTGGATAACGTCGAGGTGCTGGTGTTCACCAGTTCGAGTTACCGGCAAAGCTTTTGCTTTCTGGTGCGGAAGCAGGACGTGCCGGCGGCACTGGAAGCGGTGGAATCGAATCTGCAACTGGAGCTGGCGCACGGGTATCTGAAGCCGATTGAAGTGGATGAGAACGTGGGGTTGCTGGCGGTGGTGGGCGAGGGAATGCGCGGAACGCCCGGTTTGGCAGGGCGCGTGTTCACGGCAATCTCAAAGGAAGACGTAAACATCATCGCCATCGCGCAAGGGTCAAGCGAATTGACCATCGGAATCATCGTGAGCCGCCAAGGGATGGAGAAGGCTGTGCGCGCGGTGCATACGGCGTGTGAGTTGGGGATGAAGAAAGTTCACGCCTGAGCCATGCCGAAACGAAAGTCACCGGATGGTTTGGATATCAAGCTATTGGTGGGAAAACCGGTGGACGGCTTCACGCTGGCCGATCAATGGCGGTATGCGGGTGTGTGGGTGGCGCTGGAACTGTATACGCCGCAAACGCTGCCGATGCGCCTGATTGCGGCCGCGGGTGCGTCAGCGGGAGAGTGCATTGCCCAGTTGCGCAAGCAGGGGTTGGACCCGGAGAGGTTTGAATACCGGCCGCTGGCGCAGCCG
>CAJCIT010000135.1 GCA_903970405.1 Acidobacteriaceae bacterium | reverse complement strand
CCATTAAGAAGGACAAGACGTTCTTCTTCGTCAACGGCGAGCAAAAGTATCAGCGCCACGGCATCCCCTACACGGGTCTGGTTCCTTCAGTGGCGATGCGGTCGGGCGATTTTACCGACGATGCGTTCGGCAATCCATGGTCCGGTACCCTGGTAAATCCGAATGTGGGCGCTTCGCCTGGGGCGAATAATAGTTTTCAGTGTGACGCACACGGCAACCCGCTTCCCGCTGCGCCGGACGGCAGCCAGCAGGCAGGTTACGGTTGCAACAAGATTCCCTCGAATCTCATTAATTCAATCGGGATGAAGATGGTAAACCTGTATCCGCTGCCGAACGCGAATAATCCGGCGCTTGGATACAACTACGTCAGCGAGCCGGTGCGAAGCCTTAACGAGACGACGCTCGATGGCCGCATCGACCATAACTTTTCGAACAACGACTATCTCTTTGCGCGGTTCAACTACGATCAAGCCACTTCCTACGTACCCGGCGGCTCTCCGGGCTTTGCCGAGGCCAGCCCGTTCGCCAGTAACCAAGGCATTCTTAACCACGCGCGCAACGTCGTGATCTCTGAAACGCACGTCTTCTCGCCCAATACGGTCAACGTCGCCACCGCCGGCTACAACCGCATTTTCGATTACATTTCCTCGCAGGGTACGGGAAGCTGTCTTTCGGCCGCTTTCGGAATTCCCGGAGCGAACCTCGGCGGCGTCAGTTGCGGCTTGACCAGCACCCAGCTCGACGGCGGGTATTGGTCATTGGGCGATCGCGGTTTCTCGCCATTTCAGGGCGGAACCGATATCTTCACTTACGGCGATTCGCTCGATATAGTTCGCGGCAGGCACGACATCAAGCTGGGCTTTGAATTCCGCGCCAACCAAATGAACGTTAAGACAGAGGGCTTCCAGGACGGTTATTGGATTTACACCGGGTTCTGGAGTAATGAGCCGATCGCCGACTTACTGTTGGGTCTCCCCAGCCTCGCCATTCACGACCAAACCTTCGATGGCAACACCACCGGCCGGCGCTGGAAACTCTACCGGCCCTACGTTCAGGACGACTGGCGCGTTTCGAAAAACCTGACTTTAAACCTGGGTCTGGCCTGGGCATTAGTAACCCCTATTACAGAGGCGGCTAACCGGCAGGCCGACTTCGATCCGGTAACCGCTACATTCTTAATTGCCGGCCAGAATGCCGGGCCGGCTGCCGGAATCCAAATGGATAAGACCGCCCTTGAGCCGCGCATCGGCGTAGCCTGGAAACCATTCGGCAGCACCAAGACGGCCGTCCGCGGCGGTTACGCCATCTTCCACGACTCATCCTGGAATCAGGGTTCGCAAGGCCTTTGGCAAAACCCCCCGTATTACGCGGAATCGGACTACTTCGGCTTCGGCGGCGCCTGCACATTTACAACAGCCATCTGCGCGACCAAGTATGGATTGACGCCGACGGCCCTCAGCGCATCGGATGGCTTTCCCATTTTTACCTCGCCGCCCACGCCCGCTAGTTTCACCGGCACCATTCTCTCTCAGAACTTGAATTTCAAGCAGGGTCGAGTGCAACAGTTCAACGTCAACCTGGAACGGCAACTGCCGGGAGCAATTCTCCTGACAGTCGGGTACGCCGGTTCGCGGAGTTCACATATTCTGATCGATGGAAACAACCTCAACGTAACGTCGCCATCGGCCTGCGGCTCAACCTCCGGATATACGCTGGGTTGTGGAGCGAACGGATCGTTCGTCGGCCTTCCGTATCCGACGTTCCCCTATTCGACGGTCGAGAATATTACCGACCAAGGACGCGCCCACTACAACTCGCTGCAGGTTAAGGCGGAAACGAAGAGCGCGAAGGGCGTCTATGCGCTGGTGGGCTACACCTACGCGCGGGCCTACGATAATGGCTTCAGCGACGGTTTAGGCAGCACCATCGGAGCCACCTACTATCCGTTGACTAACTGGGAGAACCTCGATTGGGGGCTATCGCAAATCAACTTGAACCAGAGCTTCACGGCCAGCATCATTTACACGTTGCCGTTTGGAAAGGGAAAGGCGTTCGGTAACAGTTGGAGCCGCCCTGTGGACACCGTCTTCGGCGGGTGGGAAGCTACTGTGATTGAAAAGGCCACCTCCGGATTCCCCATCTTCATTGTCGACAGCAATAACGGGTCGGGCGTGAACTTTGAGAATAACGGGAACAGTCTGATTCGTCCGAACCAGACTTGCAGTCCGAATTCCGGGACGCAGAGCCTCAGTACATTTTTTAACACTTCGTGCTTCTCACAACCGGCAGCCGGCGAGCTTGGAAACGCCAGCCGCACCCCGGTCTCCGGTCCGAACTTCGTAAACACAGATTTCTCATTAATCAAACATTTCCCGGTCACCGAAACAATGAGAGTGGATTTCCGCGCGGAGTTCTTCAACCTGTTCAACCACGCGCAGTTCGGATTGCCGGGCTCCGACTTCAATGCGCCGGCGACTTTCGGAGCCATCAGTTCCACTGTGGGTAACCCACGCGTGATGCAGTTCGCTCTGAAGGCTGTGTTCTAAGAGCAACCGGGCGCCGCGGTTCGCTCGCGCCGCCCGACTGAGCCGCGACCGTCAGGGAGCGACCGGTTGTGCGGGTCCGCGTACTGTCCCGAGGTTCCAGGTTATGCGCGCGCGGTCCAGACAGGGGGGCTAGTGTGAGCGCCAAAACGTGCCCGGCACAACCGGTCGCTCCCTGTGACGGTCGCGGCTCAGTAGTCGGATAACCTGTGAGGTTGGTATCAACATTGTCTCGAACCCGCGGACCCTGCGGCCTTTCTCCTTTGCTGGCCATCTCTCTGATTCTGGCGAGCTCTCTTACGGCCGCGCCCCCGCGGCGCAAGATCATCATCAATGAGGATTGCTCCGGTCCCGGCGGCAGCAACATGCAGACCCTGCTGCTGCTGATTCAGTCTCCCGATGTTGAGGTTCTCGGCATCACCATTCCCAGCGGCGACCAATGGCGCGATGAAGAAGTAGCCCACACGCTCCGGCTGCTCGAAATCATCGGCCGCACCGATATCCCAGTGATGAAAGGCGCCGAGTTTCCCCTGGTCCGCACCCGCGAGGACTCGATCCTGTGGCAGCAGCGTTTCGGCAAGGTGGCCTATTCCGGCGCCTGGGACGATCATTGGTGGCACGAACACTCCGTTATTCCGCCGATGCCGGAAGGCAAGCCGGCCATCGCGGCGGCCGCTGAAGATGCTGTGCACTTCCTGGTGCGCATGGTGCATAAGTATCCTGGCGAAGTCACAATCTATGAGGGCGCGCCGATGACGAACCTCGCGCTGGCCATCTCGCTCGATCCTCACTTTCCCGAACTAGCCGAGGAACTGGTCTTTATGGGCGGGAGCTTGAATCCGCGGACCGCCAATCCCGAATTCACCAATAACCCGCGCCACGAATTTAACTTCTGGTTCGATCCGGAAGCTGCTTACATCGTGCTTCGCGCGCCTTGGAGGAAAATCGTCTGCACGCCCACCGATATCTCCATCCAAGCGCGCCTTACGCCGGAGATGGCGAAGAAGATAGGTGAAGCTGGCACGCCGCCTGCCATGTACGTCGCGCGGTACTATCTGCCGGGCGATGGCAATGACTATATGTGGGACGAACTGGCCGCCGCGGCCTGGCTTGACCCCAGCATCATCACCGCGAAAGAAACGCGTTATATGAGCGTCGACATCGATCACGGCGCCGGCTACGGCAACACGCTTACCTGGCATGACAGCGACAAGCCAAAGGTGACGGTGCAGCCGGTTGAGATTCAAACCGGCCTGGACCTCCCGAAATTCCTGGCGCTGTTCGGGCGCCTCATCACCGGCCCGACGCCGGCTGCTTACTGACGGCGTGGACCCCGCAATCGCCTTGGAAATAATGCTGGCGTTGCGGCGCGCTTCGCTACGCACTCGCCACCAGCAACAGTGGCAGTGAGTGAGCTAGCCAACTGTGAAGACCACTCGCGGCTTGCCGGGTGCGCCCCAGTGCTCTTCCACTTCCGAAAGGGGAATGGTCTTCGTTGCTATCCGCAATCTGGCCGGGATGGCCGCTTCGAAGACATTCTTGATTGCCTCAAGAAGTGCTGACGTACCTACACTCTTGAATCCGCTCCCCATGAGAACAATTGCGGAAGACCGTAAACCCGCACCGGGCAGGTCTATACTTTCCTCTCCGCTGGCGATGGCTGCTTTCATCTGAGAGGTTCCTCCACTGCCGATCCGGAACTCTTTATTTATCAATTACATCCAAGCTGGCACCGCCCGCTCCGACACCCGCTCCCCATTTGTTTTCAACGGCTTAGCGAGCTCGCCGAGGCCCCTAATCCGCCAACACGTCAGAGCGCTCTGCCACCTTCGTCCGCTCACCATTCCGGCTTCTCCCAAACCGACGGTCACAGCCCTGGCAAATTAAGATTCTCAGCACACCACCATGTCCATCGACTCCCCGAATGAGTCTGCGAAGCCCTGCCAGTTCGTTCCGTAATGTTCGTTCTGTCGTCCTATCTATCTGATCAAAAATCACTTACCGCACAGCGCGACTCCCGGATTGGGTTCGAGTTTTCACTGGTCCGACGCCAGGAGTTCTTCCGCAAATCTCAAGACCGTGCCGAAGGCTGCGCGCAGGTGCAGCGGCCCGGCGCCACCGCGCGCTATTTGAATGCAATGGCCGCGCTGGATGCGCCGGCCAGATGAATCACGTCGAAGCGCTTGAAACCGGCTTCGCCGCACCATCCACGGAAGTCCGCCGCAGTATAGTCAAACGCGTCGCCGAATTCGATGAGCATGTTCAACGACATGAGCAATCCGAAAACGTTCTCGCGGCGGGCGTCGTCAATGAGGGCTTCGATGGCAACCAACGCGCCGCCCGGCGGCAGGGCGTCGTAGGCCGCGCGGATGAGACGCATCTTTTTCTCCAGATTCCAGTCGTGCAGAATCATGCCCATGGTAATAACGTCCGCCCGCGGCAGCGGATCCTGAAAGAAATCGCCGCTCGCTGTTCCAATTCGGCCGCTCAGTCCGGCGGCCGAGATGTGTTTACGCGCAATCGGTTCCACGGGCGGCAGATCGAACGAAATGCATTGCAGATGCGGATGCCTCCTGGCGGCCTCTATGCAGAGCAGTCCGGTGGCGCCGCCGACGTCGCACAGTGTCTTGTAATTCGAAAAGTCAAACTTCGCCGCGAATGCCTCAAAGTTAATCCGGGAGAGACCGGTCATCGCGCCCATAAACTGTTCGAGTCTCGGCAACTCGGCATAGAGCTCCTCGAACATTCCTTTCTGGCCGTGCTTGACTTCGTTCTGCGGCCTTCCCGTGCGCAAGGCCTCCGGCAGGTCGTGCCAGAACTTAAAGAGACGGTCGTTGAGCATCGCTAGCCAACCGCCGACATAGCGGGGGCTTGCCCGGTCGAGATAGAGCGCGCCGGACGGCGTGTTGAAATACTCGGCGGAAGGACCGTCGCCTTTACGATCGAGGAACCTCATCGCGACCAGCGCGTCGAAAAAATCGCTGATGCCACGCGAGTGCAGGCCAAGTTCGGCGCCGAGTTCCGCGCCAGTCATGCCGCGGCCGCCGAGTTTGGTGAATACGCCGAATTCGACGGCGGTGAGCAGAACCTTGGATGACCAAAAGGCGAAAGCCGTTTGGAGAATGGGACCGGGATCGGGCTGCTGGCTTGCGTCGTGCAGGGGCTCGGCGAAGGCGTGGGTCATATGTTAGAACATCCTATCTCAGAAGCGTCCGGAGCGGGGGTGCGGACTGGCAGCCGGACTGGTTGACAACCTGGTTGACAACCCGGGACCAAGCGCTCCGCAGCGGGCCGTCACTCCCCGG
The DNA here is from genome assembly GCA_903970405.1 of Acidobacteriaceae bacterium. GTDB lineage: Bacteria > Acidobacteriota > Terriglobia > Bryobacterales > Bryobacteraceae > CAJCIT01. Next base: position 23,546 of record CAJCIT010000135.1, on the reverse strand, counting down.
GTCTGGCCCGGCTGCGGGCAGTGTCGGATGATGGTTGGAGACGGATCGGTAACCTACTGTCCGGGGCGTGTCGTCTTACTTCCGATATTCTCCCGGCCAGAGAGCCGCCGCGGGACGGGTCGCGCTTATCAGGAGTGTCATGTCTTACCAACTGAAAATCAACGGACGTTCGATGTCCGCGGATGTCGCCGCGGATACGCCGCTGCTATGGGTGCTGCGGGACACCTTGAATCTTCATGGGACCAAATATGGCTGCGGCATTGCGCAATGCGGGGCGTGCACGGTTTTGCTGGGCGGTCAGCCAGTACGGTCATGCAGTATTACGGTTGACAATGTGGGCGCCGCGGACGTGACGACCATTGAGGGGCTATCGAGTGACGGGAATCACCCGCTGCAGGTGGCGTGGCGTGAGGTGGATGTGCCGCAGTGCGGGTATTGTCAGGCGGGGCAGATTCTTTCGGCGGCTGCGCTGCTGAAGAGGCATCCGAAACCGACTGACCAGGACATCGACACCGCCATGAGCGGAAATCTGTGCCGGTGCGGCACGTACGTCCGCATCAGAAAAGCGATTCATCGGGCGGCCAGTCAGATAGCCGCCGCCGAAAGACCCGAAGCCACTCCCAGTCACCTGGGCGTGGAAGCGGCTGTGATTGCGTTGACGGGCGAATAGGAGAAGGAAACCATCGAAATGCCAATCACACGCCGTTCTTTCCTCTCTGTCACCGCGCTGGCGGGCGGCGGAATGATGTTGGGTTTTGTGGAGCCGGAGGCTATCGCTCAACAGACCGCTCCACAACGGCCGGGAGGGCCCCCACCGCAACCGCCCCTCGACCCGAGGACATTCATCAAGATTGCGCCCGATGGCACGGTGACGCTGATTGCGCGCAATCCGGAAATCGGGCAGGGCATTCGGAACATGCTGCCGATGCTGATTGCCGAGGAACTGGAAATCGATTGGAAGACGGTGAAGGTTGAGCAAGCCGATTTGGATGCCAAGTACGGCGGGCAGATGACGGGCGGGAGCCGGGCCGCCTCGAACAACTGGGTGCCGATGAGGCAGGTAGGGGCGGCGGGGCGCACCATGCTGATCGCGGCCGCTGCTCAGGCATGGGGTATCAAGCCCGAAGAGTGTTACGCGAAGAACGGGCGCGTGTATCAGCGCTCCACCGATAAATCATTGGGCTATGGCGAACTGGCGGCGAAAGCGGCCACCATGACTCCGCCGGATGTTTCGACGCTTACCTTGAAAGAGGCGAATTCGTTCAACATCATCGGCAAGCCGACGTTGGGTGTGGATGTGCCGGATATCGTGGTGGGGAACCCGATTTTCGGCATGGACTTCACATTGCCCGGGATGTTGTTCGCGGCGTATCACAAGTGTCCGGTGTTCGGCGGGAAGGTGGTCAGCGCGAACGTCGACGAGATCAAGAAGCTGCCGGGCATCCGACATGCCTTCGTGATTGAAGGAACGGTGCCTGCGCTGGGGCCGGTGCAGGATGCCGAACCGGGGCTTGAGCCAGGGATCGCAATTGTGGCGGATTCGTGGTGGCAGGCGCAGTCTGCGCGGAAGAAGTTGGTGGTGAAGTGGGATGAGGGTCCGGCGGCGCAGCAAAGCAGCAAAGGATTTGCGGAGAAGGCCGATGAGTTCGCCAAGGGCAAGCCGCAACGAACGCTCAAGAACGACGGCGATGTGGATAGTGCGCTGAAGCAGGCGGCGAAAACGGTGGAAGCGGCGTACTCATACCCGTTCATTTCGCACGCTCCGCTGGAGCCGCGTAATAACACCGCGCTCTATAAAGACGGCAAGCTGACGCTGTGGTCTACGACGCAGTTGCCGGCGCGGGCGCGCCAATTTGTCTCGAAGAACGTAAGCATTCCGGAGTCCGACATAACGATTCACCTGTTGCGGGCCGGCGGTAGCTTCGGCCGCGGCCTGAACAGCGATTATGTGGGCGAAGCGGCGGCGATCGCCAAGCACGTGGGCGGCGTTCCGGTGAAGCTGGTCTGGAGCCGCGAAGACGATATGACGCACGACTATTACCGTCCAGGCGGGTTTCATTACCTGAAGGGCGGCGTGGATGCGTCGGGCAAAATCGTGGCATGGAGCAACCATTTCGTCAGTTATGGCGAAGGCGAGAAGTATGCGCCGACAGCGGGAATTTCGCCGCTGGAGTTTCCGGCAAATTTTGTACCGAACTTCGCCATGTACTCGTCGAACATGCCGCTGATGCTGAAAACCGGCGCGCTGAGGGCGCCAACGGCGAATTCGCAGTGTTTCGTGATGCAGTCGTTCATCGATGAGCTGGCCCATGCGGCCGGGAAAGATCCGATGCAGTTCCGCTTGGATCTGTTGTCATCGACTCCGAAAGTGGCGCCGCCCAGCGCCAAGGGACAGCCCCAGGCGCAGATGACGCCGTACAATACGTCGCGCATGAAGCCGGTGGTGGAAATGGTGGCGGCCCAATCGGGCTGGGGCAAGCGGGCGTTGCCCAAGGGGCATACACTCGGCGTGGCGTTTCATTACAGCTTCCAAGGCTACTTTGCGCACGTGGCCGAGGTGAGTGTGGCGGCGAACAAGGCGTTGCGCGTACACAAAGTTTGGGTGGTGGGCGACATTGGAAGCCAGGTCATCAACCCAAGCGGCGCCGAGGCGCAGGTGCAAGGCGGCATCATCGATGGCTTGAGCGAGTTGATGCATCAGGAGATCACGCTGGAAGCGGGGCGGGTTGTGCAGACCAACTACAACCAGCACACTCTGCTGAGTATCAGGCAGACGCCGGAGATCGAGGTTCATTTCCTAAAGACGGACAACCCACCTACAGGGCTGGGCGAGCCGGCTTTGCCTCCCGTGATACCGGCTGTGACGAATGCAATCTTTGCGGCGACCGGACAGCGTGTGCGGTCAATTCCCCTGGCGACCAGCGGATATCGTTGGGCGTAGGCGCGGAGCGGCCAGCTTTGGTGCGTCCATCTGGCTCAGTGTTTTCCACCCACCTGTCAGGGAGCGTCCGGTTTGAACCTCTTGCTATGCCGAGGCGGGAGCATTTACCCGATGTAGTCGAATAGGCTCTTATTGGGTAGCGCCGCGTGGGACTCAAGAGCGGCCGTCTGCGCCGTGGTGTTCTCCTGCATATCCGTGATGGCCGTGGCTTCATCGGCGTCCTGAAGGACGCTGAGCTGAGCCTGGAGTTGGACGTTCAACTGTCCCTGATAAGTGGTGGCGTTTGAAACCTCGCTCTGGAAGTTGCCGTATTGAGCCAGCGAGCCGTTGAGATTCGCGCTCGCGGTGCTGATATTGGAATTAGCCGCCGCAATGGCTGTGGCGCTTCCCGAGTTCAATGCGTTATACAAGCCGGTAAGCGATTGCAGCACGCTGGTGGAGGCCCCTCCGGAATCGAAGATTTCGGCGGCGGTCATCGAAACCGAAAAGGTGGAACCGTTGGGGTGTTGGATGGTTCTGGTATCCGCCGATCCCTGGTAAGGGCCGAGGCCATTGGCCTGGGTCAAGTCGACAGCCACGTAGGGCGCGGTCTGATCCGAGTCGCCGCTGAAGACGTACCGGCCTTGAGCTTGCGTCTGGGTCAGCCCGAGCATCTGGGTTATTAGGTTCTTGACCTCGAGGGCGAGTTGCTGGTCAGAGGCGCCACCGGTGAGATTGCTGGAGCCTTCAGTGGCAAGCTGGGTGGCATCGTTCATGAGGTTCGAGGCGTCTTCAAGGGCGCCTTCGGCGGCATTCACTTCAGTGGCCACCTGGCCCAGGTTGTCACCAATCTGATTATTGTTGGCGATACGAGCATCCAGTTGCAGCACGGCTGAAACTTCGTCCGGCTCGTCGGAGACGTTCTGCAGGGCGAGGCCGCTCGAGACCTCCGACTGATCCTGGACGATGCGCGCGTTGATGTTCGACAGGTTGGCCAGGAACTCACTGTTAGCGGCGGATAGAGTAACAATCATGGAACCTTTTCCTTTTCACTACGAAGTCTGAATAATGCCGAGCACGCTCTGCATAAGATCGTCGATGACGTTGATTAACTTGCTGGTTGCGTCATAGGCCTGCTGGTACTGAACCAGCTTTGTCGCCTCCTCATCCAAGGAGACGGCCGAGGCGTTCGACCGGAGGTTTTGGGCTTGGGCGAGTAGAGACTGCTGAGTGGTCTGTTCGTTTTGAGAGGTCGAAATATCGGAACCGACGTTCGACGCTAGATTTCCGTAGGATTGGGTGAAGGTGTAGCCGTTAAGTACGGTTGCCGATTGTAACTGATCGAGCGCGACCGCGTTGTCGTTACCGCCGGGATTCCCAACGCCGGCAGCGGCAATCTCGGCGGGCGTGATGGTGGCTGAGACCGCGAGGGTCGCGGCCGGCGATGCAGCGTTGTAGGTGAACAAAGCCGCGCCGGCGTGATTGTTCGAATCGACGCCGGCGGCCAGTTGACCATTGATGCTTGTGGCAAAGCCTTGCGCCAGATTGTTGAGCTGGGTGGTGTAGCCGGGAAGGGTCGTGTTGTAAGCCTGAAGATAGGCGCCAAGGCTCCCGCCGGTGATCTCGCCGCTGACGTCGGCGCCATTCGAGTCAGTCACTTGTAACTGCGTTGGAGTTGTGTCGGATTGCAGTTTTAGCTGCGAGGTGCCGACGAGGAGGCCTTGCTGCCCGTCGAGATAAATGTTCATGGTGCCATCGGCCGACTGGATGGTGGTGAAGTTGCAATATTGGGAGAGATTCTCGAGGTCCGAATACATTTGGGCATCGAGACCGGGGTCGAGGTTCTGCGTTCCAGTCTGCCGGCGCTGCACATTGAGCTGCTGAATCTGGCTGACGATTTGATTGATACTGCCAACAACAGTCGCGGCGTTCTGGGCAAGATTCTGCGAAGCAGAGGAAAGTCCCTGACTGGCGGCTTGAAACGACTGACTGATACCCTGGGCGGCGGTGATGACGCTCTGACGCAACTGGCTGTCGTTGGGCGTTACGCTTAGTTGCGAGACAGCCGAGAAAAATGTATTGAAGCTGGCCGAAACGCTGGTGTTGCTCGAAAGGCTGAACGTCGGGTTCAGAGCGGAGAGCGTGTCATGGGTGGTGCTTGAATAGTTTTCGGCCGCGGTCTGGGTTTGGACGTTTTGTTCGGCATACAAATCGCGGGAGCTTTCCAAAACCCCGGTTGTCACGCCGCCCGCGGAGGTGCCATTGGGGTTGAAGGGAAGAGCATCGAGCGTCAGATTCTGAGCTACGTATCCGGGAGTGGTTGCGTTCGAGGTGTCGTTCTGGACCACCTGCATCTCCTGCTGGTACGCGGCCATGGAGTTGGCTGCCGCGGTGAGCGATGTAAGTAGATCTGCCATAATTTGCCTGCTCTTTTCCGGTCTGAAGCGTTCCTTAACTCCTGGCTTGGTTTACCGTCGCGCGTAGCGTTTGCCAGCCTGTTTCAAGCTCCTACATCTCCAGGGTCCATGTTCTTGCGGACGGGTTCCAAAGCCTTGCTCGGCCAGTTGAGGTATAGGTCTGAACCAAGGCGCCCACCCACCGAATGCGCGCCCATTGCATCCGCTTTGCTCCTTGAAGCAGGCGCGCGACGCGGCCCAATTGCTGCTGAAATTCGAGAAGCGGCGGCGCATAGACGGCGCGATCGGCGACGGCAAGTTCGAGCGCAAGCCGTTGGAGGCGGACCACATCCCTGCTAACTTCCTCGAGGAGAATGCGGGCTTGGCCGATGGCCTCCGGGGTCGGCTCAACCAGCAACAGTTCGGTTCCGATCAACTGTCGGCGAGCGCGATCCAGAGACCACTGAAAGGGATCGACGTTGACGGGTGGTTCTAGCGGTTTCATTAAGTCTTGCATCGCGTTCATCTCCCTCCAACGGAAGCCAGGCTTCCCGTCACTTCGTGAAACGACAGGCCGGTACCCGGTGGAAATGGGCTGGAACCCGGCTCTTGCGCCCCCCGCCGGCGCGCGGCGATGTTCGTGGTCCTCAAGAAGGCCGAGCCCTCTGAGCAAAGGCTCCACGATTACGAGCAGGCTGGGCGCGGGCGCCCGTCGAGCGCCGCCGATACCAATGGCAACACTTTCCAGAGGGTCCCCCTCGGCTTGAGAGTTCGGGACACCCTCTTGACGCGCAGAATCCGGACCCGTAGAATCCACATTCGGACGATCGCTCGACTGGCCGGCTGCGCCGCGCTCCACTGGGCGGACGCCGGACCTCATCGTCGCGAGGAGCGACTCCAATAGCTGAATGAAAAGTCTTCGCACGTCAATGCGCGCTCAGCGCCTCTCCTACAATCCTGCTGCTAATCGATTGCGATTGAACCTGGTACACACCGCTTGCTACCAGGGCTGTTAACGACGAGATCCTTTTGGTTGCCGCGATGGCGCCGGCTTCTAAGCTGTTCAAGACCGCCGAGAGGCGAGAAAGCTGCACGGCGTTTGGGACAGAATCGGCCTGAGCATCGTCTGGGCTGGGCCCTGATGCCGACGCCGACGAAGTGGCCGCCCCTTTCGCTGCCGTGCTACTGAGACCGGATAGCGGTGCAGCGCGGGATGATTCGATACGCATATAGTTTAGGCTTGGTGGCCTACCTCATCCGGCTTATCGGCTAAATGTGCGGCGGGGTTTAGAGAAATCGGGAAGGAAAGTCGCGGCCAGCCGAAAAGTTTGAGCATGCGCCTCCACTGTCCGCTCAATCGGATCCGAGTATCCGCCGCCGAGCGTGATCACTCCGGGAATGCCACGGGCGCTCATCCAACTGAGCACCAGGCGGTCCCGCTCGGCCAAGCCGGCGAGGGTTAATCCGAGACGCCCGAGTCGGTCTCCGGCGAGTCCATCCACACCCGATTGAAAGTAAGCGAAGCCGGGACCGAAGACGGAGACGGCTGCAAGCCCTGTTTTGAGGGCCGCTACGTAGGCTTGATCGGTTGTGCCGTCGGGAAACTCTATATCGAGCGAGCTCTTTTGTTTGCGGAAAGGAAAGTTCTGAGCGCCATGCAGCGAGAGTGAGAAAACCCTGGGCTCTTCGGCAAAGATGGCGGCGGTGCCGTCGCCTTGATGAACGTCCAAATCGATGAACGCAATGCGGAGGGAGGGCTGCTGCTCCAACAACCAAGCGGCGGAGACCGCCATGTCGTTGAACACGCAGAATCCGGAGCCTTCGTGGCGAAAGGCGTGATGGGTGCCTCCCGCCAGAACGCCGGCCAGCCCCGTCTGGAGGGCCGTGCGCGTGGCTGCGAGTGTGCCGCCTACGCTCGCTAGCGTTCGATCCACTAGCCCGCGCGACCAGGGAAATCCGATGCGGCGCATCTTGATGGGATCGATCGAGCCGTCCAGGAAGGCAGCGACGAAATCGGCATCGTGGATGCGGCGCAGATCGTGCTCAAAGGCGAGCGGAGCGGGCGCCAGATCGATCGCGCAGTCAGCGGTCAACGCTTCACGCAGAAGGCGGTACTTGCGGACCGGGAATTTGTGTCCGGGCGGGAGCGGAATGTCGTAATGATCGCAGTAAAACAGAGTTAGCAAGTGGCCGGCGCTCAGGTTATCGGTAAGCGGGAATCCCGGTGATGCGTTCGCCGATTACCAGTGCGTGAATATGGTCAGTGCCTTCATAAGTCTTGACGGTTTCAAGGTTGCAGAGATGGCGCATGATGGGGTACTCATCCATGATGCCGTTAGCGCCCAGAAGGTCGCGGCTGATGCGGGCGCATTCCAAGGCCATCGCGACATTGTTGCGTTTGAGCATCGAGATGTGCGCGGCGTCCGCCTTACCGCTGTCTTTAAGACGCCCGACGTGCAGCGCCAGCAGTTGAGCCTTCGAGATCTCAGTGATCATCCACACCAGTTTCTCCTGGACCAATTGATGGCCTGCGAGCGGCTTGTCATCGAACTGCTTGCGCGTCAGCGTATACGTGCGTGCCGTTTCGTAGCAATCCATGGCGGCGCCGATGACGCCCCAACCGATGCCGTGACGGGCTTGCGAGAGGCAGGCGAGGGCGGCCTTAATGCCCTTCGCGCAGGGCAACTGATTCTCGGCCGGGATGACGCAATCAGAAAAGTGCAGGCTGGAGGTGACTGAACAGCGCATGGAGAGTTTGCCGTGAATATCGGAGGTGGAATAACCTTTTGTGCCCTTCTCGACCAGGAATCCGCGAATGCCTTCGCTGGTGCGCGCCCAAACCACGGCGATCTCGGCCACCGACCCATTCGTGATCCAGGTTTTCTCTCCGTTCAGGAGCCACTCGCCGTTCCGTTTCTCCGCTCTGGTGCGCATCCCGCTGGGGTTTGACCCGAAATCGGGCTCAGTCAAGCCGAAGCAACCGATGGCTTCGCCGGATTGCAGACGCGGGAGCCATTTCTCTTTCTGCGCGTCAGAGCCGTACTGCAGAATCGGGTACATGACCAATGCGCCCTGGACGGAAACGAAGCTGCGGACGCCGGAATCGGCGCGCTCCAACTCCTGCATGATGAGCCCATATTCGACGTTGCTCATGCCGGCGCAGCCATAGCCTTCCAGATTGGCGCCGAGAAAACCTAGTTCGCCCAACTGACTGACCAGCTTCCTCGGGAACGCGCCCTGATTATAGGCTTCGCGCACAACGGGCAGCACTTCGTCATCCACGAACTGACGCGCGGTCTGCCGAACCAGCAGTTCCTGCTCACTCAATAATGAGTCCACTAATAGATAATCGACGCCGGCAAAACGACCCATTTTGGCACCCGTTCTCCATTCTATGGTGTCGGGAAACTTGGGCAGGGCGAAGGAGTCTGAGACGAAGCTGCGATGCGCGGCACTAGACAAATGCGAGTCGTCCATGCAGCCCGATCTTTCTCTACGTCTTCTTGCGCCCTTCGTGTGGATGGCGATCTATGTCTTGTCGCTGACAATACTGGCGGCGGCTGGGCGCGCCGCATCAGAACCCGGCATGGCGGAGTTGAACCAGGCCTACCAGGCTCTTCAGGCAAAGGATTACGATCGGGCCATTGCCGCATTCCGCGAGGGCTTGCGTTTGCAGCCGAGGAATGCCGGGGCGCACAAAGACCTGGCGTACACGCTATTGAAGACCGGCGATAACGCCGAGGCGAGGGACGAATTCGAAGCGGCGATGAAGGTGAATGAGCGCGATGAGACGGCGGCGTTGGAATACGCATTCCTCTGCTATGAGACGAAAAAGCCGGTGGAGGCGCGCCGCACATTCAACCGCCTGCAAGAGCATGGGTCCACGGAGGCGGTGAAAAAAACGGCGCGGGAAGCCTTTGCGAACATCGACCGCCCGCTGGAAGACGGGATTGCCCGGTGGAAGCAGGCGCTGCAGCGGTCATCGAATCCCGACGACATTTCGATGTTCAGCGCCCATTGGGAGCTGGCGGAACTGGCCGATCGGCGGGATGAAACAGAACTGGCCGCCGCGCAGTACGAAATTTGCCGTAGGTTGAAGCCGCGGCTGGAATCGCTGTTGCTTGATCTAGCCCGAGTGTGGCGCCAATTGGACCGAGTGGATGACGCGAGCGCCGCGTTGATTGCAGCAATGTGGGGCACGGACGCGCGGACGGCGGAGCGCGCCAGGGAAATTTTCGGCTCACGATATCCCTACGTGTACGAGTTCCAAAAGGCGATCGCCCTGGACCCGAGCAATGCGGCGCTGCGGCACGAACTGGCGTATCTCTTGTTGGCGCTGCATCGCGAAGCCGACGCGGAGCGTGAGTTTGAAGCGGTGGCGCGGATCGATCCAGAAGACCGAATGGCCATTGCGCAACTGGCGGCGCTCAGAGCCCCGCACCCGGCAAGTGCGTCGTCATCGAGCAGGTCCACACTAACCTCCGGCTCTTCCAGCGGCGCTTCGGGCGCGGTGGACCCGAAGACGATGGCGCTGAAAAGCATGGCCGCCGGCTATGTGAAAGATGCAATCAAGTATTACCTGGAGGCCTTTGACCGGAACCCGAACGATGCCGAGGCGGCGATTGGGCTTGGTTGGGCCTACAACGTGACGGGGAACGACAAGGAGGCCCTGCAATGGTTTCATAGAGCGACCAAAATGGGTGACGAAACCATCGCCCGCGATGCGGAACGGGCGTATCGCAATCTGACCAGCGGCGGCATCCCGGAGATCACTTTCTGGGCGTTGCCGCTCTACTCATCGCGCTGGCAGGATACATTCGGCTACGGGCAGGTGAAGGCGCGGATCCCGGTATTCAGCGTTAAGTCGCCTGTCCAGATGTACCTTTCAGTACGCGCGATCGGCGACACACGGGAAACGATCGGCGTTCCCGGAAGCCTGGAGTATCTGTCGGAGGACTCAGCGATTGCGGGGATGGGTATCGCCACCCGAACCTGGCATCACGTGATGGGCTGGGCGGAGGCTGGTGAAGCGATCGACTACCTGCCCGATCCTCACGATATCGGACGCGCGACGCCGGATTACCGGGGAGGAGTGAATTTCGCCAAGGGCTTCGGGCAACTGATGGGTTCAAATCGTTCGGGCCTCTACTATGAAACCACCGGCGACGCGGTCTTCATCAGCCGCTTCGACAAAGACACGCTTTTCTATTCGCAGAATCGCGCCGGACGCACGTTCCGGCTGGGCCGAAGCGTAAGGCTTCAGTTGTTAGGCAATGTGAACGTAACCACTGACTTGAAGAATCAATACTGGGCCAACACACTGGAGACGGGGCCCGGGGTGCGGCTGCATGTTCCCTTCATGGCGCCGAATGCCTACTTTCTGAGCGATTACTTGCGGGGCTTTTACATTCGGCCCGATGAGTACACGCCGAAGCACGAATATCACGACTTCCGAATTGGCCTATGGTACGCCTTCTCTCACTAACGGCGCCGGTAGCGGCGAAGGTTGCCGGAGCATTGCTCTGCATGGCCGCCCTTTGCTCAACCGCGCAGGCGGCGACCTTCGCCGTGCAAGCTGTGGACCTGCGCCCTTGGGAGCGAATCTTCGGGGCGGTGGGAATGGCGGCGGGAAAGGCTTCTGAGGCGAAAATCATCGTGGTGAACGCGAATACGCCGTATGATGTGGGCGGCCTCAAGCCTGGACAGATTCTGATCGTCGAGGGCGCGGGACCGCTGGCAAAGCTGGCTGGCATGACTCTTGGCGAGACGCTGGCGATCCGGCAGATCCGGGATGAGCACTCGCCTCAAACGGAGATTATCTGGGAGCGCGCCGAGAGTGCGCCGCGGGCCACGGCGGCGAATGGAATGGAAGTATTCGCTCGTGAGCGTTGGTCGGGAGCGCCGGTGATGGCGGGCAAGAAGCAGGGGCAGGCGGGAATCCTTTGGATTGCGACGTCGCCGGGACAAGACGGAACCGAGCGATATCCATACCTGCTGCAGGCGCTGGCCGATCTGGGTTTAGCGTTTCCGGCACGGACCATGGACCTATGGGCCTTCTTCGACTCGTCTTATCGAATTCGAGCCGATGTTGACTATCTGGCGCGACGCTGGCGGCGGTCAGGCATTGGCGCGCTGCACATCGCGGCCTGGCACAATATGGAGCCGGACGCAGATCGCGACTTGTATCTTCGCGGCCTTCTCAAGGCCTGCCACCGCAACGGAATTCTGACGTACGCCTGGTTTGAATTGCCGCATGTGAGTGAGCAGTTCTGGGCGGATCATCCGCAATGGCGGGAGAAGACGGCCGCCGGACAGGACGCGCAGCTCGACTGGCGCAAGCTGATGAACCTGCAGAATGCCGATTGCCGCACGGCAGTGAAGAAAGAGGTCTCATCGCTGCTGGAACGCTTCGATTGGGATGGAGTGAATCTGGCGGAGCTGTACTTTGAGTCGCTTGAGGGAGCGGCGAATCCGGCGCGGTTCACACCCATGAATGACGACGTGCGCCGGGAGTTCGAAAAGACGGCCGGATTCGATCCAAAGCTGCTGTTTGACCCGGCTTCCGGGAGTGTGCCGGAGCAGGCGGCGGCCGGCGACAAAGGTGCGCTTGGGCGCTTTCTGCAGTTTCGAGCGGGGTTAGCCGAGCGAATGCAAACCGAGTGGATGGATTTCGCGGTGCTGGAGCGCTCACGGAAGCCATGGCTGGATGTGGTTTTGACGCATGTCGACGACCGCTTTGAACCGGGAATGCGGGAAAAACTGGGAGCGGACATCGCACGCACATTGCCTGCGGCGCGGGAGCGAAACGTACATGTGTTGGTGGAGGACCCGGCAACGTTGTGGAGCCTTGGGCCGGAACGCTACACAAGACTCGCCGAAAAATACACTGAGATTGTAGACCCGCTGCGGGACCTGGCCATCGATATTAATGTCGTCGAGCGCTATCAGGACGTTTACCCGACGAAGAAGCAGACCGGGATTGAATTGCTGGAACTGGTCCATGCGGCTGCGGCGTCATTTTCGCAGGTGGCGCTTTATTTCGAGAGTTCGATTGAGAAGCAGGATTTGAGCCTGCTGCCCGTGGCGGCAAGCATGGCTTCGGTGTGGCAATCAACGCCCGACATACTCAGCGGTGCGCTCAACGTGGATTCGCCGCGGGCGACGCGGATTACGTGGACCGGGCCGGTGGAGTTGAATGGCCACCCCTGGCCGATGCAGGATGCGACATCGGTGATGGTGCCGGCGGGTAAGTTTCGGTTGACGACCGGCGTACTGGCTTCGCCGCTTCACATTACCGACTTCAATGGACGAGTACAGACCGTGCATCCTTCGGGCGAGTCTGTGGAAGTGGCGTATCGAAGCGGGACGCGGGCAATTGCGCTGGTGGATGCGCCGGTGCGTCTGGTGGAAGTGGACGGAGCGGTGTTTTGGAAAGCGGGGAGCGGCGAGAGTCCCAGCTACTTTCTGCTGCCGGCCGGCCAGCACGTAGCGACCTTCCGGGCAGCGACCTTCCGAGCCGCGACCGTCAGGGAGCGACCGGTTGGCCGTGACAGGACCGCCGCAGTCGCTCCCTGAGAGAAGCGGGAAAATCTCAGCCTCACGAAACGAGGTACCACGCGTTTACCCGCTTGCTTGCTTGCTTACGCGCGCGGTTCAGAAGAGGGCGTCGGGCGATGTGCGAATATCAGGACCCGCCAACCGGTCGCTCCCTGACGGTCGCGGCTCAGTAGGCGCGCGAGTGCGACTTACAAACTACCCGATAAAACCTGACTCGTCGTTCTCATTTCCACGCCGGCCTCCCGGTACTGGATGATGACGCGATCTCCCGCTTCGCTCAGTGACTGAATGGCGTCTGTTACTAAGACGGTCCGCTTCCCAAGCTTCATCAAGCCCGCCAAAGCCTTCTCCACGCACAACTCCGTGACAACGCCATAAACCACATAGCACTCGGCATCCAGATGATGGAGCAGCGGAAGCAGGTTCGGGTTGGTGAAGGCGTCTAAGACCTGTTTTTCCACGACGAACTGCACCGCGGTTGGGAGTTGAGATGAGAGTTCCGAGAATGCTCCGGGTCCGCTGGACAGCCTGACGGTGCCCGCGAGCCGGGTGACGGCGGCTTTCTGCTGCCCAAACGTCCCCGCAATGCAATGCGCCGGCCAGGTGCGAAATTCGACGTCGTCTTCGAGGTGTGCGTCCACTGTCGAGATTAAAGAGTGCTTGTTTGACGCCGCGAATTGGGTCAGCGACGCGAGGTTTGGCAGGAGTTTTTCGGCGCCCGGGACGTACAATGATCCCGCTGGCGCGAGGAAATCCAATTGCGTGTCGACGTCGAAGAAAATGGTTCGTTGGGGCATCGATTCAGACCACTACATTGGGTACTCGGGCTATTCGGGCAACCGCACTAATTGGCGTTCGCTGCGGAGCGTCTCCGAGAGCTGCAAAAGGCGATCCGTGTGCTGGACCGGATAGTCGGCGCTGGCATCGATGCGGAGCAATTCCGCGGGCAGCTTCGCAATCTGCGATAGGGCGCGGCCGCGAATGGTTTTCGCATCGGGCAGCGGTTCGATCGGCCGCCCATGAATCAACACCGGCCGCACCAAGGGCTGGCCCGTAAAGGTGTCAGAGCATTCGGTCTGCAGGGCGATCAGGTCGTGATCGGCGCTGCGATAAATCTGCTTGGCCCCGGGCACGGTGATCTTGTCCTCGCTGTATTTGGCGGTGTAGGTATGCGCACCGCCGACTTCGAGCTCCACCAGCTTGTAGACAGCCGAGAGGGCCGGAGCGTCGGATGACGTGGCCAGCTCCGTGCCGACGCCGAATGAATCGATGGGAGCGCCGTCGCCGATGATTTGGGCGATGCGGCGCTCATTCAGGTCGTTGGTGGCCACGATGTGTGCGTCCTCAAGTCCCGCCGCATCGAGAATGAGGCGGACTTCCTTTGAGAGCGCCACCAGGTCGCCGCTATCGAGGCGCACACCCCAGATGGGACGGCCGAGCCGAGCCGCCAGGCGCGCCCCCTCGAGCGTGTCATAGGTATCGATCAGGTAGATGGTGGATTCGCCGAGCAGCTTTTGCAATTCAACGAAGGCCTCCTCCTCGGATGGGAAGGCCATAATCCAACTGTGAGCGGCGGTGCCGAACACCGGAATGCCATAGCGGAAGCCCGCTTCGGTGTTGCTGGTTCCGGCGCATCCACCGATGTAGGCGGCGCGCGCGGCAAGCGGCCCGGCTCCGGCGGAATGAGCGCGGCGGCTGCCGAACTCAATCACCGAACGTCCCTCCGCGGCCAGCACGCAGCGGGCGGCTTTCGACGCGATCAAGGTTTGGTAAGCGAGTGTGGAAAGGAGGAACGTCTCAACCAGTTGGGCTTCTACGATGGGCGCACGGACAATGAGGAGGGGCTCGCCGGCAAAAACGGGCGTGCCTTCGGGGACGGCGAAGATGTCGCCGGTGAAACGGAGATCGGCCAGGAAGCGAAAGAACTCAGAAGGAACGTTCTTGAATTGGGGTTGATGGCGGAGATACGAGATCTCATCCTCGCGAAACTTTAGGGTGGTAAGATACTCGACGGCCTGCTGCAATCCGGCGGCAACCAGGAAGTTACGCGTGGCGGGCAGCCGCCGCACGGATAATTCGAAAGTGGCGACATCGGCAGTCTTGCCAGCGGCAAAGTAGCCGGCCGCCATGGTTAGCTGGTAGAGGTCGGTGTTTAGGGCTGACATAAGGCGGCGGGGTGGCCGCTACTTCTTGACAGCGGTCTCCTTGATCTCTCCAATACTCTTCAGAATATCGTCTACGGTTTTCGCATCCACCAGATAGAGAGCCGGCTCGTTCTCGCGGCGCGCCACATAACCGGCGGGCGCTTTCGAAAATGCGACCTTTTCGACGCGCTTGCCGTCGTTCGATGTGACGTCGATTTCGAGCGTCGAGGCCGTGAAACCGGTGTCGACAAAAGCAGTGGCGGCGAGGTCTCTCAGCTTGTCGACCACGGCCTGAACACCGGCCGAGTCAAGCGTTTTGCCGTTCGCTTTCCAGTCAGTTCCCGCCTTGGTATAGACCGCGTCTTTGCCGTTGCCGTGGATTTCGAGCTTGTTGGGATCGTTAAACGCGAAATCGAAGAGCTTCTTGTTGCGGAAATCAGCCAGGGACTTATCGAGACCCTGACCGGCGTCCGCCGCAATCTTGTAAGTTCCCTTGGCTACGGTGGACCGGGCGTAGAAGGCGTCCCCATTCTTCCGGACTTCAAGCGTCTGCGTGCCGGAGGAATCAGTGACCTTGGCAGTGGCGAGGGGCTGGCCGGAGGCGAACTGAGTCTCGGCTTTCTTGCTGTCCGCCGGGTCGGCCGCGAGATCCATCTTGGCGTCATGGAGCTTGCGCAGCAACTCCTCCACCGTGAAGCTATCGGCGCGCAAGGGACGCGGCTTGAGGATTTGCCAATCGTTCTGGCTGGTCTTGCCGAATTCCAATTGCTCCTTCTTAGCAAGCAACTCAATGCGCGAGACCTTATCGGAGTTGAAGGTCAAAAGGCGTTTATCGCGAAAGTCGTTCACGCCCTTGTTCACGGTAGTCAGCAGGGAGGACGGGGCCAGGTAAACCTTGGTGTCTCCCGCCTTCTGTAAGTAGACCTGCGAAGCGCCGGCGGGCACTTCCTCGCCCAGGAGTAGCTGCTCCGTCTTTCCGTCCTTCTTTGTGAGAGTAACGGTGACCGCTGGTTTAGCCAAGCCGTAGCCATTTAAATCGGACGGCTTGTCCTCAAGTACTTCGGCGGTAAGTGGAGAAAAGGAGCCGGAGAGGCCGCTGACCGCATCCTGATCAGCGGGCAGGCGATCGGCGCCGGCGATGTCCCATGCGCTGCCGTTTCTATCTAACTCCACATCGCTGCCGTCGCGCTTCTTGATGTCGATTTTCGCGATCCGATCGTCGGGAACGTTCAGCACGGTGACGTTTGTGTCGCTGGCGGTCTTCTTGTCTTTTTCTGAAAACTTCTCGGCCACGTCCGGATGCCGCCGGGTGTACCAGACGGCGGCGCTGAGCACAAGCAGCAGCACGGCCGCCACGATGAGACTTCTTGGTCGCACTTAACTATCTCCGCTTTACGTAGATGGCGATGCCCATCGCAATGATGATCAAGGGGATGCCAACGAGGACGGTCCACTGGAACACATTCAACTGCGATTGGCGCATGTTCATCCGCCGGTCTTCGGCTTCTTTGGGACGAATGGAAATCAGATCTTCGTCCGAAGAGAGCCAGTTGATGGCGTTCACCGCCAGATCGCGGTTCGATTCCAGGCCGATGTAGCCATTTTCGAGGAAACTGGCCGAACCGATGACCACGAAGCGCCCGGATTTGGCCGGATCGGAGGATTTATAGGTTCCGGCCACGCCAAGCACGAACGGACCCTTCTTGTTCTTCGGATCGTCCATGCTGATCTGATTGCTGGTGAGGTTAGTGGTGGAGAAGGTGCGGTCAGCCGAGCCCAGAATCTTCTCCACCGTGGTGTTGTCGCCGTTCTTCATATCCAGCGACTCTGCGTAGGGCAAGCCCACGGCGCCGCCCTTCAGGTCCTTCACGATCGGATGGGACTCAAAGTCGGTGATCAGGGGGACTTCCGGACCCACGCCGATCATCTGTCCAACGGGGCTTGGATCCAGTACCAAATCCTTGGCAGGGGTGACGCCCCAGGACGAGATCACTTGGGCCAGCGCAGGATTGTCAGACGTTTCGAGCTTTCCCACATGCAGCGGCGGGTCAAGCAGGATGAGGGCGCGGCCGCCCGCCTCCACGTAACTCTTCAGAGCTCCGGCGCTGGCCGGTTCATAGTCATTCCGGGGCCCAGCCACCACGGTGACCGCGCAATCCTTCGGCACTTCACTTTGAGAAAGCAGTGAAATGGAATCCACGGTGTAGTTGTCGCGAGCGAGCAAATCCTTCAAGCGGGAAAGGCCGGTGGCGCCGCTCTCATCGAGTTGACGCTCATGGCTGCCGGTGACGAAGCAGACCTTGCGCGATCCCTTCAGCACTTTCAGAAAGGCGCCCGTGATGCCCTCTTCCGTCAAGGCCTTGGCTTCCTCGCGCTTCGGACCGGCCTCCACAAAGGCCGAGCCGGGGAAACGAAGGCCGTACGATCTGGCGAGCGTGAGCTGCTTCTTATAGTCGATGTATTGAACGTGAATTTTTGAGGACAGGTTGCGATATCGGTCGAGAAGGGGCTTTGCGGTATCGAAGCCTTGGGGGCTGTCGAAGTAGGTGATGGTGACGTCGCCCTTGAGTCCGGCGACGATCTTCTTGGTTTCGTCGGAAAGCGTATAACGCTTGTTGGAGGTAGTGTCGATAGGCTTGTTGTAGCGGTTCGCCAGCCAGTTGATCATGCACAATGCGGCAATGACGATCAGCGTGTAAAGGCCGGCGCTTGCGCCGAAACGTGTCTTGGAAGAGCCTAAGTTCGCGGTCGCCATTATGCCCTCCACCGAACCGACTCAAGCGAACGAGTGGTGAGAAACAAACCGAGGAAAATCATGGAGCAATAAAAGATGAGGTCTTTGGAATCGATTACGCCGCGGGCGAAGCTGTCGTAATGGCTGAGGATGGAGAGATACGACAGTACCTGGAGGAAATCAGAGTTGCCGAATGAGCTAACCCAGTTCAGAACCCAGAGCAGCAGCGCCAGGCCGAAGCCGGCGGCGCCGGCGACGATTTGATTCTTAGTGGTTGAGGAGATGAAGGCGGCAAACGCCAACAGGCAGCCTCCCTGCAACAGCAGCCCGAAGAAGCCAGTGACAAAGGGCTTCCAATCGGGATTGCCATAAATGAAGAAGAAGGAACAATCGAGCAGCAGGACTAGCAGCATCGCGCCATAGAGTGCGAGGGCGGCGAGCCACTTGCCGATAACGATTTGCGGGTCTGAGATGGGTGACGTTGCCAGCAGTTCAAACGTGCCCTGCCGTTTCTCTTCGGCAAAGAGCCGCATGCCGATCATCGGCAGGAAGAAGATGGCTATAACGGCGATGTTCGAAAGCAGCGGCGAGATGGCCTGTTCGTTGACGTTCATGGGGCCGCCGCCTCCCTGCATTTGAGACTGCAAGGCATAGCGGAGGAAACTGGTGGTGACGGCGAAGGTGAAGAAGCCGGAAAGTATCGCGAAAATCGCCAGGATGACCCAGGCGACCGGCGAGACAAAGTAACTATAAAGTTCGCGGCGGCAAATGGTCCAAATGTTTCTCATTCCGCACCTTCCTGGGGCGCCTGCCCGCCGGTCAGCTCAAGGAAGACTTCTTCCAGGCTGAACGAAACCGATTTCAGCTCGTGAAGATTCCAACCGGATTGCACAATGACGCGGGCGATATCGGCCCGCACATCGCGGCCGGCCAGGCTTTCCACCTCGTATGTAAATCCGCTGTCTTCGACGTGGCGTCCCAACACTTTGCTGACGCCGGACACTTGCTCCAAACGCTGCTGAACGGCGGTTGAGTCTGCTTGGCCGGCGGTGTCAACAACCACCACCGAGGCGTCGGAGCCGTGCATGCGATGCGTAAGGTTGTCCACGGAATCGGTGGCCACCAGCTTTCCCTTGTTGATGATGATTACTTTCTGGCAGATGGCTTCCACTTCCGGCAGGATGTGAGTGCTGAGGATGATGGTGTGATCGCCCGCCAGGCCCTTGATAAGTTCGCGGGTCTCGATGATTTGTTTGGGATCGAGGCCGGAAGTGGGTTCGTCGAGAATCAGCACCTCGGGGTTGTGAATAATCGCCTGGGCCAATCCGACGCGCTGGCGATAACCTTTCGAAAGCTTGCTGATGAGGCGGTCCTTGACATCGGCGATGGAGCAGCGCTCAGCCACTTCATCGACGCGCCGATTGACGTCGCCGCTGGGCACGCGCTTCAGTTTGGCGACGAATTTCAGATAGTCTCCCACCTCCATTTCCGGGTAGAGCGGGGGAGTCTCGGGCAGATAGCCGATGCGGCGTTTGACCTCCATCGGGCTTTCATAGACGTCGAAACCGGCAACCTTCGCGCTGCCCGCGGTGGGCGGCATATAGCAAGTCAGGACGCGCATCGTAGTGGTTTTACCGGCGCCGTTAGGCCCCAGAAAACCGACAATTTCGCCCTGATTCACCTCGAACGAAATGTTGTCGACCGCGACTTGGCGCGCGTATCGTTTGGTAAGGCCTTCAACCTGAATCATAATGAAACGTAAAGCGAGCGGGTGCTCCGTTGACTTTCGAGTCTCACACTCGCAAGAGCCCGGAGAAGCTCGAAACCACCAGAATAGGAAAGCGGAGAACCGCTGTCAATCGCTGCAAGGCGCCGCCGCGAGCGGCCATTGCGCTCTCCTGCAAGTATAGACGCACGCACCGGGGCAAGGTTTGGGAAGGGGCTCATGCTCCCATGATCTGGTAGCCGGCGTCGACAAACAGTGTGTTGCCGGTGACGCCTCGGCCGAGGTCGCTTGACAGAAACACGACGGCGTCCGCCACTTCGGCGGGATCGGTGTTGCGGCGGAGCGGGGCGCGGCTGGCCAAGCCTTCCATGTTCTTCGTCATGTCTTTGACGGCGCGGGCCGAGGCGGTCTTGATGGGACCGGCCGAAACGGCGTTTACGCGAATTTTTGTTGGGCCTAGCTCAGCGGCCAAGTACCGCACGCAGGCTTCAAGCGACGCTTTGGCCACGCCCATGACGTTGTAATTCGGGATCACGC
Organism: Acidobacteriaceae bacterium; assembly: GCA_903970405.1. Lineage (GTDB taxonomy): Bacteria > Acidobacteriota > Terriglobia > Bryobacterales > Bryobacteraceae > CAJCIT01. Next base: position 3,532 of record CAJCIT010000135.1, on the reverse strand, counting down.
GAGTAGAGCCGAGATAGGTCAAGGTGGTGATGGCGCCCCCTTCGGTCATCGACGGCGCCAGTGTCCGCGCCACGGCGACCAGCGAATAGGCACTGACCTCCTGCGCCAACAGGAATCCATCGCGGCCGGTTTGGAGAAAAGGGTTGGTGAGATCCTCCTTATTCGCGAAGGCGATGCTGTGGACCACGGCGTCGAGCGTGGGGCTGACTTCCTTGAGGTCCACCGCCAGTTGAGTAAGCTCTTCCGGCTTGGTGACGTCGCAGTTGAGTACCCGCACGGCCTTCAGATCCTGACCGAGTTCCTCAACCGTTTGGCGCTGGCGCTCACCCTGGAATGTCAGGACAAGCTGCGCGCCTTCGCGGACGAAGGCCGAGGCGATGGAGTAGGCGATGCTCCACCGGTTGGCGACTCCTAAGACCAGGGCCGTCTTACCCAGTAATAAACCAGACATGCACCCACAGTGTATCCTGCAACGGATTTCAGGCCGCGGAGGCAGTGTCACGCCAGGGACGCGAGGCGCTGCAGGCGCTCGAGAACAATACCTATCCTTGATTGGCTGACCGCGTCGGGAGGTAAGAATCCCGGCAAAGCATCCATGTGTAACTGCGCCGCCCACAAACACGAGCTCTTCGAGTAGGGGCCGCAGAATCTCAGCGGTCGCGGCCAGTTGTTCAGTGTTCGAGTGGCGCATCAGCGTCCCGAAACAGGCTGTGCAGAGCGTCCTGCGCGATCCTCCGTTCCCTGGGCCGGCCGTCGCGAAGCGCGTCGGCAAGCGCCAGGTACTCATAGAGGGTGGGGTCGCGAAGGGCGGCCAGCGGCGCACTTGGATAGAGCGGTTCGAAGGCGATTCCGCGGTGCCGGCCCTCCGCACATGGCCAGACCGGGCCGGGCTCGTTGCCCTGAGAGATCATGCTGCGCAGTGGCTCCGCCGCATAAGACGTCGGAACCCCCTGGTTAGCTCGCCGCGTTGTGGCGGGAAGGCGTACTTGAGACCGTGTACCAGAAACTCCTCCAAAGCAGTGAAGTTGGGGCGATTCTTCAGTCGAGACCCGTGGAGAAGATGACTGCTTTGAAGTCTAGCCGCGCTCTACCCTGCTGTCAACGATTTGACGCAATTGTGTTCACGCCAGCCTTCGAGTTTGCCTGCACAGCGTCCCGAGTTTGCGTGAGTGAAGTACTTAAAGAGGCTTTCGCCACGCGCCTCACAATGGGGTCCACGAACCAACGCACTGACAGTGGAATCTCACGGCTCAGCGCAATGGCTTCCACCTCCACGAACACTCCGCCGTCTCGCTCTTCAAGCCGCATGACAGTAAAGAGGCGCCAGATCAGCCCCGATCCCTGGTCATCCGGTAGTAAATGCTGATCCGCCGAACCATAGTCAGCTATCTCCTGAACTCGAGTTGTTTCAGCGATGCTGTACCAACGCCGCTCGCCTACGCGAAATTGGCGCGATTTGTACTCGCTATCGAGCGCCCTCTTCCGGAAAAACGATCTGTCGGCGAGCAGGATTGAGAACCGATCGTCGGTTTCAGTCAAGGCGATCGACTTGGAATCGAGCACGGCTGGCCGGTAGAAATCCTTGTACCGGGAGTAATCGCGCACAACGGGCAGTATCTGGTCAATCGTGGTGTGAGGGATGAAAACGGCTCCGAGCCAATCATGGATCAATCCGTGGGAGACTGCTCTGGGCGTGTTCGCGATGGCCGGCTCCGCGACAATTTCGCCGTCGTAGACCTTTCTCGCCGAGTCTGGCCGTTGGTCGAGACGCAGGAACGTATTCCCCTGGTTGGCCCGCCTCGACGCTTGAATACTGATTGTGTGAACGTAGTCGTCCCAGGCACTTACGGTCTCCGGGTGGAGTTCAGCCGCGCTGAGGGGAAGCATGCATAGGACGAAACCGGCGGCCCATCCTGGTAATTTCCGAAGCGACTGGTTGAGTAGGGCTTTAGACGCCATTGCTGGGGTTACTCGTTGAAGCCGACGTGGATAATTCATGGCGCTCGCAATATAGATGCTCTTCGATCCAATTGCGATTCCGTGGACCTTACGCCGCCGGCACTTTCAGACTGAGCGAAGAAGTCCGGCTGGCACAGATCGTTCCGACGGCGATATGATGAGCGGGAGTTGAAATTATGAATAATGACCAAGGGTCCAGAAGAGCATTCTTGCGAACTTCGGGAGGGGCTCTTTCGCTCGCATTGTTGACGAAAGATTCCATGGCGAAGGAGGGAGCAATGGGCGCACGCGTGGCTGACGGGCCGGTTTCGAAGATGGGCATTGCGTCCACCTCATTCCTGGGCGCCTACGCCGCGCCTCAGCCGGGCAGTAAGCCGGGCTCGTGGCAGCGGGTGGATACGCTCGAATTCCTGCAGCGATGTCATGGACTGGGGGCGGCGGGCATTCAGGCCCAGATCAATGGCGACCCCACAAAAGTACGAGCCAGGGCAGAAGAACTCGGCATGTGGGTGGAAGCCATGGTCTCCATTCGCAACAGTACGCCGGAACAACTGGAGAAGGCAATTCTGGATGCGAAGGCGGCCGGCTGTACGGTGGCGCGCGATGGCATGCTGAGCGGACGCCGATATGAAACCTTTCACACGCTTGACGAATGGAAAGCCTGGCTGACGAAGACATACCAGGTGATTGAATCGGCCGTGCCGGTTTTCGAAAAGCACAAGTTCACCCTCGCGATCGAAAATCATAAGGATTGGACCGCGGATCAGTATGCGGCCTTGTTCAAGAAGTATTCGAGCGAGTATCTGGGAGCGTGTGTTGACTTCGGGAATAACATCTCGTTACTCGATGACCCGATGGCATTGATTGAGGCGGCCGCTCCCTATGCCAAGGCGACTCACGTCAAGGACATGGCGGTGCGGCCCTATCCGGACGGGTTTGAACTGTCAGAGGTGGTGATGGGGACGGGACTGCTGCCGCTGGAGAAGATGTGCGCTATTTTGTGGAAGGCGAATCCGAACATCAAGATGTCGCTGGAGATGATCAGCCGCGATCCGCTCAAAGTTCCGTGCCTGACGGACCAATACTGGGTGACTTTTCCAGATCGCAATGGCTTGATGTTGGCCCGCACGCTGCGAATGGTAGAGGCTCATAAGGACACGGAGCTGCCGCGGTTCACCGGGCTTGACGCCGCCGCATGGCGCAAGAAGGAAATCGAGAACATTGAGGCGTCCATGCGGTACAAGGTCTGACGTTTGGCATCGACACCAAGAGAGACTGGTAGACTCCTCATTGTCGGATAGGGAGTGATACTTATGGGATCGATCTCAGTGGCCTGTTACAAGCCGAGACCGGGTTGCGAGGAGGCGCTGCTGGAGCTGGTTCGCAACCATCTTCCGCCCCTGCGCGCCGAGGGTCTGGTAACGGATCGCGCTCCAATCGCGATGCGCGCCGCGGACGGAACAATCGTTGAAATCTTCGAATGGGTTTCTCAGGAAGCAATCGCCGGCGCTCATAAGAATCCCGCCGTCCTCGATCTATGGAAACGCTTTGAGGCGGTGTGTTGGTATGAGAC
>CAJCIT010000134.1 GCA_903970405.1 Acidobacteriaceae bacterium | reverse complement strand
CATAGCGCGAATGAGTTCGGACTTGGCGAAGGTGCGGACCAGGGTCAGTCTGCCGACGGGGACCATCATAGCCCCACCGCAACCTTGAAGGATGCGGCAAGCGACCAGGACATGGATACTGGTGGAGAGGCCACAGAGCAGTGAGCCCAGGGTGAAGATGCCGATGGCGGAAGAGAAGACGCGGCGGGTGCCGAATCGATCGGCCATCCAGCCGCTGATAGGGATGAAAACGGCGAGGCTGAGGGTATAGGAAGCAAGAACGGACTTCATGCTCAATGGGGCGACGTTCAAGGCCTTGGCGATGGCCGGCACCGCCGTGTTCAGAATCGTGGTGTCGAGCGACTCCATGAAAAATGCGACGGCGATAAGCCACGGCAGGAGTTGCTTTCTGAATGCTTGCGGGCCGGGAGCGACAGTGGAGTCAGGCATAGCGGAGGCAGCCGAGCACTTTTTAGGATACGGGGCCATGTTCTGACCGTCCGGCGTCACCTGACGCGGGGGCGGCGAGAAAGTGCGTTTGGAATGCTCGGTCCGTCCACTCGATTGTCCTTGTAATCAGCTTGGCGGGCCGTCTTTGGCGCGGCGGCTTGGTGGCGTCTAAAGTGCTCCTTACACCCTTGCAAGGAGAGACATCATGACCGGTTTCTGGAATAAGGCTCTGCTCGGCGTCGCCCTCATCGCACCGATCGCAGTGGCGCCGCTGGCATTGAAAGCCGAAGACATTCGTGTTTACCACGACAGAATGCACAATGACGACCACCACTGGAATGGTCAAGAGGATAGGGCTTATCGCGTGTGGGCCCACGACAACCATCGCAGATACCGGGATTTCTGGAGGCTCAGAGACAGCGACCAACAGGCCTATTGGGGCTGGCGGCACGAACATTCAGACGCCGTGCTCAACATCCAGGTCAGGTAGCCCAAGGCGTCGCGGCGAGCGGGGCGCCTGACTTAAACGCCGACGCTATCGAGCCGCGACCGCCAGTCTCAGGGAGTGACTGGTCGGGCAGGACGAGACTTGCCCGCGGTCGCTTCCCGACGGGTCACGGCGCTGCTAACGCCGGCGATTCCGCAGAGGCGAAAATGCGATCGGCGATAGCGTACTTCAGCGCCTCGAGTCCTTCGCCGGTAACGCTTGAAATCGCGAAGAAGGGCAAGCCAAGTCTGTCCGCTTTCGATTTGACGGCGTCCAACTGCTTCTCGTCCTGACAGACATCGATTTTGGTGGCCACCACCAGCATGGGCTTGGCGGCCATCTCCGCGTTGAACTCGCGCAGTTCGTTCATGACAATGTCGAAGTCATGCGCCGGGTCGCGCCCTGTGGATCCGGATACATCCACCAGGTGCACCAGAAGGCGAGTGCGCTCGACGTGCCGCAAGAATTGAATGCCGAGCCCGTGACCTTCGTGGGCGCCTTCGATTAAACCGGGAATATCGGCCAGGACAAAGGTTCGATCATCACCGGCTTGGACCACGCCGAGGTTCGGCTCAAGCGTAGTAAAGGGATAATCGGCGATCTTCGGCTTGGCTGCCGAGAGCCGCGAGATAAGCGTGGACTTGCCGGCATTGGGGAAGCCCACCAGCCCGGCGTCGGCCAGCAGTTTCAACTCCAGCCGAAGCCGCTTCCCGTCTCCGGGATTGCCTTCTTCATGCTCGGTGGGCGCCTGGTGGGTGGAGGTGGCGAAGCGGGCATTGCCGCGTCCGCCCTTGCCGCCTTTGGCCACGATAAAGCGCTCGCCGGGGTGGGTGAAATCGTAGAGCTGTTCGCCGGTTTCCGCGTCGTAAACAACGGTGCCCACCGGGACCGGCAGTTCCACTTCTTTGCCGTCGCGGCCAGTGCGCTGGCTGCCTTCGCCGTGACGGCCGCGCTCGGCTTTGTGTTCGGGGTTGAAGCGAAAATGGAGCAACGTGTTGTAGTGGTCGCTCGCCACCATGATTACGTCGCCGCCGCGTCCACCATCGCCGCCGCTGGGGCCGCCGCGCGGAACGAACTTTTCACGGCGGAAGGCGAGACATCCGTTACCGCCGTCGCCGGCCTTTACTGTGATCAGAACTTCATCGATAAACAACAGGAGACCTCAATTTCAAGGCGGCCATCGGGGCGAGAGGTGGCAGGACCGTCCGGCAACAAGAAGGGGCGGCTCGTGTCAGGCGAGCGCGCCTTTCAGTTGGAAACCCGGAAAAAGATCGGACGAGAGCTAAGGACTTAGCCTTGCGTCAGAATGTTGACGAACTTGCCCATGCGGCCGCGGTCTCGAAATTCAACTGTGCCAGGGATCTTGGCAAACAGGGTGTCGTCCTTGCCGACGCCGACGTTCTTGCCGGGTTTGTAGCGAGTGCCGCGCTGGCGGACGATAATGGAGCCGCCGGTGACCAGCTCGCCAGAAAAACGCTTGACGCCCAACCTTTGCGCATTCGAATCGCGGCCGTTCTTTGAGGAGCCTAAACCTTTTTTGTGTGCCATTTGTTAAATAATCCGGTTCGCTCAAAAGCCGCTTAACCGACGATTTCCTCAACTTCCACTCGCGTGAAATCCTGCCGGTGGCCGATCGTGCGTTTGTACTGTTTCTTACGCTTGAATTTGAACACCAGAATTTTGTCGCCGCGGCCATGTTCAGTAATCTTGCCGCGCACCTTCGCCGCTCGAACCTCGTCGCCGACAATCAATCGATTCGCTTCGTTGGAGATGGCCAGAACCCGGTCGAATTCCACCGGCGCTCCCACTTCACCCGGAATGGTATCGACGTCGATGGTCTGACCGGGCATGACGCGATACTGCTTCCCGCCGGTTTCAATTACTGCATACATATTCTTTGACTCTTGCCTTTAGGGCCACTGCCTCAGTTGGGCGGCGTACCGTTTTTCGTTTTGTTGGCGTTTCAAGCGCGAATCGCCTGCGATCACAACCCGGGCAGGCCCCCGAAAGGCGCTCTTCGAACAGACAAACGAACTCTTTTAGTGTAGCCGATGACGCGGAGGGATTCAACCGGGGTCTGTTTCCGCACGGAAGCTTGAGAGATGATAAGGCATATGCGAGCCTTATTTGCCGTGGCTCTGGCTCTTTTCTGTGGTGGATTCGGCGAGGCCCAGACGTCCGTTTCCGAGGCTCAACTCGAGGCTGCCGCGCGCCAATCGCTGGCGGCTCGAGACATTGATGGAGCGCTGGCGGCTTATGACAAGCTGGCGCAGTTGAAGCCGGGATCGGCGGTCTATCAGGATCAGATCGGGTTTCTCATGGCGGCGAGCAATCGCAGTGGCGAGGCGATCCCGCATTTTCAGAAGGCTACCCAACTGGACCCCAAGATGGCGCAAGCGTGGTACCACCTGGGCGTGGCGTTGTTTCTGGCAAAACAAGAGCAGGCAGCCATCGAAGCGCTGCGGAAAGCCGTGGCGCTTGAACCGGGAAATGGCGATTACCGCTACCGGCTTGGGTCAGCGTACGGAGCCGTGCGGCAAGATGGGCCGGCGATCGCGGAACTGGCTCAGGCGGCGAAGCTGATTCCTCTCAAGGCGCAGGTCTGGGAAGAACTAGGACAGGCGTACCAGAGGCTGCGGCGCTGGACGGAGGCGCGGGACGCTTATCGCCGGGCATTGCAGTTGAATCCAGGCAACGATGCGGTTCGGAATAGCTACGCGACGGCGCTGATGCGAGCGGGCGATCCGGCGGCAGGATTGGCGGAATTCCGCAAACTGCTCCAGAAAGACCCGCACAACTATCACTTGCGTGTGAATGAGGCGTCCGCCTACATCGGCGCGGGCCAATTTAAGGATGCGATCCGCGAACTCGAGGAAGTGACGCGGACGCATCCGGAAGCGGCGGATGCCCATTACAACCTCGGCGTGGCGTACAAGCAAACCGACGATTTGGGGCGCGCGCGGACAGAGCTGGAACAGACGGTGAGGCTGGATCCGGCGATGGCGGAGGCCCACCTTATTCTGGGGCTGGTTTACGTGGACGCAAGCGAAGCGGACAAAGCCGCGGAACAGTTCCGCGCCGCCGTCGAGCGGCAGCCGAAGTATGCGGATGCGTGGTTTGAGCTGGGCATGCTCTTGAAAGACCAGGGCGACCTCGACGGCGCGATCGACGCACTGCGGCGCTCAGTGGCTCTGGATGCGAACGACGCGGGAGCATTCAACACGCTAGGGCTGCTGTTAAAGAAAAAGGGCGACACGCAAGGGGCACAGGAGGCCTTTGAGAAAGCGGCCGCGCTGCGAGCGGCGGAAGAACAGGCAAAGGAGAAATCGTTGCGGCAGGGTGCGGCAAAAACGCATTGAGGAGCGGTGTCATCTGAAGCAAGCACGATTAGAGAATGGCCACGCATTCCCATGACGCTTTTGATCGCGGCAGCGTCAAATTTCCCGGTACGCTAAGACCTGTTTGAATAATGAGAGACTGAAAGGCATGAGCCGGCGTTCGTCCCTGGTCCTCGGCGCACTGGGGGTCTGTTCCAGTATTCTGCTTCGAAGCATCTCCGCGCAATCGTCCGCCCATACCGATATCCCCGCTGAGCGTCAAGCTTATGCCGACGCCGTCAGCCAAACCTACGACTTCCACTTTGGAAAAGGCGACATTTCGAGCCCTGGGAACGCCCGTGTTGAAGGCAATCGATTCATTCAGCCCGGCGCCTTCCCATCGGCTGAATACTGCGGCCACTGCCATCAGCAAGCCTATTCGCAGTGGCGCGAAGCATTGCACTCGAATTCCTTTCGCACGCCGTTCTACCGCACCAGCGTCAACATTCTTGCCCGCACTCGCGGCATCGAGTTACCCGCCATTGCGATAGCTGCCATAACCCCATCGGCGTCTTATCCGGCGCACTGACCAAGGATTCCAGCGTCGATCGCGAGTTCGATCGGGACGGGTTAACGTGTACCACGTGCCACTCCATCCAGGCGCTGCAGCCCAGCTTGGGCAACGGCAGCTTCGTGTTGGGAATTCCCGCCGTCATGACCGATGAAGACGGCAACCGCATTCCCGGCGAGGTCCCTGACCAGGACATTAAGCTGCATCCGGATCGCCACTCCCGGGCCGTCATGAAGGATTTCTACCGTTCTCCGGAATTCTGCGCCGCCTGCCACAAAGCGAATCTGCCTGACACGCTTAACAGCTATAAGTGGATTCGCGCCTTTACAACTTACGACGAGTGGCAGAATTCGAAATTTTCGAAGCGCAATCCGCTGGTCTTCTATCAGGCCAGTTACACAACCTGCCAGTCTTGCCATATGATGCGCGAGGCGGTGACGCTTCGTGAAGACGGCGCGAAGAATGGAAGGCTCGCCTCTCATCGCTGGCCCGCTGGCAATACGGCCGTTCCCTTCTACTACGGCTTCGAGGAGCAGCTTAAGAAGACCATCGAGTTCCTGCAATCGGGTGGCTACTTGAATATCGATCTCTTCGCCATCCGCAAGCAAGGCGCCCCTTCTTTTGAAGGGCCGCTCGGTTCAGTTCCTTTCCAACTGGCGGCGGGCCAGAACGTCCAGATGATGGTGGTTATCCAGAGCAAGAATATCGGCCACTCCCTGGTCCCCGAAGTTCGAGACCTCTACGAGACCCGCGTCGAATTTTCCGTCTGCGATGCCGCAGGCGAAGAGATCTACCATAGCGGCTTCCTAAAGCCCGATGGAATGATCGATGAGCGTGCCCATAGCTTCACGAACCGCCCGGTCAACCTGGATGGGGAATTTGTCGACAACCACAAGGTGTGGACCATCCATTCCATGGCTTACGACAACACGATTCAGTCCGGCCGCTCAGCGCTGATCCGCTACGATTTTCAGATTCCGAAGGACGCGAAAGGCCCCCTTACCGCCACGGCCCGCGTCAACTACCGCCACCTCCGCCAGAGCTATCTGAACAACGTGCTCGGCGAGGATCATCCGGCCTATCCCGTCATTGAACTCGCCTCGCGGACCCGCCAGTTGAACCTCGGCGATAATCCAGTGTCAAAGCCCGAGCCGCACGACAATCCCGACTGGATGCGCTGGAACAATCTCGGCATCGCCTACCTCGATCAACTGCAGTACGCCGAGGCGCTGGATGCCTTCACTCAGGTTGTGAAACTGCGGCCCGACTACGAGGACGGCCACATAAATATTGCCCTCACTTACATCGAATGGGAAAAGTACTCATCGGCCCGGGCGAGCCTCGACAAGGCCTTAGACCTAAGTCCAAATAATGCGCGGGCGCTGTATTATATGGGCATCGTGGAGCGGCGCACAGCGCATCCCGACGCGGAAATTGCCGACTTCCAACTGGTCGTCGAGCAGTATCCGCAATCCCGCGATGCGCGGCGGGAACTGGGTATCTCTTACTACCAGCAGCACGAATACCAAGAGGCTATCCGGCAGTTTGAGGCCCTGCAAGCCATCGATCCCGACGATCTGGCCGCGCATTACAATCTCAGCATCCTGTACCGGCGCATCGGGCAGAAAGAGAAGGCTGCCCAGCAGGCCGCGCTCTTCTCCCTCAAGCAAGTGGACCCCGGCGCGCCCACTTACTCGCTCGGCTTTCTGCGCAACCATCCCGAACTCTCCATTGAAAGCGTGCCTTGGCACACCCACACAGACTCGGCAGCGGGCGCCGCGCACCCGTCCGATCGCTAATGACGAACGCCACTGAAACATGAATAACCGTAAATTCGACGCCGCCCGGCGACGCTTTCTTCAGTCCCTGAGCCGCACCGCCCTGGTGCTGCCCTTTGAAAGAATTCTGTCGCTCGCGGCCGGCCCCCAAATCAAGCTGAACGGCCCCATTGAACGAACTTACGAAGCGAAAGCCAAGCCGGCCGCGAAGGGTCCTAAGTCGCCCATCGAAGGCACACCCCTCGGCGTCAGTTTCGTGGACGTCGTCAAGGAGTCTGGCCTGAATGTCAAAACCATTTACGGCGGCGAGAAGACGAATAAGTACCTGCTTGAAACCACAGGTTGCGGCCTTGCCTTCTACGATTACGACAATGACGGCTGGCTGGACATCTTCCTGGTGAATGGCTGGCGATTGGAAGGCTTCGCCGGCGGCGAAAAACCTCACTGCCATCTCTTCAAGAACAATCGCGACGGCACCTTCACCGACGTCACTAAAGGCTCCGGCCTGGAACATCGCACCGGTTGGGGTCAGGCCTGCTGCGTCGGCGACTACAACAACGACGGTTATGAAGACATCTTTGTCACTTACTACGGCCAGAACGCTCTTTATCGAAATAACGGCAACGGCACATTCGCCGATGTTACCGAAAAGGCTGGCCTTTTCCAACCTGGGCCGAAGACTCGCTGGAACACAGGTTGCACGTTTGTCGATTACGACCGCGACGGCCACCTGGACCTGTTCGTCGCGAACTATGTGGATTTCGATCTGAAAACGGCGCCGCCTCCCGAGGCCGGTCCTTGTACTTACAAAGGGCTGCTGGTGGCCTGCGGCCCGCCGGGCTTGCCGGGCGGAAAGAATATTCTGTATCGCAATAATGGCGACGGTACATTCAGCGACGTGAGCGAGAAGGCCGGCATCTGGAAGACTCGCGGCACTTACGGGCTCAGCGTGGCCGCCTCCGATCTCGATAACGACGGCTGGCCCGATATCTACGTGGCCAACGACTCCAGTACCGCGACGCTCTACCAGAATCAGAAGGACGGCACCTTTAAAGATGTTGCCGTGGAATCCGGCGCGGCGCTTTCGCCCGAAGGAAAGCCCCAGGCGGGCATGGGCGTGGCCATCGGCGACTACAATCGCGACGGCACATTCGACATCGCGAAAACCAACTTCGCCGGCGATACCGATTCGCTCTATACCAATCTCGGCGACGGCTCCTTTGAAGATCGCACCTACCCGAGCGGCATAGGCATCAATACTCGTCTCCTGGGCTGGGGAGTCGGCTTCTTCGACATGGATAACGACGGCTGGCTGGACATTCTAATGTCTAACGGCCACGTGTATCCGGAGGTGGACCGCTCCAACACAGACCTCAAGTACGCCGAGCACAAATACCTCTACCGCAATCTTCAAAATGGCCGGTTCGAAGAGGTCACCGATAAGGGCGGCCCCGGCATTCTGGAAACGGCGCCTGCGCGCGGCTGCGCCTTTGGCGATTGGGATAACGACGGCGACATCGACATTGCTGTCAACTGTGTGAACGCGCTGCCGCAGATGTTGCGCTGCGATTCCACGCTTAAGCGGAGCTGGATCAAGATTAAATTGGCCGGCGTCAAGTCAAATCGGTCCGGCATCGGTACGCGCATCACGGTGACTGCCAAGTGCCAGCCCGCCGCGCAAAAACCCTTGGTTCAGATCGAGGAGTTGCGCAGCGGCGGCAGCTACTTCTCACAGAACGACATGCGCATACACTTCGGTCTCGATCAGGCCATTAAGGTGGATTCGGTCGAATTGCGCTGGCTCAGCGGGCAGGTGGACCGGCTAACGGATCTGGACGTCAACCGGCTCTATATCATCGAGGAAGGCGGCAGGATCATCAAGGCGGAAGAGTTGAAGCCGGCGCGCCCGGCGGGGGCCTGATGAGCGGACTCTTGCTTCGCACCGCGGTCTTTGCAGCTTTCGCCGGCCCATGCTTCGCGGCCGAGGCAGCCTGTCCCTTTATCAATACCGCTACAGCAGGCGGCATCTTAGGGGGCAAAATGCGGGTGTCGGTTACGCCGGGTCCGGCGAACTCGGGCGATGCTGTCTGCGAGTTCAACCGGGAATCGGGCTCCACCCTCCGCATTCAGGTGAAGACCATGGCTCACTGGCGCGCGGAGTTTCCCGCGTTCCTCGCCCAGTGTGGAGCCAACTCCGTGGCATTGCGCGGCATCGGCAACGAAGCCGTCGCGTGCTCCGGTACCCAAAACGGCAAACTCTACGATCAGATCTTGAGCCGGGTCCGCGAGCGCTCCATCCTGGTGCGCGTCACCGCGGCAGATCCCCAGGCCGGTTCCACCTTGCGCGAACAGGCGCGGAAAGCCGCTGAGATGGTGGCGGGTTTTCTTTTCTAGGCTTGTGCACCGTGGGTCATCTCTGAGGCACTCGGCCGCTCACCCGATGAACCGGCCCACCCCGGTATTCCGAGAAGTGCGTTGAGCCGATGTGCGCAATGTAGCCGTCAGGACGAATCAGGATTCGCGGCCCATCCGGCGTGACAAGCTCTGTCGCGTGAGGACCGCGCATGCAATCGAAGAGTCTGCCGCCATCATCCAGCCGGGCATCGGGCATACGATCGCCCGGATGCAGGCCTCCCGATGGCGTCCCCGTCGAGAGCGGGCTGTCTCTGTAATGCAAAGCAAGCTGGTTCGTCGCATCGCCGCGCTTCATCGATCGCGCCCGGTGCAGACGTTTACTCAAACCGAGCACCGCCGCGGCCACCGGCAGGCGTTCCGCTTCGTAAGTATCGAGAAGTGAGTCGGCTCCGCCTGTCACGACGGCCGCGAGCTTCCATCCCAGGTTGTACGCATCCTGCACCGCGGTGTTGAGCCCTTGGCCTCCCGCCGGCGGATGCACGTGCGCCGCATCCCCAGCCAGGAAGACCCGCCCGACGCGGTAGCGATCGACCATACGCACGGCCGGCTGGTAGGTGGAGCTCCAAGCGACGCGCCTGACCCGATGGCCTGTGACTCTGTACACTGTGTCCTCGATGTTCGATGCCACGGCGTCAGCCTTCGACGTGAACTGGAATAACGATGTGTTCGGCAACGGGCAGAGCCCTATCGCTCCGTCTTTGGTGAAGGGCCAGACATGCCAGTCGCGGCGATCGAGTCCTTCCATCTCTAGGTCCGCCACAAGCATTTGGCTCTCGTCGATTGACTCACCTTCCAATCTCAGGTTAAGCGCTTTTCGCACCGTGCTTCGACCGCCATCGCACCCCACCAGGAAGTCAGCGTGTACGGTTTCGCCAGTCGAGAGCGTGGCCTCCACGCCGTGTTCATTGTGCGTAAAGGAAGCCAGCGCCTTGCCGAATTCGACTTCGCCGCCGAGTGAGCGCAGGCGCTCGCGCAGAATCGCTTCCGTGCGCGCCTGCGGCGCCATCCAGAGGTTGGGATAGGGCACGCTCTGAGTCGGCTGTTTGGCTTCAGAGAGCGAGCCCCATTGCAGCGACAAGCGGCCTAAGTGAACCCGGAGCTTCGGGTAAGGCGCGCCGGAGGCCAGAATTTCGTCAACGACGCCGAGATCGTCGAAGATTTCGAGAGTCCGCGGCTGGATGCCTTTACCGCGCGAGCCCGCGAAGGGCGCCTCGGCCACCTCAATCAAGCGAACCGGGACCCCGCGGCGCGCGAGTTCGATGGCCAACGTCAAGCCAGCCGGTCCTGCCCCGGCTATGAGTACCGTTGTCTCGTACATCGTACGAAACGATGTTAATGGTACGGTGTACGAATGTCAACGCAAAAGATTAAATTGAGCCGCGAAGCGATTGCCGCCGTCGCCCTCGCCGTCGCCGATAAGGAGGGCTTCGAAGCCGTTTCAATGCGGCGCGTGGCGCGGGAACTCGGCGTTGGAACGATGAGTCTCTATTACTACATCAAGACCAAGGACGATCTCATTGCGGCGATGGACGATGCCCTGATGGGCGAAACGCTGCTTCCCTCGCTTCCCAAGCCCTGGCGCCGCGCGATCGTGGAAATCGCCAAGCGCACCCACGCAGTGTTCATCCGTCATCCATGGGCGTTGGCCGGAATGTTATCGGCGCCGCCCGGATTGAACGCGATGCGTCATATGGAGCAATGCCTGGAAGCGCTGGCGGCCACCTCCTTGACGGCCGCCCAGAAGCTCACGCTTCTTGCGATGGTGGACGATTTCGTATTTGGCCATGCGTTGCGGGAAGCAGCATCCGACACCATCATCGACCTTGACTTTGCAGCCGCCCAACTGGCAACGGGAGCGTTCCCCCGGCTCGCGGAGATGTTTCGTACGGGCCGCATCGAAGCGAACACCGATCGCTTCGATCAAGGTCTCATGGCTCTGCTCGGGCTGCGCCGCCGCAAATAGCCGCTTGCTCACGTGGTGTGGCCCGATACACTGATCGCCTAAGGACACTTCCTTCTTCGTGGAGAGAATTACGTTCCGCTTCGGTTTGGCCGCTTTGTTCGTTCTGTTGCTGTATTCCGTTATGGAGGGATAAGCAGGCTCCCCTTCCATGAGCATCTTTGAAGGTCACACCGACGCCGGCCAGGTCTTGCACCCGGGGTTTGTTGATTACGATGCAGCCGGCAAGAGCTATACCGTTTCCGGCAGCGGAGAGAACAGGTGGTTCGCGACGGATGAATTCCAGTTTGTTTGGACGAAGGTTTCGGTGGCGCCTGACGCGATGGCCTGTGACTCTGTATACCGTACGCGCACGGTTCAGAAGCGGCATAGTTGTTCCTTTGAAACCGGCATCCACGGCCATCGTCTCTTAAGTAATGTTGCTAAATCCTGACGCGAAAAGCCGGTGATATGATCGGACTGAAAGGGCGAATCAGCTTCATGTGGGTGCGATCCGGCTCTCAGCGCATCTTCCCCCCCGTCGCCCGAATCGGGATGGCGACCCTCCCCCAAGCGCTATGCAGTGTTGCGTGGGCCCTCGGTTTTGCCGCTATAAATCTGACCTGCGGACCCGCCCTTGCCGTTGCGCAGAGCCCCGTGGCACCCGCCCAGGTCAACGCAGGTCCCGCCCAGGTCAACGTGGCGCCCGCTCAAGCTAACTCGCTCCCCGCGAACCCGCTCCCTAAAGATCCGCAGTCCGCCGTCCCCCTGGAACCGCCCCCGATCTCGCTTGAAACGCGGAAAAAGAGCAATGAGCCTGTCGTCGAATCGCGCCCCTCTAACATCAAGGTCAACAGCACGCTTGTCCTGATCAACGTGACGGTTACCGACCCGCTCAACCGCTTCGTCACCGGGCTCGACAAAGAGCACTTTCGTCTTTTTGAAGATAAGATTGAGCAGCAGATTACGCAATTTTCGAGCGAAGATGCGCCTATTTCCATCGGACTGGTCTTCGACACTAGCGGCAGCATGGGGCCTAAGCTTCAGAAATCGCGCCAGGCCGCGCTCGAATTCTTCAAGACGGCGAATCCCTCCGACGAATTCTTCCTAGTGCAGTTCAACGACCGGCCAGAGCTGGCGCAAAGCTTCACCACCGATACAGACGTCATCCAGAGTAAGTTAACCTTCACCCAATCCAAGGGACGCACTGCTCTTCTCGACGCTGTCTACCTGGCGATGAACGAAATGAAGAAGGCCCGGAACCCTCGCAAGGCGCTGTTGATCATTTCTGACGGCGGCGACAACAGCAGCCGCTACACCGAAACCGAGATCAAGAGCGCTGTCCGGGAAGCGGACGTCCAAATCTACGCCATAGGCATCTTCGAGGGCATGTCGGCGCGCGGACGCACGCCGGAAGAGGCCGCCGGGCCCGGTTTGCTGAATGAGCTGGCAGAACAAACCGGCGGACGCGAGTACGCAGTGGAGAATCCCGCGGAATTGCCCGATATTGCTGCCAAAATAGGAATTGAGTTGCGTAACCAGTACATTCTCGGCTACACACCCAAGAACCGCGAGCGCGATGGGAAGTACCGGAAGGTGACCGTAAAACTCAACCAGCCCCGAGGGTTGCCACCGCTCAAAGCCTATTTTCGACTTGGCTACTATGCTCCGACTCAATAGAACCAGCCTGGCCTCCTGTCTGCTCACGTGCCTGCTCACCGCGGCGGCGTCGGCCACGTTGTGGGCGCAGTTTCGCGCAGATACTCGCCTGGTAGTCCTCCATGCCAGCGTCACTGACAAGAAAGGAAAGCTGCTCACTAACCTCGACAGGAACGCGTTCAAGGTTTTTGAGAACGGCCAGCCGCAGGAGTTGAAGGTCTTCCGCCGCGAAGACGTGCCGGTCTCGCTCGGCATCCTCATCGACGATAGCGGCAGCATGCGCCTGAAGCGCGAACGCGTGGAGGCAGCCGCCGTCAATCTGGTGAAGGAATCCAACCCCCAGGACGAGGAATTCATCGTCAACTTCAATGACGAGCCCTTCCTGGACGTCCCCTTCACCAACGATCCTAAGAAGATGGAGCAGGGACTCTCCCGAATCGATTCGCGCGGCGGCACCGCCATGCGCGACGCTATCGACATGTCTCTCAATTACATGAAGACCGACGGCAAGAAAGACAAGAAAGTAATTCTTGTCATTACCGATGGCGACGATAACGCCAGCAACATCACCTTGGAACGCCTGGTCCAGAAGGCCATCCACGATGAGGTTCTGATCTACGCCATCGGCTTGCTGAGCGACGAGGAGAGGCATTCGGCCGCGAAGGCCAAGCGCGCCTTAAAGGAACTGACCACTACCACCGGCGGCCTGGTTTACTATCCCAACAACGTCAGCGAGGTGCAGGCGCTGGCATCTGAGATCGCGCGCGATATCCGCAACCAGTACACGCTCGCCTATTCGCCCACCCTGCCCGACGATGGCTCCTACCGCAAAATCAACGTCACCGTAAACGGTCCGGGGAGTCCGACGGTTCGCACGCGTTCCGGCTACTACGCGAAAGCCGATGAACCCAAGAAGACCGCCGAGAGTCCCAAGACCACCCGCGATACGATCGTCGTCCAATAGCCCGTATGCTCTCCTTCTTGTGGGCGGCATCGCGCGGCAACCGTCTTACGCCATGGCGTTCGCCCTATCTGCGTTGGCGCATCGAAACGTACGCCGGGATCCCCTCAAGCGACGTGACGTTCGGCTCATTCTGGGCGTTTGTCTGGCGTGAGAAGGCGGCGCTGCTCCGATACTTGTTGTGGGTGCAACGGATGCGCGGTATCTAGTTTATTGCCGAAAGCCATCAGGTCAGCGCCGGTGGTCCGGACGGGAATAGCCGCTGTTACCCACTAGCTAACTAACGCTCGCGGTTCAGAAGGGCGTCAGTTAGTTAGTAGTTAGCTAAGTTAGCTGCACTTCCTCAGTCCCACCATCCCCATTGCCCGATCGCTTACGCGTGGCGCGGGCTTTCAGCCTGGTGAGCCGAGAGTCATCTCGGCTGTTGCCCGGCCCCGTTCCCTCGCACTCGACCAATAACCAGACACAGCCGAGATGACTCTCGGCTCGCCAGGCTGAAAGTCATGGCTGCCGGCCCGCCCCACAAACGGCCGGATTTTTCGCTGGTTCTGAAGCGCTTTCGCTATGCTGTGCGCATGGTCTTTTCCAGAATCAGCCTGGTCCTGCTGTTCACCGCCGCTGCCGCTGTTGCCCAAAACTGGGATTCCGACGCCCAGCCGAAGACTTTTCCTTTGTGGGAGGGCAAAGCGCCCGGCGCCCTTGGCGACGAGGAGCGAGACCGCCCCACGCTCACCTATTACCCGGCCCTCGGCAATCCGAACGTCGCCGTGGTGGTTGCTCCCGGCGGCGGCTACGGCGGATTGGCCCAGAACCATGAGGGTCGTCAGGTGGCGAACTGGTTCAACTCCATTGGCGTCTCTGCCTTCGTCTTGAAGTACCGCCTGGGACCCCGTTACCACCATCCCATTGAGCTGGGCGATGCGCAGCGCGCGGTCCGCCTGGTGCGCACCCGGGCCAAGGAGTTCGGCCTCGATCCGAAACGCATCGGCTTCATGGGCTTCTCGGCGGGCGGCCACCTTACATCCACCGTCGCCACGCATTTCGACGCAGGCAATGCCGCTGCGACAGATCCCATTGACCGAGCCAGTTCCCGGCCCGACTTCGCCATTCTCGCTTATGCCGTGGTCTCATCCGATCCCGCCATTTCGCACAAAGGCTCTTTTAAGAACCTGCTGGGCGACACTCCCGGCCCCGAGCAGTTGAAGGACGTATCGAACGAACTGCATGTGACGAAAGACACACCGCCTTCGTTCCTGTTTCACACGTCCGACGATCCAGTGGTTCCGGTTCTGAACAGCGTTCGTTTTTATGAGGCGTTGATAGCCGCCGGCGTACCGGCGGAACTTCACATTTTCGAGCATGGTCCGCATGGCGTGGGGCTCGATTTGGGCGATCCGGTGCTGGCCGAATGGCCGGTCCTGCT
>CAJCIT010000133.1 GCA_903970405.1 Acidobacteriaceae bacterium | reverse complement strand
GCCCGGCAACAAGCTGCGCATCACCATCCGCACCTCGCGTCCCGGTATCGTCATCGGCCGCAAGGGCGCGGAGATTGAAAAGCTGAAAGGCGATCTGGCGAAAAAGACCAAGCGGGAAGTCTTTATCGATATCCAGGAAGTACACCGGCCGGAGCTGGACGCGCAGTTGGTGAGCGAGTCGATTGCGCTGCAGCTTGAGAAGCGTGTGGCGTTCCGCCGCGCGATGCGCAAGGCTGTGGATTCGGCGCTGCGTTTTGGCTGCAAGGGGATCAAGGTTCGCGTGTCGGGCCGATTGAACGGCGCGGAAATCGCTCGCAGCGAATGGTATCTGCAGGGGCAGTTGCCGCTGCACACGCTGCGCGCCGATATCGATTACGGTTTCAGCCAGGCGTACACCACCTACGGCGTCATCGGGGTCAAGGTTTGGATCTATAAGGGCGAGATCATCGAAGGCGCCGCCAAGCGCAACTCGCTCCGCAATGAAGGCGACGGACGCCGTCCGCGGCGCGATAGCCGCGATATTCGCGAGCCGCAGCGCCGCTCCATGGCGCAGCCTCAGTCCGCTGAGCCCGCCGGCCCGGCGGTGCAAGCGCCGCCTCCCGTTGAGATGGCGCAACCGGCCAAGTCGAACGCCTTGATTCCGCCGCTCGCGCCGCCTCCGCCGGCCTGGAAGCAGGAGGCGAAACAGGAACCGAAGCACGAAGTGAAGGCGGAAGCCAAGCCCGAAGCAAAGCCGGAGGCCAAGGTGGCTGAAACGCCGGCGGCCGAAACCGCAAAGCCCGCGGCTGAGAAGCCCGCCGCGGAAGAGAAGAAGGAAGGGAACCAGTAGCTCAAAGGATCAGCCCCGGAAGCCGGATTGAATCGATTGAATCGTTCAGGCCTCGGCTTTGCCCGCGAGTGAAAGCAGGAATAACGCTATGTTGATGCCGAAGAAAGTAAAGTACCGCAAGCAACAGCGTGGCCGCATGACCGGCAAGGCATGGCGCGGCTCGCAGTTGTCGTTCGGCGATTTTGGTTTGAAGTCAATGAGCTGCGGCTGGGTGACCAACCGCCAGATTGAAGCGGCCCGTATTGCCATGACGCGCTTCATCAAGCGCGGCGGCAAGGTGTGGATTCGCGTGTTCCCTGACAAGCCGATCACGAAGAAGCCGCCAGAGACACGAATGGGTAAAGGAAAAGGCGCGCCTGAAGCCTGGGTGGCGGTGGTGCGTCCGGGCAAGATTCTGTTTGAGATGGAAGGCGTGCCGCTCTCAGTGGCCACGGAAGCCATGCGCTTAGCGGCGATGAAGCTTTCGGTTCCGACGAAGCTGATTATCAGGCCCACGCCGACCGACATCTAAGAGGGCGCACCTACTGAACCGCGCGTAAGCAAGCGGGTAAGGGGAAAGACTCAAGAACGAAATTCGAAGGTAAATCGATGATAAAGGCAGATAAATTACGCGATCTCGAACCGGCCGAGCTGGTGCGCCAAAGCCAGGACGCGCAGGAACAATTATTCCGTTTGCGGTTCCAGATGGGCATGGGCCAGTATGAAGGGCTGAAGAAGTACCGGATCCTGAGGAAGGATCGCGCACGTCTGCTGACGGTGTTGACGCAGAAGGGCGTCACCGCGCCGGCTGCCGCCCAGGTCAAGGCGATTGAGGCGGCCGCGGAACCCAAGAAGAAAGCCGGTCTATTCAAGAGATTCACCAGAGAGAAGAAGGCGAAGTAAGCGATGGCGGCCGAACTAGCAGCAGTTGACAGTAAACCGAACAAGAACGAAAAAGTGGGCGAAGTGGTGTCCACGAAGATGGCCAAGACGATTGTTGTGGAGGTGACGCGCCGCGTGGCTCACCCGGTCTATAAGCGAATCGTCACCAAGCGCAAGAAGTTCTATGCGCACGATGAACAGCAATCCGCCAAGCCCGGTGACGTGGTCCGCATTGTGGAGTGCCGTCCGGTGAGCAGGTTGAAGCGTTGGACGCTGGGTGAGGTGATTCGGCGCGCGGTGCAGGTGAACATTGAGCATCCGGCTCTCGCCACCAGCGCCGACACGCGTGTCAAGAAGACGCTGAAGAAGAAGAGTAAGTAGCCCGGCACGGTATGCGGGTATCAGGTTTAGGAGAAACGTCATGATCGGAATGAGAACAATCCTGGAGGTTGCCGACAATAGCGGTGCGCGCAAGCTGATGTGCATTCTGCCGCGCGGCGGCGACCTGGGGTTGCGCGCGGGTCTGGGCGACGTCATCACCGCGAGCGTGAAGGAAGCGGCCCCCGATTCGGCGATTAAGAAGGGCAAAGTGGTGCGTTGCGTGGTTGTCCGGATGCGCAAGGAGACCCGCCGCAAGGATGGAACGTACATCCGGTTCGATTCGAACGCGGCCGTGCTGATCAACGAAATCGGCGAGCCGGTGGGAACGCGCGTGTTCGGTCCGGTGGCCCGTGAGCTGCGCGACAAGCGGTTCATGAAGATTGTGTCGCTGGCGCCGGAGGTGATCTAAATGGCGAAGACTGCCTATGTGCGCCGCCAGGAAAAGGGCGAGTTGAAGCCGGTCAAAATCAAGATCCGGAAGGATGACGTGGTGAAGGTCATCTCCGGCCGCGACAAGGGGAAGTCGGGCCGCGTGTTGGAAGTGAATCATCTGACGCGGAAGATCACCGTCGAGGGCGTGATGCTGATGAAGCGCCACACCCGTCCGAATCCGTCGAAGCAAGTGAAAGGCGGTATTGCCGAGCGCGAAGCCGCCATCCATGTGTCGAACGTGATGCTGCTGACCTCCGGCGGCGTGCCGACGCGAATCGGCTATAGGCTGGAGGCGAATGGCCGCCGTGTCCGGGTGGCGCGCAAGACGGGCGAGCAGATCGACAAGAAGTAAGCAGGGCGAGTAACTGAACGGGCCGTTTGGAATCGGCCGGCAAAAGGGAAATTTAGGAACGGAAATGCCAAGGGAACCGAAACAACCGAAGACCGCGAAGGCGGCGAAGCCGGCGCCGAAAACGGACGCCAAAGGCGAAAAGACCCCGGCGCCGCGCAGTCAGTCCGGCCACGCGCGCTTGCGCGAGCTTTACCAGAAGACTGTCGTGACGGGAATGGTGAAGGAGTTCGGATACAAGAATCCGATGGCGGTTCCCAAAGTGGAGAAGGTCTCGCTGAACGTCGGCCTGGGCGAAGCCACGGGTAACAGCAAGCTGATGGATGGCGCCGTGAATGAATTGATGGCCATTGCCGGTCAGCGGCCGGTGGTGACGAAAGCGAAGAAATCGATTGCGGCGTTCAAACTCCGCGAGGGCATGCCCATCGGCTGCATGGTGACGCTGCGCGGCGACCGCATGTACGAGTTTTTGGATCGCCTGCTGAATGTGGCTCTGCCACGCGTTCGCGACTTCCGGGGCGTTTCTCCGAAGTCGTTTGACGGGCGCGGCAACTATACGCTTGGGTTGAAGGATCAATTGATTTTCCCCGAGATCGACTACAACAAGGTGGAGAAGGTGAAGGGTATGAACATCTGCATCACCACCACCGCCAAGACGGACGCCGAAGGGCTGGCCTTGCTGCGGCTGATGGGAATGCCGTTCCGCCAGTAGAAAAAGGTTTAATCGATGGCAACTACCGCAAAGATCGCGAAAGAACTCAAGAAGCCGAAATTCAAGGTGCGCCTGCGAAACCGCTGCAAGCGGTGCGGGCGTCCGCGCGGGTATCTCGGCAAATTCTCGCTGTGCCGGATCTGCTTCCGGAAGCTGGCGCTGGAGGGCGAAATCCCCGGCGTCACCAAGGCGAGCTGGTAAAAAGCGAGCAGGGGCTGGCCAGCTGAGGGTCAGAACTTGAAACCAAGGATGAGCCGGCGTTTTTCAGCCGGGCGAAGACTAAACGTGATCAAGGCGCGCGGTTTTCAGCGAGCCGAAGACGAAACGAAGGATGAGGCCGCGGTTTTCAGCGAGCCGAAGACTCAAACAATGAAAGGTGCTGAATAATGACAGCAGACCCCATTGCCGACATGCTGACGCGAGTGCGAAATGCACTCCAGGCGCGTCATGCGAAGGTCGACGTGCCGGCCTCCCGGCTCAAGATGGAGATCGCCCGAATTCTCAAGGAAGAGGGCTACATTCTCAATTACAAGATGACCGAAGAGGGCGCGAAGCGCTCCATTCGTATCTACCTCAAGTACACGGCCGTGAATTCCCCGGTGATCTCGCGCATTGAGCGCATTTCGCGTCCGGGGTGCCGGGTGTATGTAGGAAGCCAGGAGATCCCCCGCATTCTGGGCGGACTCGGCATCAACATTTTGACCACGCCGAAGGGCGTCATGAGCGGCTCTTCCGCGCGTAAAGAAGGCGTTGGCGGCGAAGTGCTCTGCCAGGTCTGGTAAACGGGGAACGTCATGTCACGAGTAGGAAAAAAACCAATTCCGCTGCCGCAAGGCGTGAAAATTACCATCGGTGAGCGCCTGCAAGTGGAAGGACCCAAGGGCAAGCTCAGTGTGCCGATTCCAGCGGGCATCAAGATTGAGCAGAAGGACAAAACGCTGGAGCTGGTTCGCGAAAACGATAAGCAGGCGGCGCTGCACGGGCTGACCCGCGCGCTGGCCGCGAATGCCGTGCACGGCGTTTCAACCGGTTTCATCCGCGAGCTCG
Source organism: Acidobacteriaceae bacterium (assembly GCA_903970405.1). Lineage (GTDB taxonomy): Bacteria > Acidobacteriota > Terriglobia > Bryobacterales > Bryobacteraceae > CAJCIT01. The sequence goes on along the minus strand of CAJCIT010000133.1, from coordinate 14,008 downwards.
ATATCGTCGGGACCGGCTTTAAAGCCGACGTCAAGGGCCACGTGGCGACGTTCATCCTGGGCTATTCGCATCCCATCGAATATCTGCTGCCCAAGGGCATTGAGATGAAGGTGGACAAGGCGACGCATCTGGTCATTTCGGGCTACGACAAAGAGCTGCTGGGTCATGTGTGTTCCCAGATCAGGGCGCTGCGTCCGCCCGATCCGTACAAGAACAAGGGTGTCCGCTATACCGGCGAAGTGCTTCGCAAGAAGGCCGGCAAGAGCGGAGCGGGAGCTAAATAATGGGCCGCGATTCAAGAGCCGAAATCAGAACTCGAATTCATAAGCGCATCCGGCGCCGCGTGGCCGGTACGCCGGAGCGGCCGCGTCTGGCGGTGTTCCGCAGCGTGAATCACATCTATGCGCAGATCATCGACGATTCGCAGGGGCACACCCTCGCTTCAGCGGGATCGACGGAGAAGGATCTCAAGCAGCATGGCGGCAACGTCCAAGGCGCCAAGGCGATTGGCCAGGCGGTGGCTCAGCGCGCCAAAGAGAAGGGTGTCACCAAAGTAGTGTTCGATCGTGGCGGATTCCTCTACCACGGCCGGATCAAGGCGCTGGCCGACGCGGCGCGTGAAGCGGGATTGGAGTTTTAAATTAAATGGCAGCGAACGGAATTGCCAAGCGCATTGACGCGCAGAACCTGAACCTTAAGGAACAGGTGGTCAGCATCAACCGCGTGACGAAAGTTGTCAAGGGCGGAAAGAACATGAGCTTCTCGGCGCTGGTGGTTGTCGGCGACCCCAGCCAGAAGATAGTCGGCTACGGCACCGGAAAGGCAAAGGAAGTGCCGTCGGCGATCAAGAAGGGCATTGAAGCGGCGAAGAAGAATCTCCGAAAAGTGAATGTGCTGGAGACAACCATTAAGCATGTTGTGCTGGGAAAGTTCGGCAGCGGCCTGGTGCTGTTGAAGCCGGCCCCGGAAGGAACTGGCGTGATTGCGGGCGGTCCGGTGCGCGCGGTGATCACAGCGGTTGGCATTCCGAACGTACTGACGAAATCGCTGGGTTCGCATAACGCGCACAACGTGGTGAAGGCGACCATCGATGCGCTGGAGCAACTGTGCGACAAGGGTGCGATTGCCGACATGCGCGGCTTGGCGCCGGACAAACTGTAAGGGCAGGGCGAGAACGGAAATCACGTATGGCTGAAGGCAAAATCAAAATCAAGTATGTGCGCAGCACCATCTGCGCGCCGCAAAAGCACAAGAACATTGTGAAGAGCCTTGGGCTGCATACTCTCAATCGTGTTGTGGAGCGCCCGGATACGCCCGGTTTCCGGGGTATGGTGGCGAAGGTCCCGCACCTGCTCAAAATCGTAACGGACTAGCGAGCCGAAAACACGCAAGGAAAATGTCATGAATCTCAGTGGTTTGCGGCCCCCCAAGGGTCAAAAGCAGAAAAAGCAGCGCATCGGCCAGGGCATGGGTTCGGGCCGCGGTAAGTATTCCGGCCGCGGCGCAAAGGGTGCGCGGTCCATCTCCGGTTACAGCATCATGCGCGGCTTCGAAGGCGGCCAGATGCCGCTGCACCGGCGTCTTCCGAAGCGCGGCTTCACGAACATTTTTCGGAAGGAGTACACCATCATCAACGTGGGCGTGCTCGAAAAACTGGAAGGCGATACCTTTACTCCCGAATCGCTGCTTGCCGCCGGGGTCATCAAGAAGCTTCAACATGGCCTCAAAGTGCTCGGCAACGGTGAACTGACGCGGAAGATCGCAATCACGGCCAATATCTTCTCGAAATCGGCGCTTGAAAAGATTCAGAAGGCGGGCGGCACGGGCGAAACCATCGTCCCTGCTTCGCCGGCGCCAGAAGCGCAATAGATTTTCCTGACTCTGAGACTCCTTAGGCAGCGACGTCCATGAATAAGTTCTTAGAAGCCCTCGTCAACGTTTTCCGGATTCCGGATCTCCGCAAGAGAGTGTTGTTCACGCTCGCGCTGCTGGCGGTGTACCGCATTGGCGCGTACATTCCGACGCCGGGCATCGATACCCATCGGTTTGAGGAGTTCTTTAACCGGAGCGCCAACGGCGGCGGCTTCCTGAGTTACTTCGACTTTTTCAGCGGCGGCAATGTCCGCCGCATGACCGTCTTTGCTCTCGGCATTACGCCGTATATCACGGCGTCCATTATTCTCCAGTTGTTGACCGTGGTGGTGCCGACCCTCGAAAAGCTTCAAAAAGAGGGTGAAATCGGACGCCGCAAGATCACCCAATGGACCCGCTATCTCACCGTTGGCCTGGCGCTGATCCAATCCTTCGGTATTGCCTGGGCTCTCAAAGGCGCGGAAGGCAACTTCGTCGTCAACCCCAGCATCGGCTTCGTTTTGCTGACCATGGTGACCTTCACCACCGGGACGGCCTTCATCATGTGGCTGGGTGAGCAGATCACTGAGCGCGGCATCGGGAACGGCATGTCGCTGATCATCTTCACGGGCATTGTGTGCGGTCTTCCGAACGCTGCGACGCAGTTGTACACCCGCGTCTTTGTGACGCGCGACTGGTCGCCGCTTCAATTGCTGGTCCTTTTGGCGGTCATGGTGGCCGTGGTCGCGTTCATTGTTCTGGTGGAGCGCGGTGAGCGGCGCATTCCGGTCCAGTACGCGAAACGCGTAGTGGGCCGCAGAATGATGGGCGGCCAGCAAACCCACCTGCCGTTGAAAGTGAATGCGGGCGGCGTGATTCCGGTGATCTTCGCTTCTTCGCTGTTGGCCTTGCCCCAGACGGCGCTGCAACTTCCGCTGGTCCGAAGCAGCGCCTGGCTCAGCAGCATGCTGAACGCAATGGGCGTGGGCACGGTGCTCTACTACCTGCTGTTCGTGGCTTTGATCGTCTTCTTCTGTTTCTTTTACGTGTCGATCATCTTTAACCCGAATGAAGCGGCGGACAACATGCGCAAGTACGGCGGCTTTATTCCGGGCATTCGTCCCGGCCGCAACACGGCTGAGTACATGGACAAAATCCTGTCCAAAATCACGGTGGTGGGCGGCCTGTACCTGTCGATTCTGGCCATTATTCCAACCATCATGATTTCGGGCATCAAGCTGCAGCGGCTGCCCCTGATCGGCAACTTTATCGATGCGCACTTCCCGCGCTTCCTGCTGGATGGTTTGGGCATTCAGTTCTTTTTCGGCGGCACTTCGCTCCTGATCGTGGTGGGTGTCGCGATGGATACCGTCAACCAGGTGGAAGCGCAGTTGATTATGCGCCACTATGAGGGATTTACCCCGCGCGCGGGCCGGATTCGGGGACGCCGCAGCAGCAGTGCGTAAGAGGCGCTTTTCCAAGGGCGGCGCGGGCGCTCGAAACTGAATGCCTCCCATTGCTTTGATTTTGTTTGGATCTCCGGGCTCGGGAAAAGGAACCCAGTCGCGTCTGGTCGGGGAGCGGTGTTTGCCCGGTCCGCACATCTCCACCGGCGACATGCTCCGTGCCCACATCGAAGCGGGCGACACGATCGGCGCGGAGATCCAGGGTTTGATGAAGTCGGGGCGTCTGGTTCCGGATGAACTGGTGAACCGTCTGGTGGAAAAGCGGCTGAGCCAGCCGGATGCCCGAGGTGGCGTGATTTTAGATGGTTACCCGCGTACGGTGGCGCAAGCCGCCGAAGTGCGGCGAATGCTGGGTTTAGGCGGGATGCTGCCCGTCGTGGTACACTTGGTGGTTGACTATGATCGGATCGTAGCCCGCCTGAGTGGCCGTCGGCAGTGCCCTGTCTGTGGAACCCTGTACAGCCTTTCGACCAATCCTCCCAAAGTTCCGGGAGTGTGCGACCTTGATGGCGCCACGCTGGTAACGCGTGAGGACGATCAGGAGGAAGTGATCAGGGAGCGTTTGGGCGAGTACGACCGGCAAACCCGGCCCATCCTTGACTACTTTTCGCGAGACGGTATCGAAGTGGTAGAGGTGAACGGGGCGGATGCGGATCCGGCGTCAATCTCGCAACGGATTTGTGCGGCCCTCGAAAACGCCCACTCGCAGCAGGGTCCGGGCGGTTGCTTGTGAGTTTGGAACGCGTGATGAGATGGGCGGAATGTTAGCCCGAAGGTTGAATCGAGTCAGGGAATGATTGTTCGCAGAAGTCCGGCTGAGTTAGAGAAGCTGCGGCGCAGCGGACTCCTGGTTTACCGGATCCTTCAGCAGCTGAGGGAGATGGTGAATGAGGGCATTACAACCCAAGATCTCGAAGATACGGCCACGAAGCTAATTGCGGCGGCGGGAGCGAAGCCGGCTTTTAAGGGCTATTACTCCCAGGCCGCCGGGACCAAATACCCGTTTGTGCTCTGCACCTCAGTGAATGAAGAAGTGGTGCATGGGATGCCGTCGGGGAGAAGGAAGCTGAGGTCGGGCGATATTGTATCGATCGATACCGGCGTTCAGTTGGATGGTTATTACGGCGATTCGGCCGTGACGGTGGCGGTGGGCTCTATCAATGAGTCGCTGGAACGGCTGTTGAAGGTCACCGAGGAAAGCCTGGAACTGGCCATCGACAAAGTCCGGTCGGGCAACAGGCTGTTCGATATCTGCGGCACGGTTGAGAAGCATGTGATTTCCCATGGCTTTTCGATTGTCCGGGAGTTTGTGGGACATGGGATCGGGACGTCTCTTCACGAGGAGCCCCAGATTCCGAATTATGTGGATCGCAACAACGAAAATCCGCGGTTAAAGCCGGGGATGGTGCTGGCGATTGAGCCGATGGTCAATGCCGGAAAGCCGGAAACCACGGTTCTGCCGGATCGTTGGACGGCGGTTGCCAGAGACGGTTCGTATTCCGCTCACTTTGAACATATGGTGGCGGTGACGGATAACGGTCCGTGGGTTCTGTCCCGGCCGTAAGCTGCGGACGAACGCAGTATGGCCGAGGCGAACAGGATGCCGGACGCGGAACGGACAGCCGAAGCGGTTGTAACGGAGTTGCTGCCTAGCGCCTTGATCCGAGCGCGGTTAGAGGGGCAGCAGGGAGTGCATGAAATTGTGGCTCACCTGCCTTCGACGCAACGTACCAACTTCGTGCGGTTGCGGGTGGGTGACAGAGTGCGAGTGGCCCTTTTGCTGACTGATCGGACGCGGGGCCGGGTATTGGAATTGCTAAAGAAATCCTGACGCCAAGCCTCCTTGAGGAACGGCGGGCGGATTGGGATGAAACGAAACGAAGGGAATTTGCCATGAAGGTGCGGGCGTCGGTCAAGAAACTGTGTGACAAGTGCAAGGTGATTAATCGCCATAAGGTGGTGCGCGTCATTTGCACAAACCCGAAGCACAAGCAGCGGCAGGGTTAGGGTAACTCAAGGAAATCTCTATGGCGCGTATTGCAGGCGTGGATTTACCAGCGAAGAAGCGGTCGGCGATCGGGCTGACTTACATTTACGGCATCGGCCGCACTCGAGCGTTGTCGTTGCTTTACCGGGCCTCCGTGAATCCGGAGAAGAAGATTGGCGAACTGACTGAAGAAGAAGTCAACCATCTCCGCACCCTGATTGAGACCGAAGGCGCTGTGGAAGGCGATCTCCGCAAGGAGATGTCGATGAACGTCAAGCGCCTGATGGAAATGGGATCGTATCGCGGCCTGCGTCATCGCCGCGGCTTGCCCGCGCGCGGCCAGCGCACCCACACCAACGCCCGCACCCGGAAGGGTCCGCGGCGCGGCACTGTGGCCGGCAAGAAGAAGGCGACGAAGACGTAATGAACGGATTGGGAGCGAAGTAGATGGCCAAGGCAGCGGCAAAGTCCACTAAGAAGAAGAGTTTCAAAAAGAAGGAAAAGAAGAACGTTCCTTACGGGACCGTTCACATCCAGGCCTCCTTCAACAACACCATTGTCACGTTCACCGACACCATCGGGAACGTGCTGGCCTGGTCCAGTTCCGGTTCGCTCGGGTTCCGCGGTTCCCGCAAGGGCACCCCGTTCGCCGCTCAGCAGGCCTCCATGACGGCCGCGAACAAGGCGAAGGAGTCGGGCTTGCGCGCCGTGGAAGTCCGGGTAAGCGGTCCAGGCAGCGGCCGCGAATCGGCCGTTCGCGCGCTGGCCACCGCCGGCATCGAGGTGAGGGCCATCAAGGACGTCACGCCGATTCCGCATAACGGTTGCCGGCCGCCGAAAAAGCGCCGCGTGTAAGTTCTGGAAGGAATCGCTAGCGATTCCTGTAAGAAGTGAGTAAAAGCGGGAAGAAGGTCAAAGCCTGACCGTAAACCGCACCAACCGCCGGACTCATTCCGTGCCTGTCACAGGCCGCGGAGGCCGGGTGAACTGAGGGAGGTTCGATTTGGCTCGTTATACTGGCCCCGTGTGCCGGCTTTGCCGTCGCGAGGGTACCAAGCTGTTTTTAAAGGGTGAGCGCTGTCATACGGAAAAGTGCGCCATCGAAAAGCGTAACTTCGCTCCTGGGCAGCACGGCAAAGATCGCAAGGCCAAGATTGTCGGCTACGGGTTGCAACTTCGCGAAAAGCAGAAGGCCCGCCGTTACTATCAGGTCCTTGAAGGTCAATTCCGCAATTTGTTTGAAAAGGCCGCTTCGCAAAAGGGCATCACTGGCGAGAACATGCTCTCCATGCTTGAGCGCCGCCTCGATAACGTCCTGTTCCGGATGGGTCTGGCCACCAGCCGGTCGCAAGGCCGTCAGTTGGTCCGCCATGGCCACGTCAACGTCAATGGACGAAAGGTCAACATCCCGTCTTTCACCGTAAGGGTGAACGATGTGGTAGAGATCCGCGAGAAAAGCCGCAACAACGTCACGATTCTCGCCGCCCGTGACGCCACCGCGCATGCCCCCAGCCCATCGTGGCTCGAAGTCGACCGTGAGGCTCTGAAGGCTCGCATCCTCCAGCAGCCCAAGCGCGAAGAGCTGGTTCAGATCCAGCTCAACGAACAGCTCATCGTCGAACTGTACTCCAAGTAGGCCGCGGCTTACCGTACACGGTTCACGAAAAAAAGGTTCCAGATCCACGGGTTTTTGGGCTGCCGGATGCGGCCACCACCCGCGGAACGTTGAAAAGGAAAAGAGAATGTTTAAAGGATTTCAGAAGCCGAAGCGGTTAGTTGCCAATACTGAAACGCTGACTGAGCGATTCGGTCAATTTAATGCCCAGCCGTTCGAGCGTGGATTCGGATCCACCATCGGAAACGGCCTGCGCCGTGTGTTGCTCAGCTCCATTGAAGGCGCCGCCATCACCGGCGTTCGCATTGAAGGCGTTGCGCACGAGTTCAGCCCCATCCCGGGCGTGGTCGAGGACGCTACCGACATCATCCTGAACCTCAAGCAGGTTCCGTTCAAGATGATGGGCGAGGGCACCCGTATTGCCCGCCTGAAGGTGGAAGCTCCCGGTGAAATCATGTCCGGCCAGATCGAAACGGACCAGGACATTGAAGTTCTGGATCGCAATCTGCACATCGCGACCGTGGGCGAAGGCGGCAAGCTCAACATCGAAATGCGCATCAAGTCCGGGCGCGGTTACGTCTCGGCTGACCGCAACTACGATGAGGATCTGCCGCTCGGCTACATTCCCATCGACTCCGTTCATTCGCCAGTCCGCAAGGTCAACTACACCGTTGAGGCGGCCCGCCTCGGCCAGAACACCGACTACGACAAGTTGACTATTGAAGTGTGGACCAACGGCGCCATCTCGCCGCAGGATGCCATCGGACAGGCTGCGAAGCTCCTGAAAGACCATATGACCATCTTCATCAACTTCGAGGAAACGCCCGAAGTGATGGAAGAGCCGGCCGAGCGCGCCCTGAACCAGATGACCGAAGTGCTCAACCGCTCAGTGGAAGAGCTGGAACTCAGCGTCCGCTCCTACAACTGCCTCAAGAACGCCAATATTCAGACCATCGGCGATCTGGTGCAGAAGACCGAATCTGAAATGCTCCGCACCAAGAACTTCGGCCGTAAATCGCTCAATGAGATTAAGGAGATCCTTTCCGGTCTGAGCCTCTCCTTCGGTATGAAGTTCGATGCGCAGGGCCGTCTCGTCGGCGGACCGGCGCCCAGCGCCTCAGCGGCCGATTACGGCTTGTCGGCGAACGATTTCGGCGACGAAGGTTAACATCCCGCTCGGTTAGTAGAGGAGTTTCGTCACATGAGACATCGTAAGTCCGGAGTAAAACTGAAGCGGAACATCAGCGCGCGGCGCGCCCTGCTTCGGAACCTCGTCACCAGCGCCATTCTGGAAGAGCGCATTACCACCACCGTTCCCAAGGCCAAGGCCGCCCGGCCGCTGGTGGAGAAGATGATCACGCTGGCGAAGCAGGATACGCCGCACGCGCGCCGCGAGGCCGGCCGCTTCCTCCTCACCCCGGAAGCCATTGAGAAGTTATTCGAGAAAATCGGGCCCCGGTTCCATCAGCGCAATGGCGGCTACACGCGCATTGTGAAGATCGGCTGGCGTAAGGGCGACGGCGCGGAAACCGCCAAGCTCGAACTGGTGGGCTCTGAACTGGTGAAGCGAGCCGCTGAGCGCGCCAAGCGCCGTGAGGAACGCCTCACCGCTTTGAAGACCGGCGAAGACAACAAGGAAGAGTAAGTTCTTCCGGCTAACACGCCTGGGAACGCCAATCTCCTGATTGGCGGCAATAGAGCAAATGCCGCCCGTGGCGCGGGCCTTCGGCCTGCTGAGCCGACATTCGTGTCGGCTGTTCTTTGGTTTCAGACGTAACCGGGCACAGCCGAGATGGCTCTCGCCTCAGCAGGCTAAAAGCCCGCGCCACGGAGATTCAATCTATGACTGACCTGGCTCAAGGCACGATTCTTGTTACTGGCGCGGCCGGCCTCATCGGAAGCGCTTTGATTTGGGAACTGAATCGGCGTGGCTTCACGAACATTCTGGCCTGCGACCTTCTGCGCCAGGATGAGAAGTGGAAGAACCTGGTCCCACTTGAGTTCGCCGACTATATCGAGGGCGACGAATTGGTGAAGCGCCTCTCTGAAGCGCCGGACCATTTCTACGACATCCGGACCATTTTTCATCTCGGCGCCTGCTCGGCCACCACCGAGACCGATGCCGGCTACCTCATCCGCAACAATTTTGAGTTCACCAAGCTGCTGGCACATTTTGCCCTGGATGGCGAGCGGCGTTTCGCCTATGCCTCATCGGCGGCAACCTATGGCGCGCTGGAGACGGACCTCTCCGAGACAAGGCCGCTCTCCACCTTGCGCCCGCTCAATATGTATGGCTATTCGAAGCATCTGTTCGATTGCTATGCCGAGCGAGCCGGTTTCTTGGACCAAATCACCGGGCTCAAATACTTCAATGTTTACGGGCCCAATGAAGACCACAAGGGCAACATGCGGAGCGTGGTCCACAAGGCCTTCCACCAGATTCAAGACACGGGCCGGATGTCCCTTTTCAAGAGTTACCGGCCGGAGTACCCGGATGGCGTCCAACAGCGCGATTTCCTGTATGTGAAGGACGCGGTCGCCGTCACTGTCGACCTGGCCGAGAACGTGGACGGTGGCGGATTGTTTAACGTAGGGTCAGGCCAGCCAAGTACGTGGCTCAAGCTTGCTCACGCCATCTTTGCCGCGCTGGGCAGAGAGCCGGCCATCGACTTCATCGAGATGCCGGAGACACTGCGGCCCAAGTATCAATACTTCACCTGCGCCGATTTAACGAAACTCCGGGAAAGCGGCATCAGGACGGAGTTTTACGATCTGAACACTGCGGTGGCCGATTACGTTCAGCAATACCTACTTACCCGGCGCAAGCTGGGGGACGAGCCCGAGGTCCAAAAGCGCGTTCGGGATTGAGCGGCCCGGCCCTACGCCGAAGCCAGGCCCCGCAAATTCCAGCCGCAGATCCGGCTGCCCTCCAATTTGTTGCCGTCGGGACCGGGCCAGTGGGTTTCCAGGCTGATCGCGCCCTGGTAATCGTCAGCGAGCAGCGCGGCGATTTGTCCCTTCCAATCCACGTGGCGCGTGCCCAGCGGACCCCACACCGGCTTGTGCCCGATCATCTCGCAGTCCTTCGCGTGAATGTGCCCGATTCTATGCTTTGGCAACAGCGAATAGCCGTGCGGATAAGGCTGCTCGCCACCCACCATGGCGTTGGCCGGGTCCCAGATCAGTTGGAGATTCGGATGGTCAACGGCCGCAAGCACTTTCGCCGATTCCGCCGCCGTGCCGATGTTACAAGCGTGTTCGTTCTCAAGGCCAATGATGACGTTCTCTTGCGCCGCGCGCTCGGCCAGCGCGGAGAGTGCCGCGACAATCGCTGGGAAGCATCGCTCCGGCTGGGTGGTCCGCCAATAAGAGAAGACGCGAATGAACCTGGCGCCGAAAAAGTGCGCCAGTTCGAAGGCCCGCTCGGCGAGACGCGCCTGATCGTCAAAGGTGTGCTTGGAGCCGAAGACATCCTGCTGGAAGCGCCCGTCCACTTCATGATCGCCCGGTAAAACGCACTTGAGCAGCGGCGAAGCGATGGAAATCACGGTCATGCCGGCGTCACTGATCTGCTCTTTGGCCTGGGTGCGCTCGGCGTCGTTCAGGTCCATGATGTTCTTGCCAGAGACCACGCGCAGTTCCGCGCTGGCCATGCCGATCTCGCGCATCACGGGCAGAGCAGCGGCAAGGTCAGGCGAGAACTCGTCGGTAATGGCGGCGATCTGAATTTTAGGTGTAAAGCTCATGGGCTGCGTTTCGCTCTTCCTATACTAAGAGCATGTTCTTTCGCCGTGAGCCTCCCAAGGCGTTGACCTTGGAAAACCGCGTGGAGTTGTTGAAGCAAGCGGGCTTCGGCGCCGAGCCGCTTCCCGACGGCCGCGTCAAGATCGCGAAGAATGGCGTTGGCTTCGTCGTCGGCGATGCCGGCAAGAACCAGCCCGAGATCGATAAGGCCGGCATTCTAGTGAACGGCGAGATTGCCGTGCTGCTCAGCGGCGGCTATCAAATGTTCCTTGAGACACCGTCGGGCCGCCGGCTTCCCGCCACGGACGTCGAGTTGAGGGCCCTGCACAGCTTTGAAGAAGATGTGAAGGAGGCGCTCGGAATCGCCGACCTCTACAACACGGCCCTCGGCACCACCAGCACCAAGCATCAATATGACCGCGTGGCTGGACGCGACAGTGGACGGCCTCCGAAGCCGTGGGAAAAGAAGCGCGCGGCGGTCTAGAGACCGACGAATGGGGGTCCGTTCTTCTGGTCTCGGCATGAGGCGCCGGAGCGCTCACCCCAAAACGACGAAAACTCGTTCCGACGACCGCCTCGCCCGTGGCGCGGGCCTTCAGTCTGCTGAGCCGACATTTGTGCCGGCTGTTGTTTGGTTTCAACAGTAACCAGGCACAGCCGAGACGGCCTCTTGGCGGCGCCTAACTCCCGTGCTCTCACCACCAGTGTTTTCTGAGCAACCGCGCGCGTTAGCAAGCGGCTATTTACTGCCTGCAGACTACCGACAGCGGTCATATCGTGTATTGGCTCGCCTCTTACAGACTGCGGCTCGCCAAACACTCACGCGATTCTTAACGTCCTTTCTCTCACACCATCAATGGCTTACAGTGCCACTTGTCCACAGCCCCAAGAACGGCTAGGATAAAGAAAGGTAGAATTTATGCAGAAAGGTAGAAAGAGCCTCAACGTCAAAGACCCGGCAGCCCACCGGCTGGCCCAAGCCATCGCCCGGGAGACCGGCGAAACTATGACCCGCGCGGTCACGGAAGCCTTGCGCGAGCGCTACGAACGCCTTCAGCGCCGCCATGGCAAAGCTTCCGTCCAGGAACTGCTCGCCATCGCCGAACGCGCGGCCGTCCACGTCAAGCGTCCCTACGTCGATCATGCCGAGTTGCTCTACGACGAACACGGGCTCCCCAAATGATCCTGGACACCTCAGCGCTTATCGCAATTCTGTACCGGGAGCCTGAAGCCGCCCTCTTTACCGGTCTCATCCACGACGCCGACCGCTGCTTACTGAGCGCCGGCAGTTATCTGGAGTTTTCTATCGTGATGGAACGCCAGACCGAGCCTGATGCCGACCGCCAGCGCGACATGTTTTTCCGCCGGGCCGGCATCATCGTCGAGCCTTTCACTGTCGAACAGGCGCACATCGCGCGTCAGGCCTTCCACGACTTCGGCAAGGGTCGCCATCCGGCCGGATTGAACTTCGGAGACTGCTTTTCCTATGCGCTCGCCAAGTTTATGGGAGAGCCTCTTCTCTTCAAGGGGGAAGATTTCAAGAAAACCGATCTCCTATCCGCCGTATGACGGGCGATCGCCAACAGGCACCGTATGTCGCGTTTTCCGCTGCCCTGAATCCATCGCTCGCTCAGCGATTTATAAAGCGAGTCAGTCATTTCCTATGCCGCCAGCGAACGTGCTATTATTCCCTAAATCGACAATAATGTGCCGTTAATAACGGTCGCGTTAAAATCTAGCAAAATATTTTATTCGCTCGATCAATTGATGCCTTGCTCAAGCTATTTCTATCGTCAAACTAACCGTTATCAATTACTTACGGGCGCACAGGCGCTGATTTGCCGTTGACTTGACGGGCTCAACCTTCTACTCTGGGATTGTTAAGAGCGTGATCGGGTGCAGCGAAATGACGGTCCCGATCACCAGTAATTCTACTCCCCGGTGAGTAGGTAAATTTGGTCCTCCACGACGATAGGTTTTTCCCATCAAAGTTGGTTTATCAGGCGGTGTAATTTCGCCGTCTAAACTTGGTGCTCCGTCAGCTCCGAAACCCAATCAAAAAAACACTACTTAGGAGAATAAGTCGATGTCTGTTCAATTCGTGAAGAATCTGTGTGCTGTTGGCGTCCTGGCCGCTGTTGCCGCTCTCTCTGCCGTTGCGCAGTCCACCTCGTTGCAGGTGAACATTCCGTTCGCGTTCGTCGTGAACGGCGTTAAATTGAGTGCCGGTTCCTATTCAATTCAAAAGGTTGACGAGTCCGGAATGCTCATGATTCACGGCCAGCAGTCAGCTATCGTTCAGTCCAACTCGACCGGCGACTACAGTGCCCCCTCGGAAGTTCCGGGCCTTTCGTTCGAGCGCAATTCGGACGGCGTTCCGGTGCTGACGAGGGTGCAAATCTCAGGTGAGCCCACTCGCGAGATCCTGATCCACACGCCTGCCCTGGCTAAGGCCGTGATCGCCGCGAAGTAACTTCGGCGAAGTTACCAACGACAAGCCCACGAACGCGTCTCGGGGAGCAGGCTCAAAGCCGGCCGGCAGTGTCTGCCCGCTCCTCAGAGGCGCGTTTGGCTCTTAGTTAAGCTAGACTACTTCAGCCCCACCAATCCACAGTGCCTGATCGCTTTCGCGTGGCGCAGGCTTCAGCGTGCTGAAGCCGGCATTCGTGTCGGCTGTTCTTTCACTTTAGCCGGTAACCAGGCACAGCCGAGATGACTCTCGGCTCAGCAGGCTAAAGCCCGCGTCACGGCCGAAAAATAGTTAGTTAGCCGTCACAGAACCGGCAGCAGCGTCCGCTCCCGTGCGCAACTTCCCGCCACCGATCCAATCGTCACGTCCACAATCTGGTTCGCCGCGGGAACGTGAGCGAGTTGAATCCGCACGTAGTTGCTGGAAAGCGCCATTCCGCGCTCCTCCAGCGTCACGGCAGATAAAGTCTTGCCAATCATCCGTTGATAGAACGCGGCCGTCAACTCGCCGGATAGTTCCCTTAAGATCCTATTCCGCTCCCGCCGGACATTCATCGGCACGGGCCTAGCGTCGCTTGCCGCCGCTGTGCCAGGCCGCTCTGAGTAAGTAAATGCATGCAAGTAAGTGAACGGCTGCGCACGAACAAAATCCACTGTCTCTTGAAACTCGGCGTCCGTCTCACCCGGAAAACCCACCAGCACATCGGCGCCGATCGCCCCATCGGGCATCAGGCGATGCGCCAGCTCAATCCGTGACGCATAATGGCGCGTGCGGTACTTGCGAAACATGCGCTTCAACACGGCATCTGAGCCCGATTGCAGCGGCGCGTGGACGTGACGCGCAATGCGCGGCTCCCGAGCCATCAGTTCAATCAG
>CAJCIT010000132.1 GCA_903970405.1 Acidobacteriaceae bacterium | reverse complement strand
TGGCGGTCCCAGGACAAGGGCGTTTCTTCGGTTATTGTAGGCTGATGAAAAGCCGACTGGCAGCCGATTGAAAGGGAAGCGCTTAGCACCATGACGAATCCCGTTGTTCACACCACTCGGCCTGAGGAGGCGTCGGCGGCCCGAATCGATTTCGCATACGTGGTGGATAAACAGTTTCTTGTCTATGGGTGGATTTGGGAGTTTGCCACGTCGGTTAAGGGAGCAGCGATCCAATTGGGAGGCGTTACCGTCGATTTGGAGAAGTTAGCGGTGCGGGTGCGGCGGCCCGATGTCACACGGCATTTTTCGGCGGGCGGCGGCAGCGACCAGCATGGTTTCTGCGCGCTGGTGACACTGCCCGACGCCATAACGGCCATTGACCGTCTTACGCTAACAGTCACGCTCCACTCCGGCGAGACAATGGAAAGCCGGTGGCCGGTGGCCTGTTACGCGGTTCTGGACGCGGCGGCGATTCAGCCCCATGTCAAAACCCTGGAGGAGCTTGCCAAGTATCTCCCCAAACCCGAGGCGAAGCGTTTGGCAGCGTTCGCTGGGCTCGCCTTGCGGGTAGGTACCGGCACGGAGCTTCCTTCGCCAGTCCGGTTTGAGGTGGACCTGTGCTGCGTTCTGGAGAATCGCATTCTAGTGGTTTTCGGCTGGGTCTTCGATCCGGCTCGCGAGTTGAGCCTGGCGCAACTCCGCGCGGGCGAGGAAGCATTCGATTTATTGGCGAATTCCGTTCGAATTCCACGCCCCGATATCAGTCCCGATCCTTCCCTCTATCGAAAGACCGATACAATTCGTCTCCCCGGCTTCATTTTCGTCAAGGCTCTGGAGCAGTTGGAAGCTGAGGTGACTGAAGCGAGATTCACGATAGCGGCTGGGTCCGATAGCGTCGAATTCAGCCGGCCAGTGAACAGACTCCCGCACGAGGCGCGAAAGGATTTTCTACTGATCCTCAGCAAGATGGACCCTGACTCGGCATTGATGCTCAACGAGCGCGTGGCGGCGACGCTGGACGAAACACCGGAACAACAAACCCTCGGTTTCCTCCTTCAACTCAACCGGCAGCGGATCGTGGAGCGGCTTCCCGTATCGATCGAACACTCAAAACCAAGGTATTCGCTGTTTATCGACAAGGCACTCCCGGTCGCCGATGCGGGAATGTTCCTGGTGGGTTGGTTCAATGCCGACCCGGGAGCGCCGGTGCGGGTTGTGTGCCACTGCGGCTCGTTGAGTTTCGACGTCAGCAGCCACTGGATCCGCCATCCGCGGCCTGACGTCACAACCCATCTGGCCAGAGCTGGAGTCCAGACCGCCAATCATCAGCATGGATTTCTTTGCTATGTGCCGTTCGGATGCGGCGACGCACCGTACTTTCTTTCCATTGAATCCGCGATCAATGAAACGCGCCGGATCAGGGTAGTGGTTGCGGAGAAGGCGGAGTCCGGCATTCAGGCCGTGCGCGCCCTGCTGACCCTGTTCGATCCCGAGCATCGAGAGTTGCGTTCGCTGTTGGATCTCCACATCGGTCCGGCGGTGCAGGCTGTTTGGGCTGGCCGGCACAAGCCGATGCTTGAACCCGTGTTTCGGACTTACGGAACTCCGCCGCCGGAACCCGTGGTTTCGATGATTGTGCCGCTGTACGGACGGCACGATTTCGCCGATTATCAAATGGCTTTGTTTGCCGGCGACCCGGATTTTCAGGATATCGAGTTGATCTACGTGGTTGACGACCCGGCGATATTCGATGAATTTCGCGCGGCGTGCCCAGGCATTTATGGACTCTACCAGACGCCTTTCGCGATGGCGTTTCCCGGCGCCAACCTTGGCTATGCCGGCGCGAACAATTTTGGGGTCAAGTCCGCGCGAGGAAAGTATCTGCTCTTTCTGAACTCAGATGTAATGCCAAAGCGGCCCGGTTGGGTGGGTGAGTTGCTGCGAAATTACCGATCGATCCCGGCCCTCGGGTTGCTCGGGGCTAAGCTGCTTTATGAGGACGGCAGTCTGCAACATGCCGGCATTGCCTTCCGAAGACATCCCGCCTGGGGCGGTCTTTGGATCAACGATCATCCAATGAAGGGGCAAAGTCCATCGGGGCTAAGCGGGGTGCGGGAAACCGACGCCGTAACGGCCGCTTGCGTATTGATGGAAGCGGCTCTCTTTCGCGATCTGGGCGGGTTTTCGGAGGATTACATCATCGGGGACTTCGAAGACTCCGATCTTTGCCTGCGCGCCGGCGCGGCCGGCCGAAAAAATATGGTGGCGCTTGACGTCGAACTTTTTCACCTTGAACGCCAATCGCAGGCCGGGACTGGAGACACCCTGTGGCGAGCCAACCTGACTGCTTATAACTGTTGGCTTCACAACAACCGATGGTCCGATGTCCTGGAGCGGAAGGGCGGCAAGAACGGCGACGCCGGCCGACACGCCGCGGCGAAGCTTGCCCGCGCAATAGCAAGAAAGACGGGAAGTGGCCGCCTGGGAGTGACGGATGGCCCGGCGTGAGTGACCCGCGAGTCCTCGTTGTTTCTCACGGTCATCCGGATTTCAGTCTCGGCGGCGGTGAGATAGCGGCACATGCTCAGTGGGCCGAGATGCGAAAACGCGGGATCGAAGCAATGATCGTTTCGCGCGTGAGCAAATCGCCGGGACACACTGGAACGCCTTTTGTCGCCAGGTCGTCCGACGGACTCGATGTCCTGTTCACCCCTCCGCCGGTCAATCATTTCCGGCACTCGCAGCCGCAGCGGAGCGTCGTTTTCGAGGATTTTCGAGGCCTGTTGGAGCGGTTCGCGCCCACTGTCGTCCATTTTCACCACTACGCGCACATGGGATTGGAGCTGATCCGCGAGGTTCGAAAATACTCGCCGGACGCACCAATCATCCTGACACTGCATGAGTTCCTGGCGATCTGTCATGCGCAGGGGCAGATGCTGAAAACGAACGGGTTGCTTTGCCAAAAGGCGGCGCCTTTGGATTGCCACCTCTGCTTTCCCGACATTTCCCCGCAGGATTTCTTTCTGCGGGAACTCTTCGTCAAATCTTTTTTGTCGCTGGTGGATCGCTTCATATGCCCCAGTCGATTCCTGCGCGACCGTTACGTCGGATGGGGACTTCCGCCCGAGAAGATGGTGGTCCTCGAAAACGGTCAGCCACGGCTCACAAACACCACCGGTGACGAGGGCCAGCCGGACCGAACGCGATTTGTGGTTCTGGGCCAACTCTCCCGGCTCAAGGGCACTCTTGTTTTCCTGGATGCGGTCCGAATGCTGCCGGTCCGTCTGCGCAAGCGAATCAGGATCGAGATCCACGGTTCGATGCAGTACGCCGACGAGGATTTCAAGAACCAGGTCAAGAAATGCCTGGACGGGCTTGGGGATACGGTGCGGCTCTGCGGTCCCTACCGGTCAGAGGATGTATTCGACATCATCCGGCGAAATGGATGGGTGGTTGTGCCCTCGATTTGGTGGGAAAACTCGCCGCTAGTCATCCAGGAGGCCTTCGCGGCCTGCCGGCCTGTCATCTGCAGTAATGTCGGGGGCATGGCTGAAAAAGTAAGACACGGCGAAAACGGATTTCATTTTCGTGTCGGCAACGCGGCCGATCTGGCGCTCCGCATGGAGGAGTGCGCAACCAAGCCAGAGATTTGGGAGGAGCTTTGCTCGAGGATTTCGCCGCCGGCGACCATCGAGCAGACGGTGGACCGGCTCCTCGGGATCTATTGCA